>NZ_JBYHFQ010000004.1:0-195822 GCF_057669665.1 Sporosarcina sp. Y1004 | reverse complement strand
GGTGGTGTGAGAGGTCGGGAGTTAATCACTCCCTCCTACTCGATTAACTAAGCCCCCTTCTGCCCAGTTTACCATCAACAGGGTAATCCCCATTAACCAGTTTTATATTCGATAATTCATGTTGTGGTGAGCTACTTTTTTCAATTTCACTCATTAATTCCGGCTTGGCGATTATCCTGATTTCTGTAAAAAATTATTCTTATGGGAATCCTACACTGGATTTCCTTTTATATTTCGACCTCATTTTAATAGTTTGTGTATTCTAGTTTGAATGAAGGGGTTAAAGTTTAGATTAAAAAACCATGCTCACCGTTAAAAATGATACAATCGCATGTAAAAAGATCAGTAAAGAAAGCCGTTATTCCTGGTTGAGGTAAGGGTGAAGCAACTGCGATGAAGAATCCTGCAAAGTTTATCGCGAAGAAAGTAACCGGATCACTTTTAGCCAAACCTAAGAAGAATAGGTTTTTCTCTATATTTAAGTGATGATTTATCTGCTATATCCCGGTTCAACATTTCACGATAACTCATTGAGTTCATTTTTTTCTTGTTGGTGGGTACATTTAAAAAACTATTTAGCAATAATTGTGGGTTTAACTTAGGAAGTATAGGGGTTGAAGTGGAAAGATATAGACTTCGAAAACAAAAAACTGACCGTGGATAGAACGAGAGATAGATTTGGTACGAGGGCGTCAAAAATAAAAAAATCGCAGAACTATTGTTATCAGCGATTTCTAGTTAACATTGAAACTATATCGAAAATGTTAGTTGAAAATTAAGTTATTCAGAGGAGAAAGTGTGTCTAAAAATGATTATTTATTGATAGCCTCAACAGCTACCCTTGCTGAAGTTTTAATAATGCATTTGATACTATCTTAATTCGAAATCCTGCTACGTTAATTGCAATGCACTTAGGAAATACACTGTATGGTCATGTATTTGAAGAAGATAAAAAATTCTGTAGTAACATTCGATGATGCGATAAATTATTAAAATACGGTTGATTGAAGGATTTTTGGGGGATGTCCCCCAAAAATCCCTTCAATCTATTTCCCCTTTGTCGTCTCCCAGGTGTTTTGGAGCCATTCATCAAACTCTGCACCCTTATCCCCTTCATACGTGTCATACAAATCAAGTCTCATGTTCTTCAACTTTTCTTTGTACTCTTCGTACGTATGGCCTGCCGGCAAACTTTTCTTAATTCTGAAGAAGACTTTATTAGCATCTTTAATTAACTCAAATTTATTTCTTGGCGGTAGCTGCACATCTTCGCCAAACTTCACAAGATTACGGTAAGCCGCTTCTACCACTTTATAGACGGCATCGTTGTTCATTCTATGCAGCAGTACATCGATAGTCCTTTTATGTTTCCACTGTCCCAATTCTTCGATAGCATCTAAACGGACTCTCCAATTCGACGTCCTGTTTACTGCCTTCCTTAATTCATCATAGTTTGGAGGCATTTCGTTTTTTATACCATTATTCAAGTAATCCAATCTCCTTCTGTTTCAATATCCTGTTTATGCAAGGGGATATCGTATGATAACCCTTCAATATGTATTGTACCATTATCTGTTGAAACACATACCCTTTTTATACATTCATGTTTAGAGTTTTAGCCCATGGTACGTAATTGTAGTATTGTATTGAAAAAACGCAAACCAAGGTAGCCGATGGTTTGCGTTTTATTTTTAAGAACCCATTTTTCTGCGTGCGCTACTAACTTTTTTCGTTTGTTGGCTTTGCATTTTTTTTGCAGTTTGTATTGAATTACCTTTTTTATTGTTATCGGCGTTTTGATTCTTCTTTGCTTCTAATTGTTTTTGCATCGCTTCTTTTAAGCTAATTTTTTTCTTTGGTGCATCTTGCTCGTTTGTTTCATGATTTTCAGTCATAAGAAATCCCCCTTTATATCGAATGATGGTATTTTTACTTCTTTCTATTATACCCGAAACTCCACTACTACTGGAAGTTTTAATTAATATAATTGATAACTCGCAAAGCTTGTATAAGACGAAGTATTGAATATATATATTAAATTGAGCGTAGGCGCATTAGCACTGCCTCGCGCAAGTCGATCCTTTATTTTAATAATAGAGAGCAAACAAAAAAACGCTTGGGTAAATATGATTTTGAATAATAGCTCATTTAACGTTGGCCTTTTTCATGGAATGATGTCACTGAAAAAATTTCTTGTTAATGGAAACTTTTTGCTATATTATAGAAAAATGTTATGGAGTAATCCGTAATTAACGATACTTAAGGAGAGTGGCATGATGAGGAATTATACAAAAGAAGATATTCGCAAATTTGTAGGAGAAGAAAATGTGAATTTCGTTCGACTTCAGTTCACCGACATTTTAGGAATGATCAAAAATGTGGAAATTCCCATCAGCCAGCTCGAAAAAGCACTAGATAATAAGATGATGTTCGACGGCTCTTCAATCGAAGGATTTGTACGAATCGAGGAATCGGATATGTACCTCATACCGGATCTTAACACGTGGATGGTATTCCCTTGGCCTTCAGGTAAAGGCAGAGTTGCACGGTTGATCTGTGATATCTCTCTTGCTAGCGGTTCTCCGTTTACAGGTGATCCTCGTGGCAATTTAAAACGTGTATTAAAAGAGATGAAAGAGCTCGGATTCACAGATTTCAACCTCGGACCTGAACCAGAATTTTTCTTATTCAAGCTTGATGAGAACATGCAACCAACAATGGAACTAAACGATAACGGCGGTTATTTCGACCTTGCCCCAATGGACCTTGGAGAAAACTGTCGACGCGACATCGTTTTGGAGCTAGAGGAAATGGGTTTCGAAATTGAAGCATCCCACCATGAGTGTGCACCAGGACAACACGAAATCGACTTCAAATATGCGGATGTACTAACCGCTTGCGACAATATCCAAACATTCAAACTCGTAGTCAAAACGATTGCACGAAAGCATGGTTTACACGCAACCTTCATGCCAAAACCTCTATTCGGCGTCAGCGGATCGGGTATGCATTGCAATGTTTCCCTATTTAAAGATGGTAAAAATGCTTTTATTGACGAAAATGGTGAATTACAATTGAGCACAATAGCATATCAGTTCATGGCTGGGGTTCTTGAGCATGCTCCTGGTTTTACAGCAGTGACAAATCCGACAGTTAACTCCTACAAACGACTTGTACCTGGCTACGAAGCACCATGCTACATCGCCTGGTCCGCTCAAAACCGCAGTCCGCTTATCCGAATCCCTGCTTCCCGGGGCATAAGCACTCGAATCGAAGTCCGTTCCGTTGACTCGGCAGCAAATCCATATCTTGCAATGGCGACTATTTTAAAATCTGGCTTAGACGGCATCAAACGTAAACTTGAGACACCGAAGCCCGTTGATCGTAATATTTATGAAATGCAATATTCCGAGCTTCAAGAATTAGGAATCGGTACCTTACCAACTGACCTTGATCACGCACTCATCGCACTTGGTAAAGATGAAATTATCCAAGAAGCTCTTGGCAAGCATATTTTCACAAACTTTATGGCAGAGAAGAAATTGGAATGGGAAAGTTACCGAATTACTGTGCATCCTTGGGAAGTTGAACGTTATATGAAGATATACTGATAAATTCAAGTTGGTATGTAACCTTTGCTATACAATAGCTCAATTTAGATTGATGAATAAAATTCCCTTAACAAGATAACAGACTTTTGAGCCCTTGATAACTCAGGTAGTAGTTAACAAGGGCTTTGTCTAGTTTTGGGCTGGAGGAAATTCCCCAGTAGCTTTGACTCGGGTTACTCCATTCATAACGGACAATGTTTCTTGGTTACTAAACAAAACTTTTATGATTAAGCCAAGAACACCCGTGACTTCAGTCGTGGGAGGTTCATTTAGGTGTTCATTACCCTAGTGATGTAATTGCAGGCTATTTTGCGGGTGTTTTTTGGCTGATTGGTGCAATTTGGTGTTTTCTGTTCATTCGAAGAAAGGTTCCTGAGAAAACACATACAAAATAGCTGTATGATTAAGCTTTCTATTAGCCGCCGTCTAAAGAAAAGCCAAGTTCTGAGTGATTTCAGAACTTGGCTACTTTTAGTTTATAACTTTACATACATACACCATCGAAACACTTTTTGCATTGAGCTCATTTTTATCTCAATCACCGAATACTTGAATGATCTCAAATCCATTATTCTTAAGTACTCTTTCCATTTCAAGTGGAAATGTATAGCGCAAGGAAATACCATCTTGCTCTTTAGCGATTAAAGTGTCTCTCTGATGAATTTGCCGATTAGTATAACAATGCAATATTTGTGCCATAGAATCATATTCATCACGCTGGGATTCAATGAACCGATTTCCATATTTATCAATATACTTTTGCTCGTACCCATCAACAGCTCCCAACTCGTGGAATATCGGATTTCTCTTCTCAAAAATAAAGATTCCATCCTCAATCAGATGCTTTCGAACAGATTAGAATAAGGCATTCTCCAATTACTTCTTTACTTTTGAAAGCGTCAGCCCATCACCGATTGGAACAAGAAGCGATTCTAATTGAGGATGGTTGGCTACGGTTTCATTAAACTTCTTCATTATTTCGGTATAGCGTTTAGGTTTTGCACTTTGGTCCACTACACTACCACCAGCAAGCACATTATCCATCACGATTAAAGCACCTGAATCTGCAAGCTGAATGCAATATTCCAAGTAATTTTCATAGTTTTCTTTATCTGCATCAATAAAGAAAAAATCAAATCGCTGATGATTGTCGACTAGTTTCTCCAGGTTTTGCAAAGCAGCGCCTGTCATATAGGAGACTTGGTCGCCAAAGCCAGCTTTAGCTAGATTACTGGAGGCCAAATTTGCATAATCCTTTTCCAATTCAAGGGAGGTTAGTTTCCCTTCACTTCCAAATCCTCTAGCAAGGCAAATTCCGCTATAGCCGCCAAGTGCACCAATTTCAAGTATATTCTTAGCACCTGAAATAGAGATTAGCATCGTTAGCAGCTTGCCAGAAGAAGGGGATACCGATATGGCAGGCATACCGTTTTCTTCAATAGAAGAAATCACATCCTGCAAAAGAGCATCTTGCTTCGTAAAAACCGTATCGATATAACTGTTAACTTGTTTCATCCTCTTCAATTCCTTTCTCATTATGATCTACCGACTATTTCATTAATTTTTCCTTCGTCTCAATTAGTTGCTTTGCTAATCGAAAAATTAATTCTTTTCTTACAAGTGGTAACTCATCACAATAAGTTCTCCGCTCCTCCCCATCTCTCGTACGCCTTCATCAATATAGCCACATTTTTTATACAAAGCCTGGGCTTTCTCATTTTTAACATTTACAGCTAGTACAATCTCATCAATATCTTTAAAATTACTTTTAACAAACTCTGGTAAAAGCATTAAAGCATTCTTACCATAACCTTTACCTTGTTGATGAAAATCCGTTGAAAAACTTCTAATTAATATTGCATTGTCATTCGGTGAAAAAGGCTTGACCCCTTCACCTTTATGTAGGCTAAAGAACGTTACCAGTTGCTCGTTTTTTACTGCTAAAATCGAATAGCGATTCTGCTCTGTATTCGATAGATCAATGGCATCATTGGGTGTCCCAGTAAATCGTAGCTGTTCGTCGGTTAATGTATAGTTTTCTATGAGTTCAGTAAACGCATGATTATAAAATTGAAGTTTCATGTATTCTACACCTTTCTATAAACGAACATACAATCTTTTCAGTTAGATCATATGTGCTATAAACAAAATAACCAATTACTTAAAAGAGTTAAACTTCATTATATCAGCATTTTCACGGTCAAACTCAAGTTATTTCATAATTCTCCTTAGATTCACAAAGTTATCATATACCAGCATATGAAAGTGTAACATTCCTCGTATAATACCCTATTAAGTACCAAAAAAAGAGACTCTCAAGTATATGGAGTCTCTCCTTTGCAGTACTTCGTGACATAACGAATACGTGAATTAATGGGTGTTGTTTTCTGAACTTACTTATGAAAGAAATTGAAGCCCTTGCATGAATAGCTTTCTATAATTTTTTAACAAATTCAGTTTTAAGTTTCATAGCTCCGATTCCATCAATTTTACAATCAATATCATGATCCTCATCTACCAAACGTATATCTTTTACCTTGGTTCCTTTTTTAACGACTAATGAACTTCCTTTTACTTTAAGATCTTTAATCACTGTCACAGAATCACCATCGGATAAAACATTTCCATTGCTGTCTTTATAAATCTTTTCAGGCTCACTACTTTCGGATTCTGATTCAAAAGACCATTCATGAGCACATTCTGGACAAATAAGAAGTGTCCCATCTTCATAAGTGTATTCTGAATTACATTTTGGGCAATTTGGTAGGTTTACCATTATTTCATTTCCTCCATTCATTATAGGCATTTCAACCAGACATATATTGCTAGCAATTTACTCTCAACAATTTTAAAAATATATAGGGGTGCCTTATATGCTTATATACTGCCACAGTCTTGTCATATTGACAAGCTTGCTTACACATTTCTTCTCATAGCTTCACTCTACGACGATGACCCTTTTTTTTACAAAAAATCACTTAGCGAATCAGCTATTTAAAAAATCTTTAATCGGATATACGAAGCTATCGCAACTTAAGCTCATGTTAATAATCCAAAGGGATAAAATTCAACCACAAACATTACTTTAGAATTTCCCCTTTAAATAGTCCTATAAGTAATTGTCTTTGAATAAAATGCAAGGACATCATTTTATTGGAGGGCTATTCATGAATTCTATATTCACCTATATCTTTTTAGGCATATCTATGGCTGCACCAATTGGACCTGTTAAATCCGTCTTATTAAATACGGGTATTAAAAGTGGATTTTTTCATGCTTGGTTTTTTAGTCTGGGTGCTTTGACAACCGACATCATGTATATGTTCATAGTATATTTTGGAGTGGGTCAATTTATTGATTCACCTTTAATGAAAATAATTCTTTGGTCGTTCGGCTGTTTTGTACTTATGTATACGGGTATAGAAAATTTACTATCACTAAATAAAATTGAGATGAAATTAAGATTTGGAAAAAGAGTCAGACTTAGAAAATCAATACTATCAGGTTTCTTCATGTCGTTGTTGAATCCACTTACCATCCTCTTTTGGCTAGGAATCTATGGTTCTATCCTCGCGAAAACAGTTAGTGCTTCTACAGAATATCAAATTATTTTAAATAGCATTGCAATTTTGGTTGGTATTATGTTTGTGGATTTAATAATGTCCTTTTTATCTGGTGGCGCTCGTAAATTATTATCCACCAAGTTTTTGAAGATTGTTTCCATTATTTCATCCGTATCCATGATCGGATTCGGAATATACTTTGGTATTCAGGCTTTTCAAACGTTATTTTTATAAACCATCTTAAAATTTCATAAGAATCATTTCAAATTTTTACATAGTATCTTCCCTAGTTATTTGAATAGTTCAAAAGATAAATATTAAACGCATAAATTGCACAGGCAAGGAAACCATACCTTTACTAATCAAAATCAGGAATTATCGAGGTGTGGTAATGGACAAAAGTGCAGATAAAGTAAGTGTATGGTGCATTGTAAGCATGGCTTCAATTCCTCTCATCATGACGCTTGGGAATTCCATGCTTATTCCAGTGCTCCCGATACTGGAAGAAAAAGTTGGTATCACATCATTTCAATCAAGTATGATCATTACAAGCTACTCAGTTGCGGCAATTTTTCTAATACCAGTAGCCGGTTATTTATCAGACCGCTTTGGTAGGAAAATGGTGATTTTGCCGAGTTTAATCTTCGCTTTAATCGGTGGTCTGATTGCCGGATTCGCTTCATGGAAAATGAATGACCCATACACAATGATTATTGTGGGACGGATTCTGCAGGGAGTAGGAGCAGCTGGAGCCATGCCAATCGTTTTGCCACTCGTGGGTGACCTTTACCAGGATGATGATGAAAAAACGAGTTCTTGTTTAGGTATTATTGAAACGTCGAACACGTTTGGAAAAGTATTAAGTCCAATCTTAGGTTCAGTATTTGCTGCTATTTTATGGTTTCTTCCTTTCTTCTCCATCTCAGCACTTAGTTTAATTTCCTTTGCCCTCATCTTTTTCTTCGTTAAAGTCCCTAAAGAAAAAGATGAGCCAGTAAAGTTCAAGCAATTTTTAAGTAACACAAAAAAAGTATTCAAAGTGGAAGGTAAATGGTTGTATACTGTATTCCTTAATGGAGTCCTTGTAATGCTTATATTGTTCAGCATGTTATTTTTCTTATCAGAAAACCTTGAAAAAGTTCATGATATAAAGGGTATTAAAAAAGGATTCGTTTTGGCCATTCCACTTCTGCTACTTTGTATTGCCTCCTTTATTTCCGGTCGTAAAATTAAAGGTAATCTCAAGACGATAAAAAAAGTAATGATTATTTGCTTGATTGCGATGTCCGCCAGCGTCATATTCGTCGGGTTTACAAGCGAAAAACTTATCCTTCTGTTAATCGTAACAAGTATAGTTGGAATTGCGATTGGTGCATTATTACCTGCACTTGATGCGATTATTACAGAAAATATAAAAAAAGAGTTAAGAGGAACCGTTTCTTCTTTTTATAGTTCGGCAAGGTTTATCGGCGTAGCAGCAGGTCCACCTATTATGTCACTCGCTATGAAAAACTTTCTCAATGTCAGTTACATTACGGCAGGTGTATTAGGGATTATCCTTGTGTTCATTGTCTTTAAGTTCATCAAAGTCGAGGAAATTGAAAAATCAAATAAAACAACATAAAAATAAGGACCTAATAGCTATTATGGCTGATTGGGTCCTTTTATATTAAAGTATGTAAATAACATGTATTGCTGCATTCTCATTCAGATTTTAAACTAAAAATTATAAGAAATATTCCACAAAAAAGGCATACTATTCTCATCAATGACACTTTTTCAGCGAGACCAAGTAATGCAATTCCTGTCGTAACAATTAAAATTACGGGACCCACTAAGGCAAGTAGCGTATTGATATAAAAGGCTTTTTCTAAATCATTGAATTTAAACATTAACGCTGCAGCTGTTATCTCAATACTTCCTGAAATAACTCTTAAAGTAATGATAATAAAAAGTGCCTTTTCAATAAACGGAACCACACCCCCTGCTATTATTCATATCTACTATATGCAACAAATCCAATAACTATTTCATTCTTCAAACAAATACAAATCATATTTCTAAGGTAATATCTTATATAAATCAAGTCGAGGGTATGAAATAACCATTTTCCCTTCACTATAATTTCTCCTTTATAATAGTTGTACAGGTCACTCCTTTCGAATAGGATGCATAGACATCAATTTAAGGGAGGATTATTGCTTGAATTCAATAGCTGCCTATATCTTCTTAGGCGTATCTTTAGCTGCGCCTGTAGGACCTGTTAATGCGGCGCAGCTGGATACGGGGATAAAGAACGGATTTTTTCATGCTTGGATTTTTGGTATTGGAGCATTAGTTGCCGATGTCTTGTATATGATCATGGTTTACTTCGGCGTTGGTCAAATTATTGAATTCCCTCTCGTAAAGATCATTCTTTGGTCATTTGGTTGTTTTGTTCTTACATATACCGGAATTGAGAGTTTACTTTCACTGCATAAAATTGAGTTAGCTTTAAGATTTGGTAAAAAAACACGCCTCAGACGTTCCTTATTTTCAGGTTTCTTCATGTCACTTTTGAATCCCCTTACAATTTTATTTTGGCTAGGGATTTATGGTTCAGTCCTTGCCGAAACGGCCAAAAATTTCACAGGCAATCAAATACTTATCAATAGCATAGCCATCATAGTCGGTATCATTTTATGGGATACTATAATGGCAACTATCTCAAGTGGCGCCCGCAGATTTTTATCCACCAATCTTTTGAAAGTCATTTCCATCTTTTCGTCACTAGCTATGATTGGATTTGGAATTTACTTTGGTATTCAAGCTTATCATGCGCTATTTTGAGCTTCTTCTCTCTTCCATCTCTTTCGCAACAATAAGACAACTATTCCAATTACCGCGAGAAATCCTAAGCTTATAAAAAAGCCAGGCCGACTTGTTTGATGAAATAATGTTCCGCTTACAGCTCCAAAAACAAGAATCATTCCAATCACTCTTTTCACCTTATCTGCAGTAGTGGTCTCGATTAATCTGTGGTACATCGTTAAAATGAAAAACCAATTATAAAGGAGCATTAATGCTGCGGCAGTGGTTATATATTCATATACTTTATCAGGCAATAATAAAGATGTGACTATAGAAAGAACAAGACCGGTTGATGTTAAAGCAATTGCAAATAACGGCATTTTGAACTTCTTTTTTGTTTGTTTACTGAATATTTTAGGGGCATCCCCGTCTTCTGATATTGTCACAAGTATCGTGGTTACCGAAAAAAGAGACGCAGACATCGTTGAAAAACCGGCAATAATAATTGCTGCGGTAAACACATGCGGGAAAAATTCGATATTGCTAACTCCTGATAATGCTTCAACAAATGGGCTTTTGTTCTCCCTGAACTTATCGTATGGCAATAGTAATAGTGCTAAGGATAATGCGGTAACGTATATTACTCCAAGCAACCCCAACATCACTTTCCCTGATTTAGGAGCTTCTTCCTTATTTTTCAGATGAATTGCCATCACGCCCATTACTTCAATACCACCGTGAGCATAAAAGGCAAATAACAGTGCGCTCCAAAACCCTGTTAAACCGTTCGGAAAGAATTCATTTACTGTTTCTGGAATTCCTGCATTTTGGTCGCCTTCAATTGTCCCAGTCAGCGCTAAAATAGCGATCACGATAAACATAAAAATAGCGGCGATTTTCATTACAGCATATACGCTCTCTAATTTCCCAAACGCTTTTGCACCAATAAAGAGAACAATTAAACCGCAAACTGCATAAATCGATGCGAATATCCATAATTTTACGTTAGGGAACCAAAACCCAGACAAGATTGAAATCGCAGTAAGCTGACTGCCAATAATGAGTATTTCGGAACACCAGTAAACCCAGCCACTACAAAAACCTGCCCAACGTCCATATGCTTTTTTTGCATAGGTCCGAAAAGACCCCTTCTGTGGATCTTTTGCAGACATTTTCGCAAGCGCTTCAAATACAATATACGTTGCAGTTGCAGCCATTATAAAGGCTAGGATAACAGAAGGTCCCGTCATTTTAATCGCAAAACTTGAAGCTAGGAAAAACCCTGTACCAATAATGCAACCTACTCCAATTAGGGATAATTGCCACCATGTAAGGTTTGCCGCTTCATCCTTATCACCTGACGTTTTTTTACCCATTTCCACACCTCCATATAAAGATAGCTTCCCACAAGAAAGTCGATTTATGTGCTGGTGAAATGATGAAAAAACTTCTTATGAGACATTGGATTCAGCTTATAAAAATTTCAGCTCACACAGTTCCCCCGAAGAAACATCACTACTAAAAAAGCCCCGTGATACGATTGTTACTCGCATCATGGGGCCGATTTCTATTTCAGGATTTTAGAATCTCATTTCGATAAATTTATTATTTATGACGCTAGAGAATCTCTCCTCCAGCCTATCCTGTTGTTTATTTATTGCTTTGGTAATACTCGTTTAATTCATTGTAATACCTGTTCAATGAAGAAGTGGATACCTTAAACCATTCTGCAATCTGTTTTATATTCATGTCTAGAGGTTCAAAAAATGAATTCTCCTGACCAAATCTAATTGCTCCAGCTGCTATAGCTACTTCTTTACGTGCATTCGGCTGCTGCTCTACTAAGTAATCCTCTAGTAGATCCAATAATCTTTCGGATTCTCGTTCATTATTGTCTAAAAAATCAAGTACTACCTGGATGACACCTACTTCAAAATCGGTAAATTCACTTCCATCATATCCATCTTCACCAAGCAATTTCCAAAACGAAATTCCATTTTCCTTAAGAAAAGAGGAAATTGAATGTTCATGTTGCATCTCAAATTGCTGTACGAACTCGTCAAACACTTTATCATGGTCAGTCGGGAAAAATATCAAACTTGAAATCGCCAAATAGTGATTATCAATAGATGATTCGTCCGGCAGAATGAAACAGTATACATGTACATCCATGGGAACAGGTTTTTCACTTTCACGTCTTAAACGTATTGTTTCTTGTCCGAATATATTTTTTACGGATAAATAGTTTTCATCCACATTCACTACCTGACCAATAAATGCTCTGGGATTGGACCATGTTTCTATAACTTTAAGTACTGAGGGTCGGATAACTTTCTTCTGTAGTTTGCCTAGATAGCTTTCCCAAATATCAGGTTTTTCATGAAAAAAGAATTCATCCATTACAATCGCTTCAATCATTTCTACCGCTATATATTGCTGAAGTGGTTCACTCCACTTTTTCACGAGACTCAAAAATTGATTCAAGTCTTTCTTTTCAGGGTATTCTTCATAAAAAGCTTGCAAAATCATTTCTAATTCGCTCGATTGCGCTTCTTTTACTGAAAAATCTTTATTCGATTCACAACACTTTTTATACTTCTTTCCACTGCCACACGGGCATGGGTCATTACGTCCAATCAAAAAAAACACGTCCTTTTATTAAATAAGAATACATTTAAGTCTAACATGTCTATTCCAGAATAATAAGTACCTCTTTTAAGTCTACCATTTTGAACGATAAAAGCTTAACTGTCTATAATGGAATACATCGGGAGGCAAATTATATGAATCATTTAGCATTTTACCGGATTTTCCGAATTGTTTGGATGTCCGTGAAATTCTTCACCCAAATCATGGCTTTTCAAAGTAGATATAGGGGCCGCTTTACGCCTTCAGTTAATAAAAAGTGGGAAATTCTTGTAACGAAACAAGCGAAAGAATATAAGGAAATCGCGTTAGAGCTAGGCGGTTTAATGATTAAAATGGGTCAATTCTTGTCAACACGGGCTGACATTATGCCTCAATCGTTTATTGCAGAATTGGAAGGTTTAACAGATCATGTGACACCAGTTCCTAAAGAAAAAGCGATTAGACTCCTAGAGGATGAATGGGGTACGAGCTTCGATGGGTATCTCGAAACCCTTTCTGATGGACCTATTGCTTCGGCCTCTATAGGCGAAGTATACAAGGCCACATTAAAAGATGGAACTGCCGTTGCCGTAAAAATTCAAAGACCAAATATCGAACGAATTCTACGAGTCGATTTTCGTGCTATGAGAATTGTTATTTGGTTAATAAAAAGGTTCACTTCATTCAGTAAACAAATAGATTTCAACTTATTGTATGGAGAAATGGTTGATACAATTGGCGCAGAGTTGAATTTTTTGCAGGAGATGAAAAACGGACGAAGCTTTTCAGAACGCTTTACGAGTATGCCGGGTGTTCGTTTTCCCGTCTACTATGATGAATTCTCCACGCGTCGCGTTCTTGTTATGGAATGGATTGAAGGGGCTCGCATTACAGATATTGCTTTTCTTGAGCAGAATGACATCAATCTCCGTGAACTTTCGGAACGACTTGTCCGATTGTTTCTAGAGCAAATACTTGAAGGTGGTCAATTCCATGCTGACCCACATGGCGGTAATATTTTAGTTCAGCAGGATGGCACGCTCTTTTTAATCGATTTTGGGATGATAGTAAACATTACTCCTGTCGAGGCCCGTTCGATATTAGAAATAGTTGAAGGGATTATTTTCAAACAGTATGATCAAGTATTGGATGGATTGGAAGCTTTGAAATTCTTGTTACCAAATGCGGATCGAAGCATATTGGCAGAGGCAATTGAAAGTGTTGTAAACGCCTATGAATCGAATGACTTAAATGAAATGAATAGTTTTTTGATTGACCGTTTACTCGATGATTTAAAAGAAATAATCCGTACACAACCGGTACAGCTTCCGTCAGAGTTCGCTTTTTTAGGGCGAGCTGTCTCAATTTTCATAGGTGTTCTTCATGTCTTGGATCCACAGGTTGATTTACTTGCAATTGGAAGACCGCGAATAGTGGAGTGGGCGAAGAAACAAACAATCGGAGACGGTTCATATTCAAAAGATGATGCAAAACGTATTGCACTCAAACTCATTGGACCTTTGAGAACACTCCCAAATAAATTAAATACGTTCCTCGATGAACCGACACGCATGCGCGAATACATGCAAACGCGGGATTCCAGGAGAGAGATTGAGCGCACCCGTTTACAAACACGTATGTTTGCGGGAATCATTGCAGTATTGTCCCTTACAACTGTCTTTTTCAGCGTCTGGGACGAACAAATGCCTCTACTTGCAACATCAGGATTTTTCTTCGTCTGTGCCGGCTGGGTGTTTAGACGTTCTTAATAAATAGACAAAAAACCGTCTGATTTAATTTAATGACGGTTTTTATGTATTAAATTATTAAGATTTCACTGCATACAGTTTTCGTTCCCATTCATTACGGGCCAATATCGGGAAATGTCAATTTCCTATCGCTTATAACATACCTGGCTGGCCTTAAAAAACCAGAATTATTGGAGAATTGAAACGCAGGTAAACATACATAAAATGATTGACGTTCCTAATTTTCTTTACTCACATATACTAAGACGAAGCTAACTTAAAGGAGGAACTCAATATTGAATGAGAATCAAATTCCCGAGCCATTAAATCCGAATAATACAGAACTCCCTTTTGGACAGCCACATTACCCGAAAAGCGATGAACACATTCAAGATACAAAAAAAGGTTCAGCACCTACTAATCCCCCACCATCAACGATGCCTCAGCATAAAGGTGGAGTACTTACAGTGGACCCAGGCGCACTGCGCGGCTGCTTATATCGCGATACCTTTATAAAACTCAAAAACCGCAGTTCATTTTGGTATCATCCAACATACATCGATTATTTAGCAACAACTGGATATAAGTGGAATGGATTTTCCTGGATTCCTTGGGGTACAGATTTAGACCAAATCGTTACTTTCCAATGCACATAAGTTACATTAGTTAAACAACAAAACGACCAGTTTCTAATTGGACACGAAGTTAACTATTATCGTGTTTAAATTTGAAACTGGTCTATTTAATTTTGGGGATAAGGAGCTGCAATCACTTTTTAATGAAATACTATTGTTTTGTTACCTTCTACAATAATTCGATTTTCAAGATGCCACTTTACAGCTTTCGCAAGAACACGACGCTCAATCCGACTACCTATTTTCTTCAAATCAATGATGCTATCACGGTGGTCTACCCGTTCAATGTCTTGTTCAATTATGGGACCTTCGTCAAGATCATTCGTTACATAGTGGGATGTCGCCCCAATTAGTTTCACACCACGATCGTATGCACGCTCATATGGACGTGCACCAATAAATGCAGGAAGGAAAGAATGATGAATATTAATAATCTGATTCTCAAAACGGCTGACGAAATCAGTCGTAAGAATTTGCATATAACGAGCAAGTATCAATAAATCAACATCATACTCTTCCATTAGGCGAATCTGTTCTTGTTCAACTTCTTTTCGAATGTCTTTGTTTGCGGGAATATATTTAAATGGTATACCTAATGACTCAACGATTCCACGCGCATGCTCATGGTTACTAATAACAACAACTATGTCTGTATTTAGGTCGCCATTTTGCCATTCCCATAAAAGCTCCATTAAACAGTGAGTCTCTTTTGAAACAAAGATAGCTGTCCGTTTGCGTTCATTCCCATATACAAAATGGTAGTTCATAGAATAATTAGCTGCCACCGATTCAAAATTCTTTTCCATTTCTAATGACTTATTAACCAGACTTTCACAATAAAACTCAATCCGGATGAAAAAAGTACCATTTTCTGGGTCATTTGAATATTGATTCAATTCGATAATATTGGAATCGTGATTATGTATAAACGTCGACAACATTGAGACAATTCCCGGTTTCTCCGGACATTTCACCAACAGGATGCCTCTATTCTCTGATTGTTTTCCCTGACTTTTAAGTTGTAATTTTGATTTTTTATCAATAGACATTTATGAACAACTCCTATGGTTAATTTCGCTTTGTGTATATTATGCTTCATACATAACTTCTAAGCAATGATTTTTATTTAACTTACGATAAGTTCTGCTTTAAATCCATATCTGTGCTCATTCAGAAATCTGTAATTGCGACATTTTCAGAAAATAAATTATTAAAAAAGAGTACAGTTTTTAAAAGGTATCGTTCCTATCAATTCTGTTCATCATAACAAAAAGGAGGTGTGTTACGATGTCACAAGAAATTTTGTGCGAAGTGAATAACTGTAAATATTGGGGTTCAGGAAACAAATGTAGAGCTAATTCAATTTATGTTGTCAGTCAAAAGGGTAAACAAGCTTCAAGCAGTGAAGAAACGGATTGTAAAACTTTCGTACCAAAGTAAATTAAGCGGATCTTTTTGATTACTAACTAGTATCAACACTTATCTTCATTTAATAACAAGATTATATCTCCAAAAACTCCTTCCTCGACGTGTCGTCGTTTGGAAGGAGCTATTTTTATGCAAATGACACTAATAATTAATCGTATTATAAACATGTAGCTTAATCGTCACCGGCTAATTCCTTCCCCATTCCTTTCATAAAATCTAAACCAAATTTAACAGCTCGGTTAATGTCAGCATCGTTTAAAGCCGTCATTATCTGGAAAATAGTCACCTTCTGTTCGTTGTCTTTATAAAGTTCCGCTTCATGCAGACCACTTTTAATACTAACTCCCAGCTTTGCGGTAAGTTCAGGGTCAATTGATGAAATCACCGATATTGCATTAAGCATATGATTAATGAGATTAGTCACTGGTTCCTTCGACACTTGGTCTACCGCAATTTTAGCAATATCATCTTTCGCTTTCACCATTGCCTTCACGGCATCAAAAACTCCTGCATTGTCCAATTCACCGGTAATTTCAAGTATTTTATTGAGAGCTTGATCCTGTTGGATGATCAATGATTGCAGTTCATCTAATTTCTTCTTTTTGTTTTCTTCTAGTGGTAGTTCTTCTATACGAATAGAAGTAATGGGTACTGCCATTAAACATCACCTCACTCTTTATCAGTTAATTGAACATATCCTGGACGCGCCCATTTACGCTCCACTTCTACACCATTTTGTGGATGACGACTTTTATTACGGTGATTCGACTTAGGCAATGGGTTTTCACCGCCTCTTTGAAGTAATTCCATTCGTACCTTCGTTTGTTTATAAGCAGGTGTATTTGTACGCTGATCGACAGCGGGACCAGTTAGGAAGTTAATGGCTGAATCTTTTTCAACCGAGTTCATCGGTAAGAATAATTCATTGTTCTTGACGCGGTCCGTCACGAGAGCCGGCAACTTCAATGCTCCATATGGAGAAACTAGACGGACGAGAGAACCACTTAACACGCCGCGTTCTTTCGCAAGTTCTGGTGAAATTTCAACGAAAACCTCGGGCAATTTCTCTTGTATTCCATCTGATTTATTTGTCATATTACCTTCGTGAAAATGTTCAAGTAAACGTCCGTTGTTAATGTGAAGATCATATTCCTCTGGAAACTCTACAGGTTCAACCCAGTCTGACAAAGCAAAACGTGCTTTTTTATCCGGGAAGTTAAAACCATCCACGTATAGGAGTGGTGTGCTAGCACCGTCAAAACTGCCCCATAAAAAGCTATCCCAGCCTTCCATCACACTAAAATCTGCTTGAGAGAATAATGGTGAGAGACTTGCCATTTCCGCAAAAATCTCGCTAGGATGACTGTAGTTCCATTTTGCACCTAGTCGATTAGCGATTTCTTGAACAATCCACCAGTCCGCTCGCGCTTCGCCAAGTTCTGGTAGTGCTTTGTATAAACGTTGTACGCGTCTCTCTGTATTTGTAAATGTACCGTCTTTTTCAAGTGATGGTACCGCCGGTAAAATGACATCTGCATATTGTGCTGTTCTCGAGAAAAAGATATCCTGAACCACAAGAAAGTCGAGTTTAGACAAGACGTCATGTACGTAGTTCGCATTAGAATCGACAAGCGCCATATCTTCACCTACAATATACATCGCTTTCATAATTCCGTCATCAACGGAATGTAGCATCTGAATATTATCGAGCCCGGGCTTACTATCTATTTTAACGCCGTAAGCCTTCTCAAATTTCTGACGCGCTGTATCATCAGTAACGTGTTGATACCCTGGAAGCCATCCTGGTAGTGATCCCATATCACATGCACCCTGTACATTATTATGCCCCCGAAGAGGATATGCTCCTGCTCCGGATCGACGGTAGTTACCAGTCGCAAGCAACAAATTGGATATGGCAGCTGAAGTGTCTGATCCACCAGTATTTTGTGTCACTCCCATTCCCCAAAGAATACAAGTACCGTCAGCATCACGAATCATTTCAGCTGTTTGAATGAGCATGTCTTTCGACACGCCAGTAATTTTTTCGGCATAGTCAAGTGTATATTTTTCTAATACTTCTTTGAATTCTTCCATGTAATGGACATTTTCATCAATAAACGACTGGTCATGCCATCCATTATCGATCATGTATTTTGTAACTGCCATTAGCCACACCTGGTCTGTCCCCTGCTTCGGGCTAATGAAAATATCCGAGCGTTCCGCCATTTCGTGTTTTCGTAAATCAGCAACAATTAGTTTTTGCCCATGTAATTTATGAGCTCGCTTTACACGTGTGGCAAGTACAGGATGTCCTTCAGCTGGGTTAGCCCCAACAATAATCACTAGACCTGCATTAGCAATATCTTTAATTGTTCCAGCGTCCCCTCCCATGCCAACTGTACGGAACAAGCCGTCCGTTGCTGGGGATTGGCAATAACGTGAACAGTTGTCGACGTTATTCGTTTCAAAAACTTGACGAGCAAGCTTTTGAATCACATAGTTCTCCTCATTCGTAATCTTCGACGAAGAAATAATTCCAACAGCGTCTTTTCCATACTCATTTTTGATTGTTCCTAGTCTCCGTGCAACCAGGTTCAGTGCCTCTTCCCAAGTAGCTTCAACAAAAGAATCATCTTTACGGATAAGTGGCTTCGTAATGCGTTTGTCGCTATTAACGAAATCCCATCCAAATTTCCCTTTAACACATGTAGAAATCGCATTGGCCGGTGCATCTGAAACCGGCTGGATTTTTAAAATTTCCCGGTCTTTTGTCCACACTTCAAATGAGCACCCAACACCGCAAAATGTACAAACTGTTTTCGTTTTTTTCGTTCTTGTATCGCGCATCGCTGCTTCTGCATCCGAGATTGCCATAATTCCGCTATACCCTGGCTCAACATCTTTAACTAGTTCAATCATCGGCGTTAGAAGCTCCTCTTTCAGCCCAGTCATGAAACCAGCTTCGCCAAGCATTGAGGTTTCCATTAGCGCATTACAAGGGCATACGGTAACACAGTGGCCACAACCAACGCAGGATGAGTCGTTGATTTTTGCTCCCCCATCCCACAGGACTATTGGACGGTCCCTCTCCCAATCAATCGACAAGGTTTCATTTACCTGCAAGTTTTGGCATACCTCCACACACTGACCACAAGCAATGCATTGATTCGGATCGTATCGGTAAAACGGATGCGTAAAATCAACACTATCTTGTGTGCACTTTGGTTCATAAGGATACTTTTGGTGTTCGACCTCCATCATATCCACTGTATTATGTATTTTACAGTTGCCATTGTTGTTATCACATACTGTACAATACAGCAGATGGTTTTCGAGAATCCGATCCATCGCCTCGGTCTGGGCTTCTTTAGCTCGAGTCGAAGAAAGCGCAATGTTCATTCCAGAAACTGCTTTTGTTGAACAAGCACGCACAAGAAGACCATCCACTTCCAAGATACACGTATCGCACGTCTCAATTGGGTCTACTTCTGGTAAGTAACATATTTGCGGATGAGAAATTTGATAATGATTGATTACCTCAAGAATTGTCTTGCCTTCCACGAAGTCATATTCGGAACCGTTAATCTTAATTGGCATATTGGCGCCTCCTATTTTATCAATAAAAAACCACCATGAAAAAATACACTAACTTGACAAGTGCACTTTCATAGTGGAATAGTCTTCTAACAGGACATGTTAAATTACCAATCCATTTTTTTCATAACGTTCAATAACGTCACAGCAGTTAATACTGTACCGCCCTCTTTAATACTAGTATATTTGAACATGTAAGAATAATCAATCAATACTTTTTCTATTAATATATTTTACTTTTACTTACAAAGGAGGAATAAATAAATGTCGAAAAAGATACATCAATTTAACGATATCATCAGAAAACTCAGAAAGGATTTGTTTGGTAAAGGTCCTGAAAGAATCCATACGGTTTTTGTCGATAATATGATAATTTCCACACTTTATGGGAATTTGACACCGACCGAAAATTTTATTGCTGGTACACAGGAAGGAAAAGAAATGGTCCATACCGCAAGGA
This sequence comes from Sporosarcina sp. Y1004, assembly GCF_057669665.1. Taxonomy (NCBI): domain Bacteria; kingdom Bacillati; phylum Bacillota; class Bacilli; order Caryophanales; family Caryophanaceae; genus Sporosarcina; species Sporosarcina sp. Y1004. Next base: position 175,365 of record NZ_JBYHFQ010000004.1, on the reverse strand, counting down.
CCCGAATGATCCAGGAAGTTTATCAAAAATCACCACCTGAAGGCATGGAAGAGCTCGTCGGTGCTAAGTTTGTCCACCTATTCTCGGACATCAAATTTGAAGATGACATTGCTGTATCCGTATTCCTTTTCGACCGAAATATTGGCCATGAGGGAGGGAAGATAGTTGAAACTAGATAAGAAACGGACTGTTTCTCGTTATTCAAACGAACAATTTTCTAAACAAGAAGACTTAGTTGTAGTCGAACATCCAGTCACCATCAAAATCAACGATCGAGAATTTGCCACAATCGTTTGCTCACCTGAGTACATCGAAGATATGGCTGTTGGGTTTTTGGTCTCTGAAGGCGTCATTCCTAAGTATGATGATATCAAAGAAATTTGGGTGCAGGAAGAGTTGGGCGTCGTTCATATCAAAACTGTCAAAATGTATCCCTTTTACGAAAAACTACTGAACAAGCGCTACATCAACTCTTGTTGCGGTATGAGTAGACAAGGATTTGTGTTCGCCAACGATGCATTGACAGCAAAAAAGATGACAGAAATCCATGTTAACCTAACACCCGCAGATTGTTTCTTCTTGATGGAGGAGATGGATAGAACTGCAGACCTCTTCCACCAAACGGGCGGCGTCCATAATGCTGCTTTGTGTGAACCAAGCGGTATTGTTTTATCAAGGATGGATATTGGTAGACATAATGCATTGGATAAAATATATGGGCATTGTTTGAAAAATAATATTCCAGTACGCGACAAAGTTATTGTGTTTAGCGGTCGAATTTCATCTGAGATTTTATTGAAAGTAGCAAAAATCGGCTGTGAAATTGTACTTTCAAAATCAGCACCTACCGAACTTGCGCTTGAACTGGCGGAAGAACTTGGCATTACCATTATCGGCTTTGTTCGACAAAACTCCTTCAACCTGTATACTCATCCAGAGAGAATCATTAATTGACGACGTTTCAATAACGCTTTTTTGAAAACGAAGAAAAATGATATTGAAATAGAGTTTTTCCATATGATAATCCCAGTTCATGCATATGTGTATAATGACTATAATGATAATGGTTAGGGTGTGAACTTGTGGACTTAAATGATAGCCATAAGAGTGATTTGAAAGATAAAGACATTTTGGAAGAAATAGATGATGAAGAATTACAAGTACTCGTTTTAGAAGCACAACGTGAAGCCCTTATAAGAGCGACAAAAGAGAAAGAGAACCACAAAATTAAACGCCCCTTTCCAAAATGGCTTTTCTGGCTCATCTCAATCGTGTTGTTCTTCAATACCTTTGGAATGATTTTTCAAATCTATTCGATTCCTGCTATTGACTTTTTAATAACATCCTCAAAATTATCCCAACAAGATAATATCACGGAATATAAAAAGTCTGTTGTTGTTATTAAGACAGAAGACAGCAAAGGCACCGGCTTTTCAATATCAAATGATGGAATAATCCTTACAAATTACCATGTTGTCGAAGGAAATGATTCTGTAACGGTTCTATTTCCAAATGAGGGCCGTTTCAATGCTGAAGTCATACATACATATCCATCCGTCGATCTCGCTGTAGTAAAAGTGAAAGGTAGTAATTTCCCATTTCTACAACTCGCCGAAAAAACGGAGTTTGGAGATGACGAATCCGTTTACTTCATTGGAAATCCTTTAAGCTTTACTGGCATTGCAAACCAAGGAAAGATTATTGATTATCTAAAACTACCAGATTGGGATGTACCTGTCGTTATGATGAAGGCCCCTGTCTATCGTGGGAACAGCGGCAGTCCGGTTATTAATCGTAATGGTAAAGTGATTGGCATCGTATTCGCTACATCGAATGATGATACATATGGAAATGTAGGTCTACTTGTACCAATCGATGAGTATTATCGTCAACAGAAATAGCTTTATCAATTCAAAAAACGATTGCAGTTATATTGCAATCGTTTTTTGATCCTCTATAAACTATATCAATTTTCTCCCTGACAATAATTAGCCTTTTTTATTCTCTTTATCCTTGTTTTCTCCATTTTTAATAGCTTTATCTGCTTTTTTAAATTCTTCATGATACACCACTTCTTGCATCGAACTCAAACCATTGTTTTTAGTCGTCATCTGTTCATGCTGAGGTTTTTTCTCGCTCAAAATTAGACTCTCCTTTCTAAAATCGCATAGTGATACATCAGTATTGCCATACTACACATCTTTTATACGCTAATGTTCATGATTATGGACACTAATTATGAGCATTTCCAGCAGATTACTCGCACGACTTTCAATAACCTCAAAGTTGTTCAGATTGTAATTTTATGAATTCAAATAACAAAGGCACATTACTGTATTTTTGCAGTGATGCTGTATCCACAGTTACTCTTTTCCAGCTTTCCGAATAAGGATCGATTCCTTTCAATTCTGGCATTGAATCCTGCAGAAATTCTTCAATCGGAATCTCAAGCTGTTCAATAAAACGTTCAACTTCAGGAAATTTCCCGCCTTTTTCCGGATTCAGATTTTCAAATAAAACATGCTCTAAATTTCTTGAAAAATAGTACATCCGATAATTGATTTCTCCAGAAAGTATTTTAACTGTTGATTTCATCTCATTGATATTTCTGCTTCTTTCCACATTCCTAACTGCTATTTGCTGTTTCTGCTTATCATGGGGCACAGTAATTCGATCTGTATGATAAACTGTTAGTTCTTTTTGTGTTTCATCTATAATAATAGCCTCTTCTGGAATAAAACAACCATCCATATCAGTAATATGCACAACACAAAATATATCATCGATTCGAAATTTACTTTTTATCATAAACTCTTTCACAGCATTATCAATTACATACGTGATTGGTTCTTTCGGCTTGTCTAAATCATATAAAATATCACCACGCTGTATATGGAATCGTATATTATGCTGCTCAAAGAGACTGCGCAACCGATTATATAGTAAAACCTCTTCACAACTTCCTTCGACAATTAATATTACAACTTTCTTTTTACTATTCGTCATGTACTTTTCCTGCTTTTCGGAATGCTGTTTTAATATCGAACAAACTTGTTTCTTCATATATTGCTTCTTCCTGTCCTCCTAGTTGTACAGCACGTAAATAGACATCCCTCGCATTGCTCAACTCTTTAACGCCTTTTAGTTGATGGTACCTGTCTTCTTCGTTTAGTGTCGTAAACCATAAGTTTCGAATGGGGAGAACTTCTAATATACGCAAATTATGTGAAGTGAAAATAAGTTGTCCTTGTGCATTTTCATTCAATACCTCCAATATTTCACCAAGTAGATACTCAAAAATCCCCGCATCCAACTCATCAATCACTACGCAAGCGTTTGGTCTATTGTAAACGGCTATTAATGTACTTAAAATAGAGATGATTTTCAAAGTACCTTCAGACTCGCTTCGTAGCGGTAGTTCAATCTCCCCTTTTCTCGCAAGAAACTCAAAGCGAATCCCTTCATTGCCATCACTTAACTTCTGTTTATTGATTTGTCTAACTATTATTCGAAGACCTGGAATTATTGTCTGTAAAACAATATTCGTTTGGGTAACCACTTGATCTATTGTTTCAAATAAATCGATTGGCAACACCATTGTGTCTGTCATCTCATATGGTATATGACCACGCTTTTTTTCAAGGTGAACACTAAATGGCATGACAAGATTAGCGATTAACAAACCATATTGAATCGTATCAATTACATGTAGATCTTGATTAAAGTTGAAGGATAGACTTTTTATAATTTCAATTTCATGGTCACCAAGGGCGTTGCTAAACACCTCTTTCAATTCGTCCCTAAAAACTAGGGAAGTTGCGTTACTAGCAGCCATCCGATTGGCAACAATAACGGAGACTCTTTCCGATTCATTCATTTCATGAATTTTTCTATTTCCAATGACGATATTGTTTTCTTTCTTTGAAATCAAAAGTTCGAATGGATCTTCTTCTTTGTTTTTTCGGTATACCAATTCTTCTTCAAGCACCTGATATTTTGTTTTTCCTGCAGATAAGGAAACGGAATAATTAACGTAAAATTCACCAAAACTGTTTTCCACAATAAATCGAAAAACCAAACGAATTGTCTTTTCTCCAAAATAGAGCAAGTTAAATGTTAATTTAGGAAGTGATGCATCGTGCCGGGCTGATAACAACGTTTTTAATAGGTTGAAAGCTTCTACCGCAGCTGTTTTTCCAGAACCATTTTGACCATAAAATCCTATGACATCAGCTTTTTCCAAAGTATCGAAAGTTGAATTTGTATGAAATTCACCTTTCTTCACATTTTTTAGATTGTATATTTCTACATTGGTTATCCTGACTATAGTTGTCATGGAAATCCCCCTATGCTTAATACTTCAAGTTCTTTTTTAATTATCAATATGTCCTTTCCGACTCTGAATTATGCATAGTAACTCACAATTTCACATGCTGATTAGTTGCTTGAACGTTTTACAATTTGATTGACTAGATATATATTTATATAAATCCAATAAGAATAGTAGGTTTAAAATGAAAACAATTCCGAAGCCTTTAGTTATGGTAAATCAATGGACAATTGTATTGGCGGTAATTATTGCACTTTTGACACAGTCAGCTTGGATACTACTTATCCCTTTAATCGCGAACCTATCAAGTTTATTGACAGGCTTCCATCCTATTTTGGTAATTGTTAAACGATTTCTCACCAAACCCGCAAATCACTACGTTCAAGAAGACTATGCTCAATTAAGGTTTAACCAATGGCTGGCTGTCGGATTCCTACTAATAGCAAGTGTTTGTTCACTATTAAAGTGGTCCTTGTTATTTAATATTGCTACAGTCATGGTTGGTCTGGCCGCACTTATTGCATTACTAGGGTTCTGTATCGGTTGTTTTATACGTTTTCAATACCAACAATGGAGTTATCGCAGAACAAACTTTAAGCATTAATAAATACTACAAAAAGCGATTAGTCATTTTGATATCTGACTGATCGCTTTTTTATATTGTCCATTTATGATTTCACTATTTTCCTCTTACAGAAAATGTATAAAATTTCCCATGTGACTTTAACTTGGTAGTACGGTAAATATTAGTTATAGTTATGTATAACAAAATTACCCATTTCCAAACCGAAGAGGTGGTTTACATTGAAAAAGAGACGCTATGAAAACATAAATATCACTGCAACAGCATCGTTCAAAGAATTAATTCGGTGGAGAAAAGAAAGATTATCAAAAAAGAAGGATTTATCATATAGAATTCCAGTGGCAAAGGATATTGATGAAACTTTTCTCCAAACAAATCGGTCAATTCCCACGATTACCTGGATTGGACATTCTACATTTCTGATTCAGTTGAATGGTCTCAATATCCTCACAGATCCGTTATGGGCGAACAGGCTTGGATCCGAGAAGCGTCTCATGCCTCCAGGAATAGCAATCAAAGATTTACCACCAATCGACTATGTACTGATCTCACATAGCCATTACGATCATCTCCATTACACTTCGATTAAAAAATTACCGGGCAATCCGAAATTTCTAGTACCAGAAGGATTGAAAAAAGGTTTCATACGTAAAGGTTTTAAACAAATCATTGAATTTAATTGGTGGGATGAAAAACAGCTAGATGACCTAACATTCGTTTTTGTACCTGCACAGCACTGGACAAAAAGGACACTTACAGATACAAATACCTCACATTGGGGTGGTTGGATCATACAAGAAACTAGCTATACACTTTACTTTGTAGGGGATAGCGGTTATTTCAAAGGTTTTCAAGATATTGGGGATAAGTACGAAATTGATTATTGTCTCATGCCAATTGGTGCATACGAACCTGAATGGTTCATGGGTATGCAGCATGTCAACCCAGAAGAAGCTGTAAAGGCATTCTTAGATACCCAGTCAAATGTCATGATTCCTATGCATTACGGTGCTTTTCGTTTAGCTGATGACACACCAAAAGAAGCCCTTGATCGCTTACTAAATGAATGGAAGAAAAATGCTTTGGATGAACAACGGTTATATGTTTTGAAAATCGGGGAAACATTAAAACTCATAGAAAGTGAGTAGTTATAATAAATAGGCTTATTGTGGGCAACTAGTGATATTCAAAATTAGAGTTAATCAAGAGACAAGAGCATTAACAGTGCAGCTCTATGGTTCATCCTATTTAATGTTACAAGAAGGTTATGGTCATTTAGTAAATATTCTTTGGTGAACCTATCTGAGTCCAAATTATTTTAATAAGAAAAAAATCAGCCATTTTAATAATTGGCTGATTTTCATGTTTAATAGATGTATATGTGACGTGTATTTAAAAATCTTTATATAAATAATACTTACCTAGAATTAATCCATCCCAATCGATACGTACTGCGTCTCCAAAAACGCTTCCAGACCTTCATGACCGCCTTCGCGACCAATTCCACTCTCTTTCATTCCCCCAAATGGAACTTGAGCAGCAGAAGGAGTACCATCATTCCAGCCTACAATTCCAAAATTCAGTTGTTCAATTAAAAGCGTGCCTTTAGATACACTTTCAGTGAAGACATAGGCTGCTAAACCATAATTTGTATCATTCGCTAATTGGATAGCCTCTTTTATAGTCTCGAATTTCTGAACAGGTGCTACAGGCCCAAACGTTTCCTCTTGCATAATAACCATGGATGGATTAACCCCACTTAGCACAGTAGGTGTATAAAAAGTTCCACCTTCATCTGTTAACGCACTTCCGCCAGTTAATAGAGAAGCACCTTTTGAGAGAGCATCGGCTACTTGATTTGATACTTTGTCCACACTACTCTGATTTATCAATGGTCCTATATCTGTTTCCTCATTGATGCCATCGCCTATAGTTAATTTATTTACTGCATCCGTAAATTTCTCCAAAAATGTATCATAAATACCCGATTGCACATATATTCGATTTCCACAAACACAAGTCTGACCTGCATTTCTAAATTTAGATGCAATTACACCTTTTACGGCTTTTTCTAAATTCGCATCATCCAAAATAATGATTGGTGCGTGTCCTCCGAGTTCCATCGATAGGCGTTTGACTTGATCCGCACTTTGTTGAATTAGCAATTTACCTACTTCCGTAGATCCAGTGAACGTTACCTTCCGTACTTTGTCATTTTCCATTATCGCTTTTCCTATTTTAGATGAAGACCCTGTTACTAGGTTAACTACACCCTTCGGAAACCCAGCTTCTTCACATAACTCAATAAGTTTAACCGCTGTCAAGGGGCTTTCACCAGAAGGTTTTATTACAATTGTACAGCCAGCCGCTAAAGCAGGTCCCATTTTACGGGTTAACATGGCTGCTGGGAAATTCCACGGCGTGATTGCCGCAACAACTCCGACAGGTTTTTTCCATACCTGCATACGTTTATTAGCAATATGGGAAGGGACTGTCTCTCCGTATATCCGTTTACCTTCTTCCGCATACCATTCAATATATGTAGCGGCTGAAGCAGCCTCTCCTCTGGATTCATTAATCGGCTTGCCCATTTCCATCGTCATCACTTGTGCCAATTCTTCTTGATTTATTAATATAAGGTCATTCAATTTCTTTAAATACTTGGCTCTTTCGTACGCAGTCGTTTGGGACCAAGTTTGAAAGGCTTCATGTGCGCTATCTATTGCCTGATTCGTTTCAATTTCTCCCCCAACTGGGACTGAACCGACAACTTGGCCATTCGCTGGATTCTTAACTTCTAGCTTCTCAAGATCTTCCCCAACCCATTCTCCGTTAATATACATTAGATAGTTTTTCATTTTTCACACACTCCTAAGTTTAATTATTGATTGTAAGACGCTTCCAAAAATAATTCTTCCGACACTATCAAATTCAGCCATGCTCCTTATTCTTACGGGCACAGAATTCACAGGTCTACATTTTGACATAGATACTTCCGACTTTGTTGTCATAGCCAACTACGTTTCGTTTTTTCTACAAGGATTCCTAATGAAGTATCAGAAAACTGTCTACCATACTGTAATAATACAGGAAAGAATTTCATTTGAAAGAACTTCCACTTAGAAGTTCTTTCAAATGATTTGTGGATTTCCATCTATGTACATTTTTTGTAAAATAAAAATGCCAGTAAAATTATTCAATGACAAATTGAATAATTTCACTGGCTATTAACTACTATTCAAGGAAATTCATTTTACCTGTTTATCACAAAAGCATATCGATATTTATATACCGATTTGATACTTTCAATCTACACACCTTTTTTCAGCGCTTCACTTTATCATCTGCAATAACTTGTAAAGCACGAAATGGGATACTTTCATTAATTGTATAATAAGGCTCTAAAATAGAGTAATACAGCTGCCACTGGCTATCTACATCATCATATTTACCACTCTGCTCCAGGTCTAGGATAGTTGCATAAATCTGCTTTAGCTTAGAAAAGTCTACATCCGATACTTCGAAATCATTGTAAGACATTTGTTCTTCAAATGTCGGCATTGGGTATGCGGCACGGTAATATGGACGCATCGCTAAGTCAAAGGCTTCCCATTTAGCCATCGATAATTGTTCATCTTCATCTATATTTGCCTGACGAGCATCTTCATATAAGTTCTTTATCACTTGATAATCTTCAATCGGAATAATCATATCCATGCTTGCAATATATTCATCAAATGTTGGCTCCACATAATAGTTGCCGACAATTTCAAATAGTTTATTCAACTTACTACTTGATTCTTCTTCTTGACCACTTTTTGCAAGCGTAATCCATTGATTATAAAGCTCTTCCATTTGTATCAAGTCGTCACTTGAAAAAGAATATTCAAACATACTGATATAAATATCAAAAGGTTCCGGCTCCCAGTTCTTCAGATAGTATGGGTTTGTTATTTCATTGATTTTACCCCAGACCTTCCCAGACTCTTCCCATAACTCATCTTTTTCCAAAACCATGACTCTATTATAAAGTTTTTCTAACTTCTTGATTTCATCTTCAGTTACTCCTTCGGGTAATGTTTTCACAAAATAGTTGAAGTCATATAATTCCGAAAAGCTAGAAAGTATTTCTCCTTCGATTTGCACAGTGGAACCGATAGAAACATTCATCTTTTGAATTTGTTCTTCTTCAAAATTATAGAGTCCTACATGGTAACGTTTACCGTCATCTCCTTTAACTATAATTTCATTACCCCAATTTTCTAATACAGTGCCTTTAATAATTTGTCCAACTTTAATTTGCGATTCAATTTGTTCGGCTGCCATTGATGTAAAAGATGGTGTAAACAATCCAATCCCAATTACTATCGCAACTGAAGCAATTAACAATCTTTTCTTTTCTCTCATAGTTTACCCCTCTTTTCTAAAATGATTGTGTCCATATTAGACGTTTGATAGCCTCAAATAGTTACAATATACTGAAGATTTTTTATTATCACTTTTAAATTTCAGCATTTATCAACTATGTATATTGAACAATTGAATAACCGAATTATAATCGCCTAATTTGTAAAGACAAAACGGTAGAAGGAAATATATAAGCTTCCTTATAAAGTCATTGAACTATTTAGTATATGCGCTGATATACGAAAAGATGCAAACTATTTTTGATAAAGTTGCCGCAGTAAATATCATTTAAATCAAAAACAAAAAACCTTGATCACTTTTACAGTGAGCAAGGCTACTTTATACATGAATTTATGTGATTAGTTTCTGTGATACTTGGTACAAACGATGTTCTAAGGACAAAGACCGGCTAGTTAACTTATGCCAAATATGTTTCCCGCCACTTTTTACGTTCCTTTTCATTTAATTGTGCTTCGATAACCTCATCCCAGTGACTTGTTAGTGTATTCCAAACACGCGCGTATAATATATCTTCAGATTTGTTATACAAATGAAATTCTATACATTGTGATGATTCAGTTGCTAACTCAGATGCAGATATAATTTCTGAAACAATGACTTGAACGTTTCCTTCACCTGACTCAACACCACTCTTTTTAAGCACTTCTATTAATAAGTCATCTTCTATAACTGCCAAATCCCTCTCATCAAAACCAACAAAATAACGGTAGACTTCGGCATTTTCATATGCACCTTTTTTTATTTCGCCTATCAAAAACGCTGAATGACTAGGACTATAGAGCGTCTGTGTCGATTTTTTTTCTGGTTCATGTTCAAAAACCCCTTTCTTCAGCTGTTCAATCCCGGCTTCAGTCAATGAAAAAAAGCCTTCTCTCTTTTCAATTACACCAGTTCTGGACATTTTATCGATTAAATCAGTAATAAAGAGCTGTTCTACGAGAAGAACTTCACTTAATTCTTCTACTGTCGAAAATTCAGCTTTTCCAAATGCAATCAACATCATTTTCATGAGTATATCCATTTTAGTTCGCATTACCGTTTTATATTCAATTTCAATTAAATGTATAGGTAGATTCCATATTAGAGAACCCATTACTTTTAGATTGATGTCCTGCTGAAGTTCCTTTGTTAACCGCGCTTTCAACTCAATCATTAACCTGGGACCTCCATCCATCAAATTACGATTTAACAATTCCATCTAGACCTCTTAAGCCATTTTTCATTTTGATATTCTCAAGTAAACGTCCGTACATTTTCCTCGAACTAGGATGTTTCGTCTGTACTGTAAACATTTCTGAACTCCCTACTATAATGAGTAGTTCACGTGCTCGAGATAACGCTACATTTAAACGTCTATAATCTCTCGCAAAACCGATATCTCCACCTTTTTCCCGATGGTTTCTAACAAAACTCAATATAATGACATCCATTTCCATTCCTTGAAACTTATCAACCGAACCGGTTCTGCAATTTAAATGTTGAGGTATCAGCTCTTGATGAATTAGCCGATCCATCCTTTTGACTTGTTCACCGTAGAAACTAATTACGCCGACACTTTTTTTAGTATCTTGATTCATTAGCCCAGAGGTTTTGGCCTTCTCAGTAGCCATATCTAGATCCTTCAATATTTTACAAGTCATGTTTAGTTCAGCTTGATTGAAACGACTTGTGCCGCCCTTGACCTTCTCTTCGAAATACTTTTGTTCGTTCGGCATATCAAACCATAACAGATGATCTTTTCTATTCACGAAGTGGGAATCAAGCAAATGATCACGCAAGGAATCCGAATCAGTTAACCCGCAGCGTAGACTGTAATTCCCTTCTTCATAGAACGGCGTAATTGTTTCCATAATACTTTCATGCATGCGGTACTGAATACCCAGCATCGTTTTGTTTTGTTTTGGCAACGTTCTGAAAAGACGTTCAAATAATGATTCTTTCAAAAGCTTTTCCAGTTCATTCTTTTCTTCATGACTGTTGCTTTCTTCAAGTAATTCTTCAAGAGTTGCTTGTCCCATGAGCGGAGGCAACTGATGATGATCTCCAACTAATATGATTTTTTTCCCTTTTAACATTGGGAGAAGTAGTTCTGGCGGCGTCGCCTTGGAAACTTCATCGATAATAACTACATCGAAAGTAGGATACTCCTCCATGAAATCACGCCGTGCAGACGCAACGCAGGTTGTACCAATTACGTTTGCGTGTTTAACATATAGTTTTCGTATTTCATCTAAATCATATTCAGTGGCATTAGTCAGAAGTGAAACCCATTCTTTTTGGAGTTTATCTGTTATTGGTAGTCGTTCTTTTTCTACTTTAAGTTTTTCTACTTCAGTGGAAATGGTTTGAATGGTAGTTAAAACTTGTTTACGGATTTCTTCAGGATTTTCATCCAATAGCTTATCCAAGGTCATCATTACTTTTTCCAACTTCATGAGATTGCTGCTCAATGCCTCAGTTTTATCTCTAATATCTTCAAGTGCCTTTGAAGTATCTAAATGATGTTCTGCATTAATTCTATTTTCATGCTTTTTCTTTTCTAATTCATCTTTATATTGTTTGATATCCTTCTTATTCTCATTATAATCCGAAAAAACGATCTCATTTTTCTTCAATTCCTCTATTGCAGCACTGATTGTCATAGTTTCGTCAACGGGTTCCACTTTTTCTAAAAGTTTCATGGCCGTTTGCTGAAGACTGATGATCTCAGCTTGGTGATTACTAACAATTAAGTCGATTGCTTTTTTTTCTTGTCCTATTTCCACTATGGATTGATTCGTCTGTTCGCTAATTTCGGTTTTTATGACTGAATACATTTTTTTCGAGTTTATCTTAATTTGATTTTGTTTTTCAAAACCTGCTTCTTGCAATTCTGAAAATCTCTTTCTTTCATATAACATTTCAAGTGCAATTGCTATCTTTTCGAGATTGTCATATTTTTGTGCCGAGTAGCTACGCGTTTCTAGGCTGCTCTTGGTAGATGGGTGAATTAGAAATTTACCTACACGGTCAATAAGGCCATGAATTTCTTTAATAGAACTATATTTATCATTTACTGTTCTTTTCAGTTCTTTCTTAATAAAACCATTATCTTTCAATAAACGCTCAATCATTTCAATGGCATTGTATAGTCGCTGTGAAAGTTCTTGCCACTCACTGTATCCAACATCCGCTGTTTCAGATTTAATAGTGGCGATCAATTGATTTAACTCGGTAATTTTCCACTGTGTGTTGAAGTGTGGAATAATTTCAAACGAATCCATGTGTTTTTGTAAACGATCTATTTTAGTGATTTTTTGAATATCCTCCAAAAATACATGAAGTCGCTTCTTTTTGGTATTTATTATTTGTACTTCTTTATGAAGGGCCCCAATGGACCTATTCATCTCGTCAATCTTATTTACTGTTTGACTATAGCTAATGAAGTATTGAAGCTTTTCTATTCGTAGTTCTAATTTTTCCATTTGCCCCGCTGTAGCTATACTTGTGCTTTTCGATAAGACGAGCTCTTCAAGTCGATTAACATCACTGGTTAACGTCGTTTCAGATTGGATGAATGCGGCCTGAATTTTGACCAACTTATCACTTTCTTCTTTCAAGTTCTTCAGATTAGTAAGTTGCTTTTTCATTGTCAAAGAATTAGTTATGTATTCTTCTTGAGCGGCTTCCTTCAATTCAACTTTTTTGTCTAAAGACATCAATTCATTCTTCATTTCTGTTAACTTTACGCCATGACTAACTAACAAATCATTTATTTGTCTTTCTCTATTTGTATTCGACTGGCGTTTTGCATTGATGGTATTCAACGTCACGTCTTTCCAGTTTATAGCTACGTTTTCTTCAATGAACTTTTTGCCTTCTTCTTCAATACTTTCAGTTCGACCATAACGTAAAATTCGGACGTCCTGATGAGATAGAAGTCTTCCGAGTGCATTATCCACAGCAAGGTTTGCTTGGGAAGCAACGAGAGTACGCAGACCTGCTTTGACATTCTGGTGGCATATCTCTGAAATAACCGTCGTTTTCCCTGTACCCGGTGGTCCTTGAATAACGTACAAATCATTTGAAGTCATTGCTCCAGTGACTGCTTCTTTCTGGAACTGGTTAAGTTCATTATGAAAAACAAGATTCTGTTGTTTCTTGGAAATACGTACAACTGGCCGCTCTTCAAAAAGTACCCTCTCCAAATTTGCATTGGCAGCAAGTCCATCCTGTAGATCTTTGAACCCCTTTCGAAGTCTCCTTACCTGGCTAAGCGCAGCAAAGTTACTAAATACTACTTCCTTATATGTATTCGGATTCCATTCATTCCGGCGAGCCATCTCTTTACAGTTGCGACTCAGTTCGATTTCTACAATCCCTTTGCCCTTACTCGTATTAATAACATTTCCAATTTCATTTTGAAGTCCTTTCAACTTAACACTGAAACCATTAATAGTATTCCATTCATTTCCTTTTAGTTCTTTACATCGAATGGTCAATTTACTGAAGTCTGCATTCAAAGATGCGTGTGAAAAAGGCGTCGTCAAATCATCGACATCGGCAATTCTTTCCTCTACTCGCAGATAGCCTTCCCAGCCGGCAATTCTTTTCTTCACATACTCCGAACGTTCTTGTGCAATCGGCAACTCTCGAATGCTTGTGTAAAGATCAATCGGCATTGCAATACCTGTACTACGCCCTACCAGAAATTTCAAGCGTGCTGGAAGACGTCTGTTTGTCTGGACGGGTTCTTTCCTTCCCCTAACTTGAAAACCGGTTGCCAAAAAACTTTCATTTTGATAAACGCATTCCATTACGGCCACTCTATCATTTAGACGTTTTGATAAAACTTCATTCGCTACGTTATCAAAGTAAATTGAAAACGACATATTTCCCTGTCTATTATTCGGTCGTTTTTCAATATATACATAAAAGGATTCTTGCATCGAAAAAAATGCATATTCGCCAATTGTCAATTTCGCTATTCCTTTGCGGGCATTATCCGTCATGCCTAGTCCGCACCGCATTACCTTAAGTGTGGATGAATCTTGTTTCATTAGCATGCCCTCTTTCACAATCTGATAACTATAAACATGGAAAAGTCAGCATCCCTATTCAGATTACTGACTTTTCATTATGACTTATACGATTATTTTATATTGATTTCTCATTTGTAAAATGCGGCTAACAGACGAACTACCTTGATGGCCCAATAAATCAGCAATTACCTTTTTTCGTGTTTTGGATTTTCACTCTAGACAATTATAGTGTATTTCCGAAGCAGTGTCCCATATAGTCACTTGCACCAATGACAATAAATCCCTGAATAATTATCCTGAATTGAGAGAACATAAGTATACACAAAATGGAGGTGACTTTTTGAACATAAATAGCAATTCGAACAAAAGAACTTATACAGTATCTGGAACAGATATTGAAGACGTAAAAAGAAAAAATGCAAACTCGGGCCTAACTTATAATGAAGTAAAAGAATTAATTGCCAAGAGTGGCGGACTTGGAACTGGTATCTACAGTGATACAAATCCAGATGAAGTGACAAGGAACAATCACATATAGCAATTCATTTTAATAGGGGGTGAAAAAATGGAGAAAGACAAAAATAACGATAAGGGTAAGAAAGCGACTAGTGTAACACCCCAAGGTTATGCAGATACTGACCTATCAAAAGATCCAAAAAGCAAACTGGAAGAAGCCGCTAAAAAGAAGAACACGAAATAATAATTTGTCTTTTTTGCACATTACGACATCAATTTGAAGTTGACTGCAATATAATCCAAACTCAGCCTTTAAGTTGTAGGCTGAGTTTATTTGTACGTATTACTGCCGTCCATGATACAATAAAGATTATACGATCCAAGTATATTGTGAGCGAATACAATCTGAATAACCTGAGATATTATCCGAGTAATTGATTGTTTTCTATCTGACGCGTCAAAACATTAACAACCTCATTGTGAAAGGGGGATCATTTCATTGATTAATGAAGCAAAGTTAAATAAAGAAGCCATGCACATCCTTAAGTTGACAAGTAGAACCTTTTATATCCCCATCAAATTACTAAATCCAACATTAAGAAAGTCTGTAGGATCAGCATATTTATGTATGCGAGCAATTGATGAAATTGAAGATCACGAAGGATTACAATCGGAGACGAAGCAATATCTTTTGCGCTCAACAAGCGAACTTTTAAAAGCAGACTTTGATGGTGCAGCCTATCAACAACTATTAAAGCCTTATGAGGACCTTTTACCTGAAGTAACATTAAGGCTGGCTGATTGGCTATCTTTTTGTCCGGAAAATATTATGGACAAGGTAAAAGAGTCAACAAGTATTATGGCAGACGGAATGGCGAAATGGGTCGAGAAGGATTGGTTAGTTAAAACCAAAGAAGATTTAGATGAATATACATACTATGTAGCAGGATTAGTAGGTGTTATGCTTTCGGACATATGGGAGATGTATGATGGCACTAAAACAGATCGTGAATTAGCTATAGGATACGGACGTGGTTTGCAGGCAGTCAATATGCTTCGCAATCAAGAGGAAGATGCTGATCGCGGCGTTCATTTTATTCCCGATGGTTGGGACCGTAACGACATGTTTTCCTATGCAACAAAGAACTTGGATAAAGCGGATGCCTATGTAGAGTCATTAGACACTAAAAACATTCTTTTATTCTGTAAAATCCCACTTGCCTTGGCAAAAACAACATTAAAAACGCTTAAGAGTGGTAAAGAAAAAATGTCACGAGCTGAAGTTGAATCTACAGTAGATGAAATTATTAATGAAAATTGACACCAATTTATATTAATACCTTCGAAAAAGTATTGGTAATGCATTAAAAAACATCCCAGCCCTTGTCAATATGACATAGGCTGGGATGTTTTTTCAAATGCCACAACTTTGCTCAGCTTCCTTTATTTTTTATTGTCTGTTGAATCCTTCTTTCTTGTGTCAGCTGAATTCTTTTCATCAATGGGTTTCTTAGAAGACTCACGCAACTTCGCAATATCTGTTTCCTCACCAAACTCAGTATCGTAACTGAGATTATTAACGCCTCGACGATTGATTTCTTTATCTGCGACTGTTTCTTCGATTGGATTAAATAAGATACCCAAGCAAGCCAATCCACTTAACCCAACCAGACCGTAAACCACCCGTGATAAAAACGCCTCTTGTCCACCAAATAGTGATGCTACCAAATCAAACTTAAAGAATCCAATTAAGCCCCAGTTGATTGCTCCAATTATTACCAAAGCCAAGGCAATTCGTTGTATCGTTCTCATGATTTTAACACCTCCCTTATTTAATTAGCAGTTTCGAACAATTATTGAATCCGCAATACCGTTTCGAGTTTTTAAAGGGATTACATCATTACGAATGGGCACCATAAAAACACTCTTCCCGGTAATTGTTAAGATTCGTTATTATCTTCTGCTAAAAAAGCGTTTTAATACATAAATCATAAAAATTTGTGGAGTTAATCGGCACTAATCCTATATATTTTATGCTTCCCGTTTTTGATCCTTGGTGATGTCAATTCCCTTTATACAAATGAATGTACCAACAAATCACATTTTATATATTAAAATTGATTAGGATTAAATCGGTATATAAATACTGAATAAATATATCATTTTATTTAAAGTGGAAACTACTACTAGTAGCTTCTACTCCTATGCTATTATTAACATTGTTCGAAAAAGAGGTTCGAAAACTCCCTCTCAAAAAAAACTAAGGAGATGTTTACTATGAAAAATGAAAAAGCAGTCGTTGTATTCAGTGGCGGCCAAGACAGTACAACATGTCTAATTTGGGCATTGAAAAATTTCGCTGAAGTTGCGACGGTCACGTTTGATTATGGTCAGCGCCATTCAGCGGAAATTGAATGTGCAAGAAAAATTGCGGATGAGCTCGGTGTGTCGTTTAAACTGCTCGATATGAGCCTTATTAATCAACTATCTGCTAATGCTTTGACACGTGATGAAATCGAAGTAAAAGAAGTAGATGGTGAATTACCTTCTACCTTTGTTCCAGGAAGGAATCACCTATTTCTGTCGTTTGCGGCTGTCTATGCGGATGCGATTGGAGCCCGGCACTTAATAACGGGTGTGAGTGAAACTGATTTTAGCGGATATCCAGATTGCCGTGACAATTTTATTAAGTCATTGAATGTCACGTTGAATTTAGCAATGGATGGGCGCTTTGTTATCCATACGCCTTTAATGTGGCTGGATAAGGCCGAGGTCTGGGCAATGGCTGATGAATTAGGTGCACTTGATTTTGTACAGCACAAAACACTTACATGCTACAACGGAATTCCAAGTTCAGGCTGCGGGGAATGTCCAGCTTGTGTGTTACGAAATGATGGACTAATTGCTTACATTACTAAAAAGTCTGAAGGTGTTTCCGAATGATGCAGCAATTTTACCCACAAGTTCAGCACTCGTTTCGTTTTGAACTTAACAAAGACATGCATTTTTCTGCGGCGCATTACATTCCGAGTGAAAATGCTGGAAAGTGCCAAGTGATGCATGGGCATACGTACTATTTGAACATAACAATCGGAGGAAATGAATTGGATTCAATTGGTTTTCTGATTGATTTCAAGGAACTCAAAACCCTTATTCATGATAAATATGATCATTCCGTATTGAATGATCATCCTGAATTTAAGGCTAACTTCCCTACAACTGAGAAATTAGCCGAACAGATTTATAATTCAATTCAGGAAGTTCTACAGACGAGGAGCAATAAAGCAGTCTGTCTTCAGGTCATTGTCCGTGAAACGCCAACAAGCTACGTCATCTACCGGCCTAAACTGGAGGAGAACGTATGAAGATTCCTGTGATGGAGGTGTTCGGACCAACTATTCAAGGTGAAGGAATGGTAATGGGATTGAAAACGATGTTCGTTCGGACATCAGGGTGTGATTATTCATGCTCGTGGTGTGATTCCAGTTTCACGTGGGATGGTTCAGGAAAGAGCGTTTCGAAACAACCAATTGAAATTATAGATGAACTTAAAGCTATTGGAGGGCAGTCATTTTCACATGTAACAATATCAGGTGGGAATCCTGCGCTTCATAAAGGTATCGGGGAACTTGTTGATTTATGCCATGAACAAGGCTGGAAAGTTGCGGTTGAAACGCAGGCTTCTTTTTGGCAGGATTGGTTGTTGGAAATCGATGATATTACCCTTTCTCCAAAACCACCTAGTTCTGGAATGGCAACAGATTTCAGCAAACTGGATACATTTATGGAGAAACTGCTTAATACGACGGCTAGTTTGAAAATCGTCATTTTTGATGAAGTGGATTTCAAATTTGCCGAAGCCGTCCACCAACGTTACCCGGCTTTTCCTTTCTTTTTACAGACAGGAAACGACGATACGACGACGACTGAAAATGAACTGCTAGTGTCTACTCTACTGAATCGGTATGAATGGTTGGTTGATTTGACCGTCAATTCATCTATCATGAATGACGTTAGGGTGTTACCTCAGCTCCATACCCTTATATGGGGGAATAAACGTGGGGTTTAGATATGTACTAATAAAATTACGCATGGTAATTGTCCAGAATCGCCAGCGAATAATTTAATCCACACAATGAGCAATACGGATACAGTTGTATTACTATATTGAACGACTTCAATACATTATCGAAATTTCTTAATACGTAGGGATGCGATTTCGTCGCATCCCTACTTTCATTTTAAGGAAGAACACTTCTTATAGCACACAGCAAAGAATACAATGTGCTAAGTACTAGAGTGCCCAAAAACTATTCATTCGTCTATCTACCACTTGTCTCTTATACAGTTTAAACTGTTCTAGAAAATAGCCTTAACTTCCAGTGTTGTTAATGAATAAAAACGGGTATAATTAAGCATACGAGAAACTATGGAATAGGGGGCTCGATTAGATGAAGAGAAAAGTCAGTAATTCTGAATACCGTGTTCTTGAAAAGGAGTTTCGCTATTTGGAACAAGCAGGAAAGCTTGGGACGGATCAAAGAAGCGCACTTCTATCGGAATACGAGCCTACTGAACGAGTGGGTTTTGTGCGGGTCTTGCTGGTCTTTGGAGCCATTTTAATAGGTGTCGGTATTTTAAGTTTCATCGCTGGAAATTGGCAGGAAATACCGAAACTTGCAAAGTTTATTCTATTATTCTTTGCGACAGCTGGCTTTTATATTGGCGGCTATAAAATGGAAGAACGTTATCCAAAAACATCGCGTAGCCTTTATTATATCGGTGTGGCTGTGTACGGTGCTGGTATCTTCTTGATTGGCCAAATGTTTAACCTAAGCGCAGGCGTCTATGCAGATTTCTTCATGTGGGGACTCGGGATTTTACCGCTCGCATATTACTTGAAAGATAAATTTATAGCTGCAGTAGCAACAGGATTTTTCATTATCTATGGATTCAATGTATGGGGTGGAATCAGTGGTGTACCTTACTTCCTTCTACTTGTCATTCCATTTCTTTTTTGGATGAATGAAAAAAGGTTCGATCATTCTAGAGGTTTGTTCATCGCTAATACGGTTTTAGCAATGACGTTTATTTTCAATTTATTCATCTATTTTGATGTGCATGGGCTTCTTATTGCAAGTACTTTCTTCATCATTGGGTTATTTCTCGCCTTTTACCCGTTTGGCAGGTACCAATTATCGTCTGAATGGCTTGGTTCAGTTGTCTATGGAATAGCGGGTCTATTTCTAACATTTCCAACTACTTGGATAGATGTTGTTTCTGGAGATACTGCCGAAATCATGGCGATTATTTTCACAATTGTTTTCGCGATAAAACTACTGTTCTTCTTGAAAATCGGTAGTTTACCCGCTGTTCTCATTGTTTGTGCACTGATTTTCCGCTTTTACGCAGATTTGTCATATGACTTCATGCCAAAATCACTATTCTTTGTCATTGGTGGTTTGATCCTAATTGGCTTTGGTTTCTGGTTTGAAAAGACACGTCAGAGGAAAGGTGATAGCCAATGAACAGGATGAAAAATAAGCGTTTTGGTTTCATCGTTGCATTAGCCATCCCTCTTATATTGTTAATTAGCTTGACTTTTAAACCGCTATGGGCGCTAACGTACGGTGAAGATATCAGCTTGTTAACTGTGCCTGTGGATCCGAGAGATTTATTGTATGGAGATTATGTAACGCTCCGCTATGAAATTGAGGAAGTTGCAAAAAGCGAAATTCCCACAAGTATTTTGAAAAAAATTGAAAAACACACGAATTCCAATCAGTTAACTGTTTATGGAAAGCTAGTTAAACAGGGAGACATTTATGTACTTGATAGCTTAACTGATAAAAAACCAAAAGGCAGTATTTACTTAACTGGAAAACTGAATGGCTATGACTATCAAAATACGACAGGTATAAACGTTCATTCCATTAACTTTGGTTTAGATAGATTCTATGTACCAGAAAACACTGGAAAAGAGCTTGAGGATTTATCTGCTAAAGGGCAATTGGTTGCTCACTTAAAGGTGAAAAACGGTTATGCAATTTTGAAGGATATTCAAGCAATTCAATAACATGAAAAAGCCCAAAACAAGTTCAGGTGAACTGTTTAGGGCTTTTTTGTTTAGCTTTTCAATCGTTTTTTGATTTCCATATCATTCAACCACTTTTCTAGTTGAAAAATAGGTACGACAAACTTGTTCCGCGACTTTTTCTAATAGCTCACTTGCGTTTTCCATGGCCTCATTTAAACTCATCGGTTTATTCATGATGCTGTATGCTCCAATTACGCCGTACTGATAAAGTGAATCGATATCCCCCATTAGCGACCCAGCCAGAATTATAGTAGATACATTGCGTTTATTTGCCATTTGGGTAACTCCCATGGGTGTTTTTCCAAAAGCCGTTTGAAAATCCAGTTGTCCTTCGCCCGTAATGACAAGGTCTGCATTTAATAGATGTTCGTCAAGCCTTGTATACTCGAGTACGACATCTACACCCCGCTTTATTGTTGAAGGAAAAAACGCAAGAACTGCGCCTCCGAAACCACCTGCCGCACCTGCTCCCTGAAGTTCATGGAGTCTAATGCCTATATCCCTTTCAATCAAATTAGCAAAATGTAAAAGGTTGTTGTCTAAGAGTTCAGCTATTTCTTTAGTCGCGCCCTTTTGCGGACCAAACACGTGTGAAGCCCCATTAGGTCCAACAAAGGGATTCTCAACATCAGACGCAATCAAAAATCGACTTTCACTAATGCAGGGATCAATGTTTCCCGTAGAAATAGTGTCCAGTTTATTTAATGATCCCCCGCCAAAATCAATCTCCGCACCTGTATTATCCCTCAGTTCTAGACCTAGTGCTTGAAGCATTCCAGCGCCCCCATCGTTTGTTGCTGAACCACCAAGCGCCAATATGAAACTTCTAAATCCTTCATCGAGTGCATGTCTAATCAATTGACCTGTTCCATAAGTAGTTGCGTTAAGTGGATCTAATTCAGTACTGCTCAATGAACCTCCCACGACTGAAGTCACGGGTTTCAGGGTTGGTGCTATCGCACATTGACCACTTGAGGCTGGGAACACACAGCCGCTATACCGTTAGCGAATGCTTTCGGCACTACTTTTCTTAGGATGTTTACTGCACCATTAACATCTGTATTTATTAAAAAATTATTTTTAGTACGGTAAATACCGCGTTTTAATCTTTTCCACTGAAAATGTGATTTGTATTATTCCCCGATTTGTAGGTCGGAATAATGTCTTCATCTACAAAACTTGCCTGATAAAGAAGTTTGTCGTGTTATATAGGTTATTACTATTTAGACAAAGTTCATCGATATAAGTATACATTTTATGGCCATTTTTAATGTTGAATTGAAAAGTTCGATATTCTTTATTCGTCTCCATAGTTTGTCACCTGCCTCCATTAAGAATATTATACCAAATGGAACATGCGTTTGCATAGTGATGTCACTTTAGAACAAAAAAAGAAAGCCAATTCATCCCACGATTGAAGTCACGGGTGTTCTTGGCTTAATCATAAATTCAAACCTGATGCAGTCGCCATCTCGATTATACAAGTTTTAGTATCTCCAAGCACACCGTATTTAGCTTCAATCGGACTTCTAAGTGGTCCTATAACTAGAACTGTCTTCGTATATCCTTTGGTAACAGCGACTAAGTTTTCCATTGTTCCCTCGCCCCCATCTGCTACAGGGACAAGAACCGTTTCTGCATTTGGAAACGCTTGGAAAACACCTTTTTCAATCGATCGTGCAGCTTCCATCGCTGTGACACTGCCTTTAAATGAATCTGGAGCGATAACTATTTTAATCTTTAACTCCCCCTTTATTCAACCGTTTACAACAACTAGCATTCATTTATTATAAAATTATAGTCCTGCCTTTAATATTGTACGGGCTATTGCGCTCCGAGCATTGGTTATGTTTGATATGCAAGTACAATTCCCGCGAATGTTTTCGCGATCATTTCCATTGCAGGTTCGTGAAAGTCAAAACGTTCATGATGATGTGGAAAGACATTATCTGTGTCATCCATTTTTGCTCCAACGAAGAAAAATGCGCCTGGAATTCTTTGCAGAAAATAAGAAAAGTCTTCAACCGGCATAATTGGTTGAGTTTCCACCAAAACGTCCTTACCAAATGCATCCGTTACCACTTGGCGGACAATATTCACTTGCGTTGGATGATTCCAAAGTGCGTCATAGCCTTTTTCTATTTGGACTTCAACTTCACAACCGAGTCCACGACCGACAAATTGTGCGAGTTCAATTAGACGTTTGCCGGCAAGCATTCGTAAGTCCTCATCAAAGACTCGAATTGTCCCTTCCATAACTGCTTTCTCTGGAATGACGTTATCCGCATCCCCTGCATGAAACTTCCCTATCGAAATGACAAGTTCTTTCAATGGGTCTGCATTGCGGCTTACAATCGACTGTAGGGCAACCATAATATGACTGGCTGCCAGAATCGGGTCTGCCCCATTTTGCGGTTCCGCCCCATGTGCTCCAGAACCATTTACAGTGATTTTTATCGTATCTTCTCCAGCCTGTAAATAACCATCACGCACATAGACATAACCCGCTTCCATATTTGACTGTAGATGGGCACCGTAAATCGCATCGACGTTTTCAAGGCAACCATCTTCAATCATTGCCCTTGACCCACCAGGTGGCAGTTCTTCCCCGAACTGATGAATGAGCACAATAGTCCCCTGAAGTTGGTCCTTTACTGAATTCAAAGATTTCGCAAACCCTAGTAATGCTGCAGTATGACCGTCATGCCCACAAGCATGCATGACTCCGGGAACAGTTGATTGATAAGGGACATTTTTAGCATCTTGAATTGGCAACGCATCAAAATCCGCTCTAAATGCAATTGTTTTCCCAGACCTCCCACCACGAATTATCCCCGTGACTCCTCTTCCACCAACCCCACGTCTAACTTCAATTCCCAAGTCTTCCAAGTAGTTCGCGATGAAATTAGGCGTTTCAATCTCCTGATGTGATAGCTCAGGATGCATATGTAAATGACGACGAATCTTTATCATTTCTATCCTGGCATTCGATATATTCTTGAATATCATTTCTTTTAGCATTCATAATTCTCCTTCCATTTAATGAATTTAAATTGTAGCCCTTCTAGTCAGTTAATCATAAAGCAATAGAGAAAGGAAATCCTAATTTCCCTTTATTCATTTTTGCATAATTATACTTGTGCAAGAATGAACATACATGTTATACTTTTCAACGTTATCAACTATTTACATAAAAAATCTTCCCTATTTTTAAATATCTATTGCCGCTATTCTGAAAAAGCAGTACAATTTATTTACTTCTAAATAATAATTCAAAATTGAATAATGTCATTCTGAGGAAAGGTGGTCGTATGTTAGGATTTTTCTTACATCCAAATTCAAGGGAAGAAATTATCGATTCATATGACGAAGACATCATCGTAACCAATCACGCAGGTATCATAGTAAAAGCTTCGCAAATTAGTGGAAGAAATTATGGTATACAAGCTGAAGAGTTACTCGGAAAGTCCGTTTATGCGCTGGAGAAAATGGGGATATTCTCGCCTGCCATAACACCTTTAGTTCTTCAACAGAAAAAGAAAGTAGTCATTATACAATCGACTCCAGGTGGACAGAAAGTACTTATTACTGGTATGCCTTTTTTTAATGAATCGGGTGAAGTTGAATTTGTAATGAGCTATTCATATGAAGTAGCAGAACTTCTGGTTATTCAGGAATACATGAAAGATCTTGAACTTGAAATGTCTTTGGCAAAACAAGAACTATCTCACTTACGTAAAGAAAATCTTACAATTGATGGGCTGACGATTGAAAGCAGATCAACTCGAATCGCCTATGAAACTGCACGTAATGCAGCCGCACTAGACGTCTCCATTTTCCTTTATGGAGAAGCAGGAACCGGGAAAACGACAATGGCAAAGGTCATTCACAATGAAAGCACTCGTAAAGATGGGCCATTCATTGAAATCGACTGCGAAACAATACCTGAAGCGATGTTTGAACGAGAATTATTCGGTGGTGAGTTTGAAAACACAGAAACCGGATTGTTGACGTTATCTCATGGAGGTACACTCTATTTAAAAGGGATTAATAAGTTGTCTGTTCATTTACAAGGGAAACTGATGAGTGTTTTAAAAGCACGTGAATACACACCTATCCATTCAACGATAGCCATTCCACTTAATGTGAGACTCATCAGCTCTTCCGAAAGTGTTCTTACAGATGCATTACTTGGAAAAGAATTTCACCGAGACTTATATTATTTACTTCATATTGTGCCTATTTATTTAAAACCATTACATGAGAGAAAAGAAGATTTGAGTGCTTTAATTACATTTTATTTGCATCACTTTGCCAGTTATCACCATACCGAGAAGAGAATTGCAGATGATTTGTTTAACCATCTACTTCGACTTGAATGGACGGGTAATCACAGCGAGCTGAAGAATGTAATGGAACGACTTGTTGTTCAAAGTACTTCTTCTATTATCACGTCGATAGACTTACCACCAGAATACCGCAAGGAAACCACAAATGATTTGTCTATTATTCATCTTGAAGGTCGTACGCTCCCAAGCATTTTAGAAGACGTAGAAATGAAAGTCTTAAGAGACGCACAAGAGCGCTATCGAACAACAACTGAAATTGCGAAATTCTTAGGAATAAGTCAACCTTCCGTCGTACGCAAACTAAAAAAATACAATGAATTTCAATAGGAGTGTCTAGATTGTCTCTACAAAACAATGAAAAACAAGATTGGCTTCATATGGTCGACAATATCGGAAACTTTCTAGCACCAAGCATGGCAAAAGACCATCCGAATTTACCGGTTGTTAAAGCTGAGGGATGTTATTACTACGGCGCTGATGGTAAAAGGTATTTAGACTTCACATCTGGTATTGCCGTGGAAAACGTCGGTCATCGTCATCCCAAAGTAGTTCAGGCGATAAAAGACAGTGCGGACAACCTTATACATGGTCCCTCGGGCGTCATCATTTACGAATCAATTCTAAAACTCGCTGCGGAATTACAATCGATTTTGCCACCAAAACTCGATAACTTCTTTTTCGCAAATAGTGGTACTGAAGCGATTGAAGGTGCATTAAAACTTGCCAAGTACACTTCTCGCCGACCTTATATTGTTTCTTTTACAGGATGCTTCCACGGACGTTCAATGGGCGCATTAAGCGTTACAACATCTAAAAGTAAATACCGAAAACATCTGCAACCCACATGGCTTTCATATCAATTGCCATATGCTTTACCTGAATATCTTCCTGAAGGGGCAGATCCTGAAGTCTTCTTCCCTGAAAAACTAGAACAAGACGTAAAAAAACTTTTCAGTCACCAAGTTGACCCTGAAGAAGTCGCCTGCATGATCATCGAACCAGTTCTCGGCGAAGGTGGCTACATCATTCCGCCAAAGGCATGGCTTAAAAAAGTTCGTGAAATTTGCGACCGTCATGGCATTCTTCTTATTTTCGATGAAGTCCAAACAGGGTTTGGCCGTACTGGTAATTGGTTTGCTGCACAGACATTTGATGTTAAACCGGACATCATGGCGATTGCTAAAGGGATTGCTGCAGGACTTCCGTTAAGTGCGACGGTCGCCTCCAAGGAACTGATGGATCAATGGCCGCTCGGCACACATGGAACGACTTTTGGCGGTAACCCTATAGCTTGTTCTGCTGCCCTTGCTTCTCTTGAAGTGATGAAAGAAGAAAAGTTATTGGAAAACGCGACCGAAATGGGTGCCTATGCAAAGAAACGCCTGCTTGAAATGAAAGAGAAGCACCCAGTTATTACCGATATTAGAGGTGTCGGCTTGATGATTGGTATCGAACTCGGTAATCCTGATTCGGGTGAACCTGATGGCGAAGCCGTAATGACTGTACTAGATAGTTGTCTCCAAAAAGGCGTTCTGTTCTACTTATGCGGTAACTCGGGTGAAGTAATCCGGATGATTCCCCCGCTTACAATAACGAAAGAGCAGATTGACGATGGATTGAACGTATTGGATGAAGCTTTAACGGAATTCGAAAATAAAACCAATTGAGAATGGAGAGATTTAATATGAAAAAATGGTCAGGAATTGCACTTCTACTCGTTTTAGTTATGAGCGTACTAGCGGCATGTGGAACGAAAGATGAGGCGGATAGCGGAACAACAGGTACTTCAGATACGGAAGAAACCAAGATTCTTAAGATGGGAACTTCAGCTGATTACCCTCCTTTCGAATATGTTGACACTGCGGTAGGTGATGAAATTATTGGCTTCGATATAGATTTAGCAAAAATGGTTGCTAAAGAACTTGGCTATGAGCTTGAAATTGAAGATATGGATTTCAATGGCCTAATTCCAGCGTTACAAGCAAAGAGCATTGACATGGTCGTTGCAGGTATGGACGGCAACAATGAAGAACGTAAAAAAGTAGTGGATTTTTCAACAGCATATTTCACAGCAACAAATCTGGTAATTACAGCAAAAGACAGCAACATCAATAGTGCGGAAGATCTTAAAGGTAAAAAAGTAGGCGCACAAACAGCTTCTGTTCAAGAAAAAGGTGCGCAATCACTTGAAGAACAATTTGGGTATACAGTCGAAAGCCGGGACCGTGTTCCAGATTTATTCCAAGAAATCAAATCTGGCCATCTTGATGCAATCGTAATTGCGGATGTAGTGGCAAATGGCTACATCGAGTCAGATAAGGACCTATCCAGTTTTGAGCTTCCTGAAGAGCACAAATTAGGTTTATCAATGGCATTCCAAAAGGACAGTCCATTGACTGCTGAATTCGACCAAGCCCTAAAAGAATTACAAGACAAAGGCGAAGTGGAAAAACTAGTTTTGAAATGGTTCAGTAACTAAGCAACTAAGTCAGATAGGAAGAGAGGGTGTAACCCATGAATTTAGACTTTACACAAATTGCTCCCTCGATTCCTTATATTCTGCAAGGAATCGCGGTCACTCTAAAAATTGTTGGCGTTGCGGCACTTATTGGTTTTGCAATCGGAATTCTTTTGGCATTATGCAAAATCGGACCATTTAAAGGACTCAAATGGTTTGCGGATATCTATACGTCCATTTTCCGTGGAACACCGTTAATTCTCCAACTTCTTTTAATCTATTACGGTACCCCACAACTTTTTGATATAAAAGTCAGTGCGTATACCGCAGCTATCTTGGCATTCGGTTTAAATTCGGGTGCATATATCTCAGAAATTATTAGAGCTGGTATTTTAGCTGTAGATAAAGGACAGCTAGAAGCTTCAATGGCGCTCGGTATTCCTTATAAGAAAATGATGAAAGATATCGTTCTACCGCAAGCTTTGAAAAATATTTTACCCGCATTAGTAAATGAGTTTATAACGTTAACGAAGGAATCCGCGATTGTCACTGTAATTGGTGTCACGGACATTATGAGAAGATCTTATATTGTCGGTGGTAGCACTTATCGCTATTTTGAATCCCTTATCTTCGCAGGTGTCATCTACTATCTAATGGTAATTGTGTTAACACTTCTTGGGAAAGTGATTGAAAGGAGGATGAGAAGAAGTGATTAAGATTCAGAATCTCCGTAAAAACTTCGGGAAAGTTGAGGTTTTGAAAGGTATTTCAACCACCATTAAACAAGGGGAAATCATCGCGATTATTGGCCCTTCAGGTTCCGGGAAATCAACATTTCTTCGTTGCATCAATCTCCTTGAAAATCCCTCTAGCGGACAAATATGGGTGAATGAAAATGAAGTGACAAATCCCAAAGTGAATATCATGAAGGTTAGAGAACAAGTGGGAATGGTATTTCAACAGTTTAACCTCTTCCCTCATAAGACTGTTCTTGAAAATATTATATATGCACCAATGATGGTAAAAGGTACTTCGAAGAATGATGCAGAAATTCTTGGACGTGAATTATTAAAAAAAGTGGGCCTTTCCGAAAAAGAGAAAGAACATCCAGTAAGGTTATCAGGTGGGCAAAAGCAGCGTGTAGCAATTGCAAGGGCTTTGGCAATGTCACCTGAAATGATGCTGTTTGATGAGCCGACTTCCGCCCTTGACCCCGAAATGGTTAAGGAAGTACTGGAAGTTATTAAATCTTTAGCGGTAACGGGAATGACAATGGCAATTGTCACACATGAAATGGGATTTGCAAGAGAAGTGGCAGATCGCGTGTTATTTTTAGACGATGGTCAATTAGTAGAAGATGCCCCCCCTGCCGAGTTCTTCTCTTCACCAAAGAGTAAACGAGCACAAGACTTTTTAGAGAAGATTTTGTAAATTAAATAATTATATAATTACTACTACCAGTTACTCAGCAAACTATTTAAGCCGAGTAACTGGCTTTTTGTTTTAACGCATAAAGTTCAAGTCTAATCCACAGACTATAATAACGAAAACAATAATTCACTTGGAAATAGGATTATGTAACTGACGCGGATAGTGCGAGTCGTATCTATTATATTTCAATGAAATTGGCCTCTACGTAGTTATGATATCGTACGCCTAATAATGATAAATTAATTTTACTTTTTCTAAAAATAACTATATTGACTAGGAATTAGACGTGCTATAATTAGTATTGTTTTCACATGAGAGGCGTGATGTTAGGGTTGGAAAATAAGCTGAAGCTATATGGCTTTAACAACCTCACCAAGACACTTAGCTTCAACATCTATGATGTTTGCTATGCGAAAAGTGAGCGGGAGCAAAGTGAATATATCGAGTATATTGATGAACAATATAATTCTGAGAGATTAACGGCTATTCTCCATGAAGTGACCGAAATTATTGGTGCTCAAGTTTTGAATGTTAGTAAGCAGGATTATGATCCCCAGGGTGCGAGCGTAACAATTCTTATCTCTGAAGGTTCCTTTCCTGGACCACTGATTGACGGCCCTTACAGTCAAGAGGAACTGTCAATTCTTAAAACCCGTAATACAGTTGTAGGTCATTTGGACAAAAGTCATGTGACTGTGCATACATATCCTGAATATCACCCAGATAACTCGATTGCTACTTTCCGGGTAGATATCGATGTCTCGACGTGTGGTAAAATATCACCTTTGAATGCACTGGATTATCTGATTGGCAGTTTTGATTCGGATATTATAACTACTGATTACCGCGTGCGTGGGTTTACTCGTAGCATTGAAGGGAAGAAAGTATATATAGATCATGCTATGGAATCCATCCGGGATTATATTGACAGTGAAACCTTGCTGAAATACGATTGGAAAGATATTAATGTCCATCAATCAAATATTTTCCACACGAAACTATTGATAAAAGACATAAACTTACAAAATTATTTGTTTAATACGAATGTCTCTGAGCTTCCTATTAGTGAAAGACTCGAGATTACAACGATGTTACGTAGAGAAATGACAGAGATTTTTAACGGTTCTAATATAGATGAATAAGGGGTGATAACGTGACAAATCATTTGCAACATAGAGCCCCCATCATGGAGGCCCTCAATCAATATAAATCTATGCGTGTCGTCCCTTTCGATGTCCCTGGTCATAAACGCGGAAGAGGTAATCCTGAATTAGCTGCATTCTTAGGTGAGCAATGCCTGACCATGGATGTCAATTCCATGAAGCCGCTTGATAATCTATGTCATCCGGTTTCAGTAATCAAAGAGGCTGAAGAATTAGCTGCTCAAGCCTTTAATGCAAAGAATGCCTTTTTCATGGTGAATGGGACAACATCTGCTGTACAGGCAATGATCATGACGGCATGCAAAGCTGGAGATAAGATCATTATGCCTCGCAACGTTCATCGTAGCGCCATTAATGCACTCATTTTAAGCGGTGCTGTACCCATTTATGTAAATCCCGGCGTCCACAGTGAACTCGGTATTCCCCTAGGGATGTCCGTAAAAGATGTGGAACAAGCTATTTTAGAGAATACAGATGCTAAAGCCATTCTTATCAATAACCCTACTTATTATGGGATTTGTTCTAACTTGAAGGCACTAACCGATCTAGCCCATAAGCATGGCATGCTCGTCCTTGTAGATGAAGCACATGGCACGCATTTCTACTTCGGTAATAACCTCCCTGCTTCTGCAATGTCAGTTGGTGCTGATATGGCATCCGTTAGTATGCACAAATCTGGAGGTTCATTGACACAAAGTTCATTTTTATTGATTAATAATGACGTAAGTGAAGGTTATACACGACAAATTATTAATTTGACGCAAACAACAAGCGGTTCTTACTTATTGCTATCCTCTTTAGATATCTCAAGACGAAGTTTAGCTCTTAATGGGATAGAGATTTTTAAAAAAGTAGCAGAAATGGCGCAATACACCAGGGATGAAATCAACAAAATTGATGGCTATTACGCCTATTCAAGAGAGCTTATTAATGGAGATACCATTTACGACTTTGACGTAACGAAACTCTCGGTAGATACGCGTGAAATCGGATTGGCTGGAATTGAAGTATATGATATTCTGCGAGATGAGTATGATATTCAAATCGAGTTTGGCGATATCGGTAATATTTTGGCCTATATTTCTGTTGGCGATAGGCATTTGGATTTGGAACGTTTAGTAGCTGCCTTAGCAGAGATCAAACGTCGCTACTCTAAAGATAAAAACAGGATTTACATTCATGAATATATCAGTCCGTTGGTGGTTTTAACCCCGCAAGAGGCCTTTTATGCACCCAAGCAAAAGTTACCTATCTCAGAAAGCGCGGGTTATATTTCCAGCGAATTCGTGATGTGCTACCCACCTGGCATCCCTATTCTAGCTCCAGGTGAACGAATTACAAAAGAGATTTTAGATTTCATTGATTACTCAAAAGTAAAAGGTTGTTTCCTAACCGGTACTGAGGACAGCAATATTGAAAATATTAATGTATTGAAGGAGTTGGTGGAATGAATTTATGGTACACAGAAAATCATTCGCCCAATGTCCGTTTTTCATTGAAAGTGGAAGAGCACCTCTACACCGGTAAAAGTGATTTTCAAAAAATCGATATTTTACAAACGGCAGAGTTCGGAAGAGTTCTAACACTTGATGGACTGGTCATGTTGACAGAAAAGGATGAATTCATTTATCACGAAATGATTACACATGTTGCACTTGCGACTAATCCGGCTATCAAAAAAGTGCTAGTTATCGGAGCAGGTGATGGTGGAACAATCCGCGAGTTAACTGCCTATCCGACGATTGAGGAAATCGATATGGTGGAAATTGATAAATTGGTTGTAGATGTATGCAAGGAATACTTGCCACAGACGGCCTCAAAACTGGATGACCCTAGAGTCAAATTACACTTTGAAGACGGGTTAAAATTTGTTCGCAGGATTGAAAATGAATATGATTTAATTATCGTGGATTCAACAGACCCATTTGGTCCAGGCGAAGGATTATTCACTAAAGAATTTTACGGCAACTGTTACAAAGCTCTAACTGATGATGGAATTCTTGTAAATCAGCACGAAAGTCCATTTTACGCTGAAGACGCACTCGGGATGAGGAAAGCACATCAAAAAATTGTAGGGTTCTTCCCTGTTTGTAAAGTGTATCAATTTCATATGCCCACTTATCCATCCGGACATTGGTTATTTGGTTTCGCGTCCAAAAAGTTTGACCCTATTCAAGATTTGGATGTAGCGGCATGGAACGAACTTGGCTTGAAAACGAAGTATTACAATACGGGTATACATGTCGGTTCATTCGCTCTTCCAAACTATGTAAAGGAGCAATTAAAAGATGTTGAATAGAAATATTGAAACGTTTATTGGCTGTGACAATGAATATGATGAATCAAAAATCGTCATTTTCGGTGCCCCTTTCGACTCAACGACTTCTTTCCGCCCAGGTACTCGCTTTGCTAGTAAAGCCATGCGCGGTGAATCGTTTGGTATTGAGACGTATAGCCCCTATCAGGATAGAGATTTGGAAGATATCACTGTATTTGACGGTGGCGATTTAGAATTAAGTTTCGGAAATACTTCTAGAGCGCTAGGACAAATTGAGGATTTTACAACTCAAATTTTGAATGACAGCAAGATCCCATGTATGATTGGCGGAGAACATCTAGTGACACTCGGTGCTGTAAGAGCTGTTGCTAAAAAACATCCCGACTTACATGTGATTCAGTTTGACGCACATGCAGATTTACGTGAGGATTATCTCGATGAGACTCTTTCTCATGCTACTGTCATACACAGGGTATGGGACTTGCTTGGAGATGATAAAATCTTCCAGTTCGGTATCCGCTCTGGCGACCGTAGCGAATTCCAATGGGGGCAAGACCACGTCTTTACTAACAAGTTCAACTTTAACGGTTTAGAAGAAATTGTTGATAAGCTTAAAGGAAAACCCATTTATTTAACCATTGATTTGGATGTCTTGGATCCTTCTGTTTTTCCTGGAACAGGTACACCTGAAGCTGGTGGTGTCAGCTTTATGGATTTACTGAATGCCATATTAACAGCGAGCGGTCTTAATATTGTCGCATGTGATGTAAATGAGCTATCCCCTATTTACGATCAAAGCGGCGTTTCCACAGCTGTCGCATGCAAAGTGTTAAGAGAATTGTTATTAGCAATTAATACCGACTAAAAGAATTTTTTATCTTAATTCTTATATGTAAATTAATTTCATAATTTCTAATTATAATTAAAAAACTTAACATTAACTAAATTTCGTTATCGATTACTCACTTGCATGGATGAGCTCCGTTGATTGTAACGAGAAGCGTCTGCCTGGAGTGTAAATCAACCTTGTTCAGAATTTAATACAATATCCTCTATATAATGAAATTGATTCAGATAACTAAAAATAATAAAATGGCGGTGTATATTAATGGGAAAAGCTTTAATTATTGGTGCTGGTGGAGTTGCAGGGGTCGTTGCTCATAAATGTTGTCAGGTTCCAGACGTGTTCGAAGAAATCTGTATCGCAAGCCGTACAGTTTCTAAATGTGACGCATTGAAAGATAAACTAGACGGCGGTCGTACTAAAATTCAAACAGCGCAAGTAGATGCGGACAATGTAGAAGAATTAGTTGAACTTATCAATCGTTTCCAACCAGATATCGTCATTAACGTTGCATTGCCTTACCAGGACTTAACGATTATGGATGCATGCCTTGCTACTGGCGTTGACTATGTCGATACGGCAAATTATGAACCACTTGACGAAGCCAAGTTTGAATACAGCTGGCAATGGGCGTACAGAGAACGTTTTGAAAAGGCGGGTATCACTGCCCTACTTGGTAGTGGTTTTGACCCTGGTGTTACAGGTGTCTTCTCTGCACATGCGTTAAAGCATCATTTCGATGAAATTCATACAATTGACATTGTAGATGCAAACGCTGGTGATCATGGTTATCCTTTCGCTACAAACTTTAATCCAGAAATTAACATCCGTGAAATAACAGCAAATGGTAGCTATTTTGAGAATGGTGAGTTTATCGAAACTCCGCCATTGTCAATTAAACGTGTTTATGATCTTCCTGAAATCGGTCCAAAAGATGTTTACTTGTTACATCATGAGGAATTGGAATCTCTTGCACTCAATATTACTGGTATCAAAAAGATTCGTTTCTGGATGACGTTCTCAGAGAATTATTTGAACCATTTAAAAGTACTTGAAAACGTTGGCATGACTTCTATTGAACCTATTATTTTCGAAGGTAAGGAAATTGTTCCATTACAATTCTTAAAAGCAATCTTACCGGATCCTTCTTCCCTAGGTCCTAGAACAGTAGGCAAAACGAATATCGGCTGTATCTTCACAGGTATCAAAGATGGCGAAGAGAAAACATATTATGTCTATAATGTCTGTGACCATCAAGAATGTTATGCAGAAGTCGGTTCACAAGCGATTTCTTATACAACCGGGGTACCTGCAATGATTGGTGCTATGCTTGTTATGACTGGTAAATGGAAGAATCCCGGCGTACACAATATCGAAGAGTTCAATCCTGATCCATTCATGGAAGCACTCAACAAATACGGTTTGCCATGGCAGGAAAGCTTCAATCCTGAACTGATTGACTGAGGAGGACTAACATTGAACATTGACTTGAACACACTCCCCTCCCCCAGCTATGTAGTAGACGAAGGTTTACTCATTAAAAACTTGGAGAAATTGAAATCAGTTATCGATCGGACCGGATGTAAGATTCTACTCGCACAAAAAGGGTTTTCGATGTTCTCCGTGTATCCGTTGATAGGAGAATACTTGAATGGCGTAACGTCTAGTTCCGTCCATGAAGCAAGACTAGGCTATGAAGAAATGGGTAAAGAGGTACATACCTACGCACCCGCTTTTTCTGAATCGGAGTTTGAGGAGATTCTTACTTACTCAGATCATATCGTCTTTAATTCATTCCAACAATATAATCAGTTCAAGGGCAAAGTACAGAACCATTCGAAGCAAATCGAAATCGGGCTGCGCATTAACCCCGAGTACTCTGAAATCGAAGTCGATATGTACAATCCCTGTTTTTCACATTCAAGATTTGGTATAACGCTTGAAAACTTTGAAGAAGACCAGCTTGAAGGTATCGATGGCCTACACTTCCATACAATGTGTGAACAAAACTCTGATACACTTGAAAGAACTTTACAAGTTGTAGATGAAAAGTTTGGAAAGTATATTCAAAATATGAAGTGGATCAACTTCGGAGGCGGTCATCATATTACAAGACCGGATTATGATATTGAAACACTCATTCGTTCAATCCTGTTTATGAAGGAGAAATATGGAGTTCAAGTGTATTTGGAGCCTGGTGAAGCTGTAGCACTAAATACCGGTTATTTGGTTGCTACTGTTTTAGACACCCTTCACAACGGAATGCCGATTGCCATTTTAGATACTTCAGCAGCTTGCCATATGCCTGATGTACTTGAAATGCCTTATCGCCCTGAAATCATTGGCGCAGGACTTCCGAACGAAAAAGCTTACACCTATCGATTTGGTGGACCTACTTGCCTTGCAGGTGACGTAATTGGTGATTACTCTTTTGATGAGCCTTTAAAGCCTGGCGACAAACTGGTCTTTTGTGATATGGGTCATTACTCAATGGTGAAAAACAATACTTTTAATGGTGTTAATTTACCTTCTATCGTTTTGAATACAGTTAACGATGGTGTTAAAGTGATTAAACAATTTGGCTATGAAGACTTTAAGAGTCGTTTATCTTAAACTGAACGAATATCAATAATAAGCCAGCAACTCAGTGGGTTTAACCCGTCGAGTTGCTGGCTTTTTTGATACAGTTAACGCGCGTTTTAGTTAATGACTAGTTATTCCACATCAAGACTACACCCCGGCATCCCCGGAACTTCTCCACTCGTTGGTGTCAGTCTCTTTTGACGGCATTGTTCCTCAAGGATCCTCGCTAACACGCTTTGAGTAATGGCAGATTCTATTGTTGCAAATACCGGATCCGCTAGGTTTGTTTTTTCTAACGGATCCTTTGTGAGGTTGTAGAGTTCATATTGCTCCGGGACTGGCTCTGTTTTTGTCACTGGGACGCGGTAGCCATCTTGTTCGGTTATGACTGTATCGCTATTGCCTGGAACCGTCCAAAACTTGGGATTGTCAAAATAACGTGCGAATTTCCATATTTCTTCAGTATTATCTTTCCCTGTTTCAAGCCTGGTGATCACCGCCTCGATGTCACTTGGCTCAACTACTGTTTTATATGGTTTGCCTGTGATGGCATTCGTTTGTTGTAAACCTTTGAAGACATTGTCATCTGTCATAAAGTAGAGCGGTTCATTTGCACCAAAAAACTTTTTATGCCCATAAAGTAAAGGCGTCAAATTCCGACCAACTAATGGAAGTGCTTCCGTGTGATTTTTTGAAAGCTTTTCTCGAATTAAGTCAACGTTTATTCCCGTTAGTCCCAGCAATGTTGGAAGTACGTCGACGTGACTTGTAAGCATATCTGTACATTTAGCTCTCTTGAATAGAGCTGGACTATGAATGATCAATGGAACATGAATCGATTCTTCGTACATGTTATACCATTTTTGATAGAGGCCGCCGTGTGCGCCCAGTAGTTCTCCATGATCAGATGTAAATACAACAATTGTGTTGTCATAGAAACTCGAGTTTTGAAGGGCCAATAAGATTTTTAGCATTTCATCATCGACCTTTTTTTGTAAGCTGTAATACAATTGGCGGTAAAAATTGTTGTCAATTATCGGCTGCAATGCTTTAGGATACGTAACACGATAGCTTTCATGGACTGATGGTTTAGTTAACAACGACTCCCCTACTGTCGGAGCTGGTGGGATGTACGGAAGTGTTGGGTCGACTTCAAAGTTAAAGTTCGGGGAAATAGCGGATAGCACACCATATAACGCGATATCATGGGGATTTATGAAGGAGCACTTTATAAACCAAGGTGTCTCGTCTTTCGTGCATGTTGAAATTTCATTTAGCGATTTGATCAGCTCTACTGCTTCTGCTGCATACACTTCGTCCCGACCACTTGTGCCTATTCCCGCAGAGGAACCGGAATTTCGCGGGTTTGACCCATGAGGTTCCGGACCAACCCAATCAGAGTATCCAAAAGAGTCAAGACGGTTCGCTTTTTCATATAATTCTTCTTTTTCTTTAGTAGGAACTCCATTCATTGGATTATAGCTGGGTAAAGCATTATGCGTACCGGGGATTAAGATATCTTCGTCTGACGCATGCCATTTCCCCTTACAAAAGGTATCATATCCTGCAGCTCGAAAGTAATCCCCCGTCGTTGGAACAGTGTTTGGATCAAGCCAAAATACATCCGGGTCAAACGACTCCTTAGCAGCTCCAGGAGTTTGAGTAACTCCATGAAGAGAAGGATATTGCCCTGTATATAATGTTGCGCGACTTGGAGAGCAAGCGGTGCTACCAGCATAATGATTGAAAAACTCCATACCATTCTTCCGCAAAAATTCTTGCGCAACTAGATTTTCTTTTCGCCATTCCTTCAATTCTTTTGTTTCATAGACAGATGGGAAGCGTTCCTGATCAACCATTAAGAAGAGAATATTTGGTTGCTGCTTCTTCTTATGGGGGTATTTTTTTCTACTGTAATCCATATTCATCCTCCTAGTTATATATTATATGTTGAAGGATGACACATCAAATGAGTTATTAGCTAAATCCTAGCTTGCCTCACTTTTCACTTGTCATTCTATATTCCTGTAGCGGGAATTCTAGTGTTAATAGTAATCAGTCACATCATATATACCAATTAGAGGTGTGTGAATGTGATGACATAGACATTTGGTAAGTAAGTCATATTTTTAGAATTGGGTATTCTTAGAACTATAGTATAAAAAATGCCAGTTTCCCGTATTCAGGGAGCTAGCATTTCCTTGTTCTTTACCAGGTTTTTAAAAATTTAACTGTATGGATACGTCCCGCTTCTATAAGGGCTACTCTTGTTTCTTCATCCAAATCAAACTGTGTTGCACTATAGTCATCAACTGGAATGAAAATAATATTTTTTTCATGTTTGCGCGAAATATACTTTTCGTCGTGTGCATTTTTCATCGTTGAAAAGAGTGCCTCGAACAAATCCAATGCATTGTCGATTTTATGCCCTGGCATTTCTTCCTGGTTGCGGCTTAACTTGAGACCTAGGACTGGTCGTTCTTTTTTTCCGTCCATGTCTTCAAATATCCACATCGGAAAATTGCTTAACACTCCCCCGTCAACAACGATTGTATCACCTGACCCAACTTTCAATCTTACAGGCTCGAAGAAGAAAGGAATTCCACAGCTCATTCGTAAAGCACGTGCAATTGGAAAGGTTGCTTCTGATAGTCCATACCATTTTAAATCGTCAGGAAGAACAATCATCTTACCATTCGTTAAATCTGAGGCAACCAGTTTCAATGATCCGGGTGGCAAATCTGCAAATGTATACACACCTTTTTCCGCTAACTTTTCTAAGAACCAATTCTCCAAAGCTTTGCCCTGATATAAGCCAAGCCGCCAATACAGCTGAAACCATTTCATTAGCTGTAAGGGAATAATTGTTTTTCGCGGATCAAGAAGTACCTGGAAATCTTGTTCATCCAACATAATTTCAATTTCCTTCGCAGAATACCCCGCAGCTATGAAACAGGCAAGTATTGCACCCGCACTCGTTCCTGCTACACGCTGAAATTTGTATCCCTTTTCTTCTAGTACTTGATACGCCCCTACTAATGCAAATCCTTTTAAACCTCCCCCTGAAAAAACCCCATCTATTAACATAGATTATCTCCCCCATTTTCATGCCTTGTTACACTGTAGAGGGAACGGAGATAATTTAGAACGAACTACTCGCTGCATGCATCAGATTATGGAGATTATTTTTGGATATGATCGGTCGGGTAACATACAACATAGTCTGTCCCTATTACAGATGAAGTTAAATTGAAGCAACATGCAATCTATCGATTCCAAGAACCTAAAAAAGAAGAGACGAATGTCTCTTCTTTTTTGATTAGCACATTTCCAGTTTAGCAACACTGCTACTGACAATTTGTTGAATTTCTAAACCGTCAAGTGTTTCTTTCTGCATTAATGCTTCAACTAATTCATTAAATTCTGGTGCATGTCCGGCAATGAGGCTTTCCGTCTTGCGAAGCGCATCCTCAAATAGAAGTTGCATTTTTGCTTCTTTTTCAACTTTATTAAAGGTTAACCTAAAACCGTCTTGAAGTAATCCTGTATCTACCATTTGCTCAATAATTTCTTTCGCTTGTTGGACATCTCCGCCCACACCGATACTGTGCTCACCTAGATAAACCCGTTCGGCAACTCCACCCGCTAGGATCATGCTGACTTGGTCTAGTAGTTCACTATACGTGGACAAGTGAAGCTCCTTCTGAATCGGCGCGACATATCCAAGAGCTTGTCCTCGCGGAATAATTGTCGCCTTTCGTACAGAACCAGGTTTTGTTAGTTCTGCTATTAACGCATGCCCAGACTCATGAATGGCTACTCTTCTTTTTGTTACCGGATCATTCATAGATCGGGAGGCACTGCCTAAAATGGTGCGATCAATCGCAAAATCAAGGTCTGTTTTATCAATTTGTTCTCGCCCATCACGGATTGCTCTTCTACTGGCAGTTTTGAAAAGCGAACTTAGCTCTGCACCAGAAAATCCTGACGTACTTTCCGCTAGAATGTCCAATGAAGCAAAGACTTCATCTGTTAAGAGCTTACCTCTCGTATGAATATCAATAATTTCTCTTCTACCCGTCATATCAGGCAAAGGTACTTGGAAAGAATAATCAATACGACCTGGACGAAGAAATGCTTCATCCAACATGTCTTTTCTATTCGTTGCCGCTATAAACAGCACACCATCATTATTATTTCCACCATCTAACTGCACAAGTAATTCCGTTAATGTTTTTTCGGATTCTTCGCCGCCATGCGTTTTCCGTTTACCGGCAAGCGCATCGACTTCATCTATAAAAATGACTGCTGGCTTTTGCTTTCTTGCATTCTCAAATAGTGAGCGTATGCGTGATGCACCAACTCCAACAAATAATTCCGTAAAAGCCGAACCACTGGATGAATAAAATGTCGCACCAATTTCTTTTGCAATTGCTTGTGCAAGCAAAGTTTTTCCGGTTCCAGGAGGTCCATATAACAGAATTCCTTTAGGTGGTTCAATACCTACTTGTGAAGATCGTTTTGGATCTTTCACAATGGATAATGTCTGTAAAATCTCTTCCTTCATTTCTTCTGAAAGTCCACCAATATCTTGCATTGTAATATCGGGTAGTGGAGTAGCTTTAGCCGCGCTATTTTTCATGGAAGACGCACCGACACCAATCTTCCCTTTTTTATGAAGAATGAATATAGTAATTAAAAATGATATGAACAAAGCCCACAAAATCAAACTGCCAAAGGAATTTGGAGTGGAATATTTATATGAAATAGGATATTTTTCTACAAGTTGTTCGACTAATTGACTTTGAGGACGAACTTGGACGATGTATTGCTTGTCATCCGTCTTTACATACAAAGTACCATCAGACGATTCTTTAAGGGAGACTGAATTGTCTTTTTCGGCTTGGATAATATTTTCAAGTTCTGAAAATGTGATTTCAATTCCTTTATCTGCATCAAAGACATACCACCCCACACTTGCTGCTGTTCCCACGACTAAGAGGACAAGGACGACAATCTTTGTTGCAAATTTCGAAATAAGTTTCAAGCCCTACAACTCCTTCTCTAATATAAGTCTATTATAAGCCCTAACTTGCTCATACAAAAGGTTCAATAATGAATATTTTTGTACAAAGGGTGAACAAGGACCAAGTCGGATAGATAATTCAGTCAATTCAAAAAAGGCCTAATCCTAAACTTAACCGGAGTAGATGTGGACATAGCCGCCCAGGATGAAATTCAGCTGATTTCTTATCCTATTATCCTCTTTGCGAGTTATAAGCTATCACATACCCTTTATAGACTGAGTAGTTTTTTTGATGCGAATTATATTCTCTAACATCCACAAGTATGTAATACATGCCCCAAATGTATCGATTGATCGAAAAGAGACATACTACTGTGAAGTTTTATTATCCATTGATTATGTAACTTGATACTAGAGAAACATGTCTGTTATTGGAGGTAAATAGTTGACTCGTTCAAATATCAAGAAGATAAAGAAACGAAAAAAATGGCCATGGATAACCGGTATAGTTGTTCTTATTATTGGCGGATTTGCGTTAAGTGTCTTTTTAGACTTGACATCAACACTTAAAGATATGCATAAACCAATTGACCGAGAGGTATCTGAAAAACGTGAAGAAGTTGTTGTTTTAGATGAACAGGATCCATTTTCGGTTCTCGTTTTAGGTGTAGATGAACGAGAAGGCGATAAAGGACGTTCAGATACGATAATTGTGCTCGCAGTGAATCCCAAATTGAAGACAACTAAAATAATTAGTATACCACGTGATACGTATACGGAAATTGTCGGTCATGGAACTTCAGATAAGCTTAATCATGCCTATGCGTTTGGCGGTATTCAGATGTCGATGGACTCGGTTGAAAATTTGTTGGATATTCCGATTGACTATGCAACAGAAGTTAATATGGAAGGTTTCCAAACCATTGTGGATGCCGTTGGTGGAGTTCAAGTGTCTAACCCATTTGACTTCACACAAGACTCATTTCATTATGCAGCTGGTGAAATCACGTTAAGCGGTGAAGAGGCTTTATCATATGTACGGATGCGAAAAGATGACCCTAATGGTGATTTCGGGCGTCAAGATCGTCAGAAACAAGTCATTGAAGGTATATTACGTGAAGGGACCTCTATGACAAGTCTGTTGAATTACCGAACTGTATTCAACTCATTGGGTAAAAATATTAAGACGAATATGACATTCGATGAAATGGTTGACGTCCAGAAGAATTATCGAGATGCCGCAGTCAAAGTAGAACAGCTGCATTTTGAAAAAGGCGGAGGTCAACGATTGAATGGTGGAATTTGGTATTACATGATGGATGACATAGAATTGCAAGAAGTGTCAAGCATCCTAAAACAACATTTGGAATTGAAATAAGCCACGGAGATCACTCCGTGGCTTTTCCTAATTCCCTAAAATAAGGGTTCAATTAGGCCCTTACTTGCCCGTTTCCGTAAATGACGAATTTTGTTGTCGTCAGCGCCTTTAATCCCATCGGTCCTCTAGCGTGCAATTTCTGTGTACTAATACCGATTTCTGCGCCATACCCGAATTCAAAACCATCCGTAAATCGGGTAGATGCATTATGATAAACCGCAGCAGCATCCACATAATTCAAGAATTTTGTAGCGTTTTGTTCGTCATTAGTAATAATCGCTTCGGAATGCTTTGTTCCATATTGAGTGATATGAGATATGGCTTCTTCAAGCCCCCTTACCAACTTTACATTGATCATTAAATCCAAGTATTCTGTTGACCAATTTTGTTCAGATGCCAGCTGAACATTTTCACAATCTCTGACAACTGTTTCATCTCCATGTATTTCCACATTACTAATCTGAAGTTTATTAATTAACTCTTTTCCATATCTTTCAAACCATTTTTCATGCACTAAAATCGTTTCAATTGCATTACAAACAGATGGACGTTGAACTTTTGCATTTATCACAATTTCTTCGGCCATTAGTTGGTCCGCTGTTTCATCAATATATATATGACAATTTCCTGCTCCTGTTTGAATGACAGGGACCGTCGCCTCTCGAATAACTGTCTCTATTAACTTCTTGCCACCCCTTGGAATAAGCACATCCAAGTATTCGTTTAGCTTGAAAAGTTCTTTTGCAGTTTCCCTGCTTGTATCTTCAATCAGCTGAATAGATTCTTTCGGGACTTTGCTGTGTTCAAGTGCTGTGTGTATTGATTTTATAAGTACTTTATTCGAATGTTTAGCGGAAGAACTTCCACGAAGAATGACAGCATTACCAGTTTTAAGTGACAGAGTCGCAGCGTCAATCGTAACATTTGGCCTAGCTT
Source organism: Sporosarcina sp. Y1004 (assembly GCF_057669665.1). NCBI lineage: Bacteria > Bacillati > Bacillota > Bacilli > Caryophanales > Caryophanaceae > Sporosarcina > Sporosarcina sp. Y1004. Next base: position 132,004 of record NZ_JBYHFQ010000004.1, on the reverse strand, counting down.
CATAAATCATACCAATAACACCGATTGGCACTCTTTTCACTTTAATATGCAATCCGTTATCCTTCTCTATGGTCTCTACCGTTTCTCCGATTGGATCTTTTAAGTCAATTAGCAAACGAATAGCATTGGACATGCCTTGAATCCTATCGTTGGTGAGTAGTATACGATCCAAAACCCCTTCACTTAGCCCATTTTCTTTCCCTTCATTCAAATCCTTCTTATTCTCAACCAAAATCATTTCTTGATCCACCAGTAGTTGTTCGGCAATCAATCCCAGTGCGTGGTTTCTTTCTTCAGTTGTAATGTTCACTAGTGAATAGCTTGTTTCTTTCGCAATCTGACCTTTTCTTCTTACTTCTCCCATGTTACACACTCCTCATTTCTAAACTTTAACCCAACGATTACGATGAATCACTTCCACCGATACAGGGAATGATTCAATCGCGCTATCCTTTTGTCTACTTTCAATTCTGTTTAACAACTCATCGGAAGAATAACTTACTTCTCCTTTCCCCAACATGCCATTCAAACCAAAGACTTCCACTACATCCCCTTTTCCAAAAGTTCCATTCACTTTAAAAATACCTGCCGGCAATAAACTTTTCCCATTATTCAATAGAGCTTCTTCAGCACCTTGATCTATATAGAGCTTACCTGTCGATTCAGAATGTAGGATTATCCATTGCTTCCTTGTATTGATTTTTGTGTAACCTGCATTGGAGACATAAGTTCCATCCCCATCACCCTGCAAAATCTCCAGTAATTTGTCCGAACCTTCACCTGTTCCAATAAAGACAGAAACACCTAGTGAAGTAGCTGTTTTAGCAGCCATTAGTTTAGACTTCATACCCCCTGTACCGACTTTCGACCCTGTGTCTTCAGCAATTTCCAGGTGAGCATCCGAAATTTCATTCACAAAATCCAAGCGCTTAGCTGACGAATTTGTACGAGGATTCGAGTCATAAAGACCATTTATGTCCGTTAATATAATCAACTGATCCGCATGGAGAAGACCACTGACCAAAGCAGATAGCATATCATTATCGCCAAACGTCAATTCTTCTACAGAGACAGTATCGTTTTCATTGATAATCGGTAAAATTCCTCGCTCTATTAACTCTGTCAAGGTCGCAAGCGCATTTTTGTAGCTTTCACGATTAGAAAAATCAGTTCGTGTCAATAAAATTTGAGCTGGAATAATGTTATGTACACTGAATTTTTCTATATAAGATTGCATTAATAAGCCTTGCCCCACTGCTGCGGCGGCCTGTTTTCCTTTAGTGGTTAAAGGTCTTGATGGATAACCTAACCCAGCGAACCCAGCCGCTATCGCACCCGAAGAAACGACAAGTACTTCATGTCCTGCTTGATGAAGTTGAGCTAGTGCCTTGATATGATCGATAAATTTCAATTGATCAATTTCGCCTTTGTGATTTGTTAACGAACTGCTGCCTATTTTTACGACTATCCGTTGTTTTTTCATCAAATCTCTCACCTTTCTCCCTTTTCGAATAACAAAAAAGCCCTTTTGTCCTGTTATTAAGGACGAAAGGGCTTAGTTTCCGCGGTACCACCATAATTGGATGTTTGTGAACACATCCCGCTTATCCTCATAACGCCGAAGTTTGCGCCTATGTTTTGGCATAGGACTACGAAGGCAGGTTCAGCGGTTTGTTGTGGAGGGATCTTCCAGCTGATAAATCCCACTCTCTATCACAACATGTATCCGCATACTAATCCTTCATCACCGTTCAGTTATTGTTGATTTTAAACAATCATACACTATAAAACTAAATTGTCAAGCATTTATCAGATTTCAGAATCTATTTATCCGGCTGTTACTTTATTACTTGTCCATGTAAAGATAGCAACTCTTCCCCGCAGATTTTTAGCTGTTAAGGATCTATTTATATTAAAATAAAGACTTCCATGGAATTCGGAATTCGGAGTATGGATTATAGATCGCTTGGCGCTTTGGGGATGCCTCTCGCCATGAGCCTGGATTAATGTGTTGAGCATATATAGTTATTCAGCTTTATAATGCATTTCTTCAACTGTGAACTTATCCATCGCTTCCAGATTTGGTTCGTACCCGATGCCATAAGCTTTCGGGACCGTAATATAGCCATCTATTGCAACCACTTCAGGCGTAATAACGTCCTCTTCCCAGTAACGGGATGAACCAGCTGTATCCCCCGGTAGAATGAAGTTTGGAAGTGTCGTAAGCGCTATATTATGCGCACGTCCAATTCCTGATTCCAGCATTCCACCGCACCAAACAGGAATATTTTTCTCCATGCAATAATCATGAATTTTCTTAGCTTCTGTCAATCCGCCAACGCGCCCTATTTTGATGTTGATGATCTGCGTACTACCTAGTTCGATAGCTTTCCGTGTATCTTCAAGCGAATGAATACTTTCATCCAAACAGACAGGCGTTTTCAATTGTTTTTGTAATTTAGCATGGTCAATAATATCATCGGAAGCAAGGGGTTGTTCAATCATCATCAAGTTGAATTCGTCCAGCTGTTTTAGAAGTTCAATATCGTCCAATGTGTAAGCCGAGTTTGCATCTGCCATTAATGGCACGTCAGGGAAACTCTTGCGCAACTCACGAATCACATTAATATCATAGCCAGGTTTGATTTTGACTTTAATCCGCTTGTACCCTTCTTCTATAAAACCGCCGACCGTTTCAACCAAGTCAGCAACGTTGTCGTGAATACCGATACTGATACCTACTTCAATTTTGTCGAGCTCTCCGCCTAGTGCATGTGCTAATGTTATTTTGTTTCGTTTCGCATAAAGATCCCAAACTGCACCTTCCAAAGTAGATTTTGCCATGTTATTTTTACGGATTGCTGCGAACAATTCACTCACTTCGTCCGGATGTTCCATTTTCTTGCCAAGCACAATTGGAATAAGGAAATCCCGAATCATATGCAGATTTGTTTCAAGTGTTTCTTCGCTGTACCAAGGCGAGTGGAATGCGACCGACTCTCCCCACCCTGTATTTCCAAGTTCATCTTTCACTTCAAGCAATAAAAAGTTTTTATCTTGAAACGTTCCAAAACTTGTTGTGAACGGATGTTTCATTCTCATTGTCATTTTGCGTATATTAATTTCTTTAATAATCATTTATATTCTCCTCCAGTTGTCGTAGGTAGTGGGATTGTTTCTCTTTTTACGACTTGGTAATAGTGAACGCCTTCTGTGGATTTGTTGACACCGATTAATGCATATCCAGAAGCGAATAACTGTTGAAAAATCATTCTGATTTTCATTCGCCAATCAAGTGCCAGTTCAGGTTCATTTTTTTTGATTAACTGATAATGCTCTGGAACAGGGATTTCGATACCTTCACTGTTTGCTGGGATATCTTTTTCATCAAATAACAGAATCGGGTTTCCTTTTGCTGACTGCCCGACTGTAAACGGTCGATCGTATCTTGAAATTTGTGGGTTCCACTTTCTTGCGACACGCTCGCTCGAAATCCACCACTCAATTTTAAAACGGTCGGTTGGTATACCTTTATTGAGTCCATCATCCATTTCTCCATACCAATTTTCCAAATAAGTACTGCAAATACCATATAGCTTTGTTGTATTCAGGTAGGCGTTACGACTCTCAAGCGGGTCAAATGTCCACGTGATTAAGTCGTATCCCATCTCAGCAGCTAATTTTAGTTGTTCATCTTTTAACTGCTTTCCGATACCCATCAGCTGATAGTCTGGATGAATTCCGAGCATATGTGAACAGAGATACGTTTTTCCATTTGCAAATCCCGGGAAGCTGTATGAAAATCCTACGATTTCATTCCCCGAAAAAGCCCCAATGACTAACCCACCGTTTTTTGCGGCAGTAAATGTTTGGTGAACAGGAATTGCATATGCACCCCAAACTAATTGTTCTAGAGGTTGCACAAGCTTTATATCTTCAATTGTAGTCAGTTCCCGGATAACAACGGTCATTTTTGGTTCCTTCTTTCTAATTCTTCAAACGAATGAATAACTGTTCGAACGAGAATTTCTATTCCAGTGAGTATACTATCATGATTAAAGGTCATTTCTGGATGATGGAGACCTGGTGATAAGTCACAGCCAAGACCTAGCATTGTTGATTTAACGTTTGGACGTTTTAACGTGTAGTAGTGGAAATCTTCTCCCCCCGGTGTAACAATGGGTGCCGCGAGATAGTCTTCGCCGACTGTTTCCGTAATTGCTTTAGCCATCATATCGACCGCATTTTCATCCACTTCTGCAGCCGCTATTTCAGCGATAACTTCGAAATTGATAGTAACACCGGAAAGCTCTGCAACCGAGTGAATCGCTTTCTTTACTTGTTGCATCAGTTTGTCCATGACTGGGTTCGTCTGGGCTCGTAAATCCAAACTGAACACTGCATTTCCTGGAATGATATTCGCCGACTCTCCGCCTGCCTGGAACATTGTCATTTTAGCCGAATGTGGAACCATGGGATCGATATGGATAGCATGTATTGCTTGCACGAGTAACGCCATCACTTCAATGGCATTTTGCCCAAGATGCGGTCTAGCTCCATGTGCATCCGTTCCGATGATAGACCCTTTGATCATTTTTGCAGAACCATGAATAATAGCCGGCGCCGAGTAGCCATGACCGATTTCTTGAATAGGGCGAAGATGGACACCGTATAAATAATCGACATCATCTACAACGCCTTTTTCCACATATGCTAAAGCCCCTGTCCCCTTTTCCTCAGCCGGTTGAAAAATCCCTTTTAGTCGACCTGTTTTCGGATATCCTAGTTTTTTCAAAACTAGCATCGCACCAACTGCTATCGACATATGCGCGTCGTGTCCGCATGAATGATTCGCCTGATAAATGCCATTCACTTCTTGCCATAAAGCATCAATATCCGTGCGAAGCCCTACACAATACTCCCCTGACCCTTCAGTGACGACGAGTCCCGTTGAATCCTCGAACGTCTCCACCTGAAAGCCCTCTTTTTCAAGCAGTTGCTGTAAATACTTTGTCGTCTCTACTTCCTTCCAACTGACTTCAGGATGTGTATGTAAATGTTGGAACACGTCTACAATGATTGGTTCTACTTCAAGTAATGCGTTTTTCACTTTCAATCCGCTCCCTCTATAAATAAAAAATCACTTGTTAGCGTCTGATAGTTCTTCTGCCTTATTTCAAAACTATCCTACTCTTTTACGGATAATCCCGCAACAATTGCATTCATGAATGAAAACACAGCTGCTGTTGCATCGAGTGTCGATTTGTTTGGTGAATAAATCGGGAAAAACAATTGACTGATTGGTTATTTACTATTTTCACATACATGCTTACGGAGTTCAATGTGTTTTCCGACTCTTTCGATAGTATGATTTGGTTTTTCCCGCTATTCTGAGGTCTCACCCATGAATCGTCTCATTTCTGCCAGCAATCAAAAAAAATAGAGACACCCAAATACATAAGGTGTCTCTTCGTTATTCATTATGCTCTTTCCAACATCCGGTCCAGTGCATTAATAGCATACAGGGACGTTTCTGCATCGACTTCAATCACATTGATCTCTTCTCCATTGATAATGCTCTCCAAACTCCACAGCAGATGGGGGAGATCGATACGATTCATTGTTAAACATGGACACATTTGTGGATTGAGCGAAATGATGTGCTTATCTGGATGATTGCGGATTAGTCGATTGACTAGATTCATTTCTGTCCCAATCGCCCATTTACTTCCCGGGGACGCGTTTTCGATTGCGTCGATAATATACTTTGTTGAACCATTATCATCTGCAAGAGCGACAATTTCACGTGAACATTCCGGATGGACAATAATTTTTATAGCAGGATCATTTGCACGGACATCCTCGATATTTTTGACTGTGAAGTTTTCATGGACGGAACAATGCCCTTTCCATAAAATCACTTTAACGTCTTTAAAATCTCCATCATACTCGAGTTTGTCATGAATGGGATCCCATACGGCCATCTGCTCAAGTGAAACCCCGATATCAAAGGCTGTATTCCTACCCAAATGCTGATCTGGTAAAAACAAAATACGCTCCTTTTGTGTAAACGCCCATTTCACCATTTTATGTGCGTTGGATGACGTTACCGTTGCACCACCGTTTTTACCAACGAAAGCTTTAATAGCTGCTGTCGAGTTGACATATGTCAATGGTACAATTGATTCCCCAAACATCTTTTCTAGCACTGTCCACGCACGGTCTGTCTGAAATATATCGGCCATATCAGCCATTGAACAACCTGCTCGCATGTCGGGTAAGTATACTTTCTGATGTTCGCTTGTTAAAATATCGGCCGTTTCTGCCATGAAATGGACTCCACAAAATACGATATGCTCCGCTTTTTGATTGTCAGCGCAAAGCTGTGCAAGTTGAAGTGAATCACCGGATATATCAGCAAACTGAATGACTTCATCTTTTTGGTAATGATGGCCTGGGATAAGTAGTTTATCGCCTAGATGCTGTTTGATTTCTACAATACGCGTTTCCATTTGTTCACGTGTCATTTCTCGGTAAGATTCTGGTAATGTACCGCTCTTTTGTTTTTCAAAGTATTGTAATATAGACAAATCGATTCCCCCTTAATGTGTTTCTATTAGGACATTTGCGCTAATATCTAACGCTTTAACTGAGTGTGTTAAATAGCCTAATGAAATATAGTCCACTCCAGATTCTGCATAAGTACGGATTGTTTCATTCGTAATCATGCCAGATGCTTCTGTAATGATTGATCCTGGAACTGATTTCTTCCATTCTTTTATCATTTCAGGAGAACAATTATCAAACATAATAATATCAACTTTTGCTTCCACGGCTTCTTGCAATTGCTCGAATGACTCAATTTCAACTTCGATTTTCACGGTATGGCCGATTGCCGCCCTTACTGTTTTAACTGCTTTTGAGATGGACCCAGCGAATGCTAGATGATTATCTTTCAACATAACAGCATCATAAAGCCCATTACGGTGATTGAATCCACCACCGACACGGATTGCGTACTTATCAAGCATGCGTAAACCAGGTACAGTTTTACGTGTATCGACTACCTTTGTACCTGTCCCGCTAATTTTTTGCACTACCCTGTTTGTCTCAGTAGCAATAGCGCTCATCCGCTGAATCAAGTTCAAAATAACTCTCTCACTTTTTAACAAACTACCAATTCTTCCCGAAGCAGTCGCAATAACAGTCCCCCGCTCAATCGGATCTCCATCTTCCACATGACAAACGACTGAAAGAGTCTCATCTACAACCTGTAATCCATATGCAATGACATCATTGCCACAAAAGATGCCATCCATTTTTGCGATAAATGACAATTCACCCCTCAATGATTTTGGGAATAGATAATCACTGGAGAGATCGCCGTCACCGATGTCTTCTATGTAAAACTGTTCAAGCATGGATTTCAACTTGATGATGTTCATGTTGTCGCTCCCTCATTTCAATTCCATTTTTCGATTGGACAATATGGAGCTTAGCCCATCGTTCATCCTCTTGCGGATAATCTTCTCGGTTATGTGCGCCTCTGCTCTCTTCCCGTTGCAAAGCGCCAGTTGTAATCAACTTCGCAACTTGCAGCATAAATAGACGCTGGATTTGTTCAGTGCTCCATTCATCAACTTGTAGTTTCGCTAAATTCGGCTGATCAAAGCTATCCAGCCAATTAGTTAACTGCTGAAGTTCCACTTTTGTTCTAACAATGCCTGCTTTAGCCATCATTTCCTCACGCAGTTCATCTTTTTCTGGCAAGGGTATATAAATTGAAGATTGCATGGCAGTCGCCTCCATGTAGATCGGTTGTTGCCAGTTCTTATCTGGCATTTCATTCAAATGCTTGGCCAATTTAACTCCATAATGAAGCGCTTCTAACAAAGAGTTGCTAGCGAGACGATTCGCACCGTGAACACCAGTACAAGCTGTTTCTCCTATGGCATACAATCCTTCAATTGACGTTTTTCCGACCGAATCCACGACAATTCCCCCCATGAGGAAATGACAACCTGGTGCGACAGGCAGTTTCCCTCTAGCCAAAGAAATCCCGTTTTCCTGACACATTCCTGTGATTGTAGGGAATTTCTCTTTAAATCGGGAAATCATTCGAATGTCCAGATAGACATCTTGACCTGCAACTTGCCGCTGATATATTTCCTTCGCTACTAAATGCCGCGGTGCAAGATCTTCCTGAGGATGCTTTCCTTTCATTATCAAAGTCCCGTTTGCATTTATGAGTTTCGCCCCTTCCCCACGAACCGCTTCCGATATCAATCCTTCTGTTTTTCCGTTGATATACAGCAGTGTCGGATGAAATTGAATGAATTCCATATCCTTTACTTCTGCCCCCGCACGATAGGCAACTGCAAGTCCATCACCAGTGACAGATGAATCATTCGAAGTATATGAATATAATCCACCTATTCCGCCTGTTGCCAGTACGATGTGATCAGCGTAATACGTTTCATTATGTCCAAACTGGTCTTTCGCTTTAACACCAATACATGACTTTGTTAGAGGATGAACAATTAATTCATAAACGAAACGGTTTTCCACTATTTCAACATTGCTTCCGAGTGAGCTGATTAAATAGTCCGCTACATGTTTACCAGTCGCATCTCCTCCGCAATGAACAATCCGATTTATGCTATGTGCGCCTTCTAATCCAAGTTCCAATTGTCCAGACGAATCTGTATCGAACTGAAGTCCTTTTCTCATCAAAGCCTGAATAAGTGAAGGTCCATTTTTGACAAGTTCTTGTACTTCATCACTGTTTTGGAATTGACAGCCGGCTGCGATTGTATCTTGATAATGCGAAGCTGATGTATCTTCACTACTTAGTGCTGCGGCAATGCCGCCTTGAGCACGATAAGAATTGCTCGAGTGTTTCATAGATTTAGTGATGATTAGTACTCGCGCGTCGCCAGTCAATTCATTTGCCAACTGTAATGCGGATATTCCGCTTCCGACAATAATGCAACTGTATGAGTTCACCTTTATCCTCCTTAAACCACTAGTGTCTTGACACCTATCTTTACACATTATGCAAACTATGACAAGATGAATTTATTAGTTAACTTGGAGGAATCTATTATGCATTATTTCGATTACGCGGCTACTACACCGTTACACCCAGATGCAGCATACGTTTACTTGAAACTTTCCCAGGAGTGTTATGGAAATACAAGTAGCTTGCATGAGGTTGGTGGTGAAGCGCAAAACATGCTGGCACTATGCCGCAAAGAATTCGCTGAATTGCTAGGGGTGAATGCAGCCGGAATCTACTTCACTTCAGGTGGTACGGAAAGTAATGTCCTTTCAATCATCTCTCTTGCTAAGGCAAATCGGCATCAAGGTAGTCATATCATTACATCAGCAGGCGAGCATCCATCTGTAGATTCCGCACTGGAATATTTGAAAGCGGACGGATTCACGGTAACAGTTGTTCCTTTTGATGAAAACGGTCGTGTCGATCTTGATTTATTCGAAAAAGCGCTTCAAAATGATACGATATTGGTCAGCATCCAGCATATCAACCCTGAACTAGGCACAATTCAACCTCTTGAACAGATTGCCCAATTAATTTCCGGACGCACTGCCCTGCTCCATAGTGACTGCGTTCAGTCATTTGGTAAGATGGATATTACACCAATCACGAAAATTGTTGACAGCTTAACTGTTTCTAGTCATAAAGTATATGGTCCAAAAGGTGTCGGTGCAGTTTACATCAATCCGCGGCACCGAATTATTCCTGTCTTCCCAGGGTTTGTTCACGAATCGGGATTCAGGGGCGGAACCGTTAATGTACCTGGAATAGCTGCATTTGTTACTTCCGCCAAACTTTGCTCAAAAAATGCCTATGAAGTTGAAAAACACGCCCATTTCCGAGCTCTTTTGCTGGATGAAATAAAAAAATATCCAGAGCTATTTACAATCTACGAATCAAAAGATATGACTTTTCAACTCCCTCAAATTATTGGATTGGGTGTAAAAGATTTAGAAGGACAACTTATGATGTTGGAGCTAAATCGGCTCGGTTTTGCGATATCAACTGGAAGCGCATGCCAAATAGGTCAACAGCAATCATCAAAAGCAATGATGGCCTTAAGAATTGATGCACAAACAGCAAAAGGATTTATCCGAATTTCATTTGGGGCCAGCACAACCGACGAAACAGTATCCTCTTTAACTAGCTCACTTCTCAGAGTTGTGGAACAATTCAAGCGAGAGTGATTCAGACTTACAATATGTTAAAATGGCATTGCGAGGAGGTTTTATGATGAAAGATAATGAAAAAGTATTAGGAGAAGAACGTCGGCAGCAAATCATTGATACATTGAGGTCAGCTGCTAAACCCATTACAGGGAGAACACTTGGAGAAATGACTAATGTCAGTAGACAAGTAATCGTCGGAGATATAACTTTGTTAAAAGCAAAAAATGAACCTATTGTTGCTACAAGTCGAGGATATATTTATATACAGGCTCAGGAAAACCTTGGGAGAATCGAAAAAACGATTGTCTGCAAGCATACTTCTGATCAAACGATGGAAGAACTTAATATTCTTGTCGATAATGGCATAACTGTGAAAGACGTCAAAATTGAGCATCCAGTCTATGGTGATTTGAGTGCTTCTATCATGGTTTCAAATCGGAATGAAGTGATAGAGTTCATCAATCGTATAAGAGAGTCTGAAGCCAATTACTTATCCAAGTTATCTGAAGATGGGATTCACTTACACACAATCGTTGCGGACAATGAAGACCAAATCAAAAATGCCGAAGAAGCATTACGAAAAGCGGATATCCTCGTCGATTGACGGAATGTAACCTCGAAGAAAATTTCATGTGACTAAAAACTTTATAAAACAATTTTTCCGAACCCACATCATCTTTCACCAGATGGTGTATTTTCGTTTTTCTATTCTAGAGAAATAAAAAAACGCATTTATACCCAGCAATCGCTCAGTAAATACGTTTTAAAATAACCCTATTTTCTTATTTCAGAAATCCTCTATCTTCATAACTTCCATCAAACTAAGATTGATATGGAGGGAGTTCCATCAATTTCAGCTTGCCATCGACTCTTTTAACTGTGTAAATAAATTTATCGGTGATCGTGTCAAACTCTCTCGTATGGAACAAGGTTTCGTCTTCCAACTTAAACGTAATCACGAATTTATATTCGTCCTTGTTTACTACGGTCTGTTCAAGAATTTCATTCATCGAAATCCTTGGCATTATCTTCAGATACTGGTCAAATAATTTCAGCTTGTCATTAGGGTCTGTTTCGGGAAATAAGTTTATGAGTCCTTGGTAACTACCGCCGTATAACTCGACCAGCTTTTCAGCTTCCTGATTAGCAATAGCCTGAATATATTGCTCCAACGTATCTTGCGGAATCTCAATGGCAGTTTCATTATCCCCCCCCTCCTGGGTGTTTGTTGACGGACTCAATGTTAATTTCTTTTTCCAACTTAACTCGTTGCCTTGAGCATCCTTGAATAGAAATACAACCCGACCTTCCTCACCCTTCATCGTATCCGGATAAATGAAGCCAGAGAATTGTCCGTCCCTGCTAATGTAAAATCCATCTTCCCCATTACCTCCGTGTTGAATGGCATCTTGAACTGAATTTACAATCTCGTTATTCTTGGAAACCCACTGCATTTCGGCTAGAGCGAACCCTTCAGGGACCTGACTCACTACGAAATCGAAACTATTTCCTTCTATCGGTTTGGGGGTCTGGTCTATAATAATTAAAACTTCTTTGTCGGAATCCGCTAAAGCGTCATTTGTGTCGGAATTATTGTCTTGATTGGTTTCTGATGGTTGCGCGTCAATGGTATCCGATGTTTCAGTTTGTGATTTTATAGTGCAACCGCTTGTCAAAAGCAGCACACACAGCGCTAAAATGAGATAAATATATTTTTTGTTATTCATGGGGTTCTCCTCCACTTTCAATTAGGGTAAAAGAACATGCGACGCCTTCACTTGTATTCACCACACCAAATTCGCTATCATGAAGCTCCAAAATATATCTGACAATTGCGAGTCCCAGACCTAATCCTCCTGATTTACGATCCCGGGAACGCTCAAAGCTTTGACTCTACTAACTTAGGCAAGAACTCAAGACTTAGATTTCATGAAACTCTTTCCTATATTATAACTTACTATTAAAGAGAATCCACAAAATGTATATTTTTTAATTGAAAGCTATTGATCACTATATTAGAATTTCTGTTAAATTGTATACGTAAGAACGAATATTCTCATGCATGTGGATAGGTATCCTTATGAAACCTATCAACATGCATAAGGGGCAAGGGATCGCCCTTGCCCTATCCATTACTAGTTCCCTTGTGTCTCAAACCTATTAGCTATTCAGCTCCTGTACTTTTTCTAGTTCCTCACGAATATTTCTCATTTTATTATCCCAACATTTCTGACTTAAATCTACGGGATACTGTTCTGGATTCAAGGTGCGCTTATATTCATCCCACAGGAGGTTTAAATTGTTTTTGGCGTACGCTTGAATTTCCTGTATAGATGGAGATGCATACACAAGCTCTCCCTCTACAAAAATGTCTTGGTGTAATTCGATCGCTTCAAAGTTTGTCACAAACTTTGAGATAAACGTATGAGTCGGGTGAAACATTTTTAATTTTTCTTCCACTTGCGGATTCTCATCCATCATAGCAATGTAATCACCCTCGGCACGATTATTCATCAAGTTCACAATACGATACACTTTCTTCAATCCTGGAGTCGTTACTTTCTCAGGATTTCCAGATATTTTTATTGTGTCAACCATATTACCATTTTTATCCTCAATCGCCACCAATTTATAAACAGCACCGAGAGCAGGTTGGTCAAATGCGGTAATCACTTTTGTTCCGACACCCCACATATCAATTTTCGCTCCTTGTGCCTTCAAGTTCATAATGGTTTTTTCATCTAAGTCGTTTGAAGCAACGATTTTTGTTTTACTGAATCCTGCTTTGTCTAACATTTTTCTAGCTTCCTTTGATAAGTAAGCCAAGTCGCCGCTATCTAATCGAATCGCATTAAAATTAATGCTGTCTCCCAGTTCTTGCGCAACTTGAATCGCTATCGGAACGCCAGACCGCAACGTATCAAAGGTATCCACTAAAAACGTACACTCTTTATGGCGACGAGCGTATTTATGAAATGCTTTGTATTCGTCTTTATACGCCTGAACCATTGAATGTGCGTGTGTTCCAGATACAGGGATGCCAAACATCTTACCGGCTCTTACATTACTCGTTGCAGAAAACCCAGCAATATAAGCCGCTCTTGTTCCCCACACCGCCGCATCTAATTCATGTGCACGTCTTGTTCCAAATTCCATTACGGTTTGTTCTCCTACCACCTGTTTGATACGTGCTGCTTTTGTCGCAATGAGTGTTTGGTAATTTACAATATTTAAGAGAGCTGTCTCTATCAACTGAGCCTCTGCCAAACTTGCTTCTACTTGTAGAATTGGCTCATTCGCGAAAACCAATTCCCCCTCTTTCATTGCTCGAATCGTTCCATTAAAGCGCACCGATTGCAAATAGGTCAGGAAGTCTTCTGCATAACCCAATTCTTCACGTAAATAAGCAATATCACTATCCGTGAAACGGTATCCTTTAATGAATTCAATGATTCGTTCCAATCCTGCAAAAATACCGTAACCCGTTTCAAAAGGCAACTTGCGAAAATAGAGTTCAAACACCGCCCGTTTGTTGTGCATGCCATCTTCCCAATACGTTTCCGTCATGTTAATTTGATACAGATCCGTGTGTAGTGCTAACCCATCATCTGAGTACTTTTTAGTCATTGAATTCTCCTCCTCTATAAGGTTCATTGATTACTTCTAAACCGCACCGTCTCTTTAACAGTGCCACTTCTTTTATTGTACAAACAGCCGTGTTTTGTTCGTTTTCACAATAAAAATTCGGTTGATTTTACAATATGAAAGCCATAATTCTTTTGAAGTTCTTTAAATGCATGCTCTGTTGATACTTCGAATCCAGGGATGGGACTCATGCAGTCATCTAACAAATAAATCTTTGATGGCAATTCATGCTTGTCTCCGTAGTACTCAACTATCTGCCGAACGGATTCCAATACACAGTGAGATTTTGCTTCCCCAGCGATAACAATTTTATCGTAAGCGAGTAGGGATTGAAGAAACGCATAATTTGTTCCGTCTGTTTTGGCATACTCCGGCTGAATGATTCCATACATTTCGCTTAATGGGTCTTGCCCTTTCACAATTTTTTGTATGCTGGACTGCCGTATCACAGAATGAAAGTGAACCATATTCGAAAACTGACCTTCTAAGGCGGCGCCATGGGTCCCTTCAATGCAATGATAAGACCATATCAACAATTGTTTTTTCCCTAAACGCTCTAAGTGAATAATGTACGCCAAGCTTTCTTGTTGTTTTTCTACAGCCATCCACTTTCCTTTTTCAACATCTTCTGTTGTGATGACTGTAAATGGAACAGGATGATTTCCCTCTGCATCTACCCACCAACTCGGATGGAATATTTGATGCATTTGATGTGTATCTAACGACAAGGCAATCGTCGTCACCTTATCTAGGTTTTGATAAAGGAACTTAGTTACACGTTCAACATCCTTATGGGAATTTGGGACACCTAGTTCTCCGTTTTCCATAAAGTCATTTTGAATATCAATCCCTATGAACAATACTCTTTCAACATCTTCTCTTGAAGGTGCCATTTTCTCCGCATTCGCAAGGACCATTAATTCATTTAATCCCTTCGTATTCTCACTTCCAACCCTTGAAACATCAACGATTTCCTCAAATTTAGTTTTCATCATTTTCAACACACTCCTTTAGTTTTAATCTAAATTAACAATTACACATTTGTTAATTGTTATACTGAAAAATAAAAAACTAGAGATTTTGGACACCTTACTGCCTGCAACAGTAGGCATCCATATTTTATTGATTCACAAGTTCAGGTACATACCCCATTCACAAATTTAGCGCCAAATCGAAGGGATAATGTCTACATCTACAAATCGGTATAATTTTGTTGGTCGTTTGGTAGTGCTCGTTGGTTCTGCTGTTTTAGGTACATGATTTTTATCTAACGCAGCTACGATAAAAGGCAGACTTGGTGCTTTTCTAAAGAACCCAGGCTTACTATTCACAACAGGGTCATTAATAATCGCAAGCAACACTTGGCGTAAATCTTCCAACTTGAATTCCTCTGTTAAAAAGTTTTTAACCACCGTTGTTTGAAACACATCTTTTCGTACGGCTTCCAAAGCATCTTTAATCACTTGGTAATGATCAAAAGCCAAATCTAACGTAAAGACTTCATCTATCGTAAATAATTGAACATCTTCAGCATCATCAGAAGCTTCCATATTTTCAACATTTTCTTCAGGAACAATTGCGTAATGTGCATTAGATATTATCCATCCGCGTTTATCTCTACCTAATTTGTCATACACACCATAGTGTTCGATGTGAATACCATCTACACCTGTTTCTTCTTTCAGTTCCCGCTTAGCCGCTTCGTATGCTGTTTCTTCTGGATGGATAAACCCTCCTGGTAAAGCCCATTTTCCGCCTTCGATGTTAGGTTCACCTTCAGCATCGAACTCTGCCCGTTTAATCAACATCAAAGCTAATGAGTGAATAGAAGTCGAATCACTTCCAACAGTCGATTCCTCATTGCGGAGTAATGTAAATATCGCAATATCACTTGTATACCCATCCGGCGTTCTGTACTGACTCGAATCATAATGTTGTAGTGCTTCTTCTTCTGTTTTAAATTTTGACATCCAATTTCATCTCCTTTGCTAATAAACCAACTGTCGATTAGACTTCATTTTTTCCTAAGCGACGCCCATAGCTGTTTAACAGATAACTATCTATTTATCAATGCTTAAAATCAAAAACTTTCCTCTCAATTAACAATTATCAAATCGTTAATTGAAGTATATATCAGGTAAATAAAAAAAGCAAGAAATCTTTCCTGTATTATATTTTGCTCTTAATGACTATCAGTTTCAAATATTAAAAAGGACAGCTAAGGTAATCTTAGCCATCCCTTTTGTATGAAAGTTATCTCTTCGATTGACGAAATACCCGCTTTACTTATTAATTACTTCGCCTTCTCGTCTAAAGAACCCAAAAACGCCAACAGTCTGTACAATGTTTGTAAATGCTTTTGGATCTACCTCTTTAATAATTGTTTCCAAATCATATAATTCATAACGCGTAATGACCAAATACATCATATTTTTATCTTCTTTTGTATATGCCCCTTTTACAGGAATAATCGTAATTCCGCGCACCATTTTTTGATGAATAGCATGCTGTAGCTCATCTGCTTTAACTGTAACAATCATTGCTGTTACTTTTTCATGACGTGTATGGATCATATCAATTACGGCTGTCGTAGTATACAACGCTAACATTGTATATAAGGCATTTTCAGGCTCATATAAAATACCAGCCATAACAATAATAACCCCGTTAAGAATTAAAAAATAAGTACCGATTGGCTTGTCTTGTAATCGTGATAAAAACATTGCAACAATATCCATACCGCCAGTAGATGCACCTAACTTTAAGGATAATCCGACACCTACGCCAGCAATTACCCCACCAATTACTGCATTTAAAATAATATCATCGGACACTGAGATTACAGGTAATAATTCCATAAAGATAGTAGCAAATATAACGGAAATAATGCTATAAATGGTAAATCCTTTTCCTACTTTGTACCATCCTAAAATAAAGACAGGAATATTAAATAATAACAGCAAGATTCCCGTACTAATGCTAAAATCGGTATAATCTTCAAACAAACTAGAAGCTAGCTGCGCAGCCCCAGCAAATCCACTCGCGTAAACATTTGCATTAATTAAAAAGAAGTTAAGTGATATTGCAACTAATAACGAACCAAAAATAACAACAATAATACGTTTTGCTTCCATAAAAAACATAGGTACCTCCGGTTTGTGAGTTTTTCTGTGAACTAGACCATTTATTCAACATTTCCTATTTACTAGATACTACAATACTGTGATTGATGGGAAATGGACTTTAAAAAAGAATTCCTTTCCCTAACATACACTCTTTTGATTCTTATTATCCTTCAATAAAACATCCAAGCCACAATCGGACCTATGACAGAACCGATAATTGCCGAAAGTGTCATAGCAAGGGAGCTGTAGGATGCTTCCTCCTCACCGTAGTCGATTGCTTTCGAAGTTCCCAGTGCGTGAGCAGCCGTCCCTAATGCAATTCCTCGGCCAATTGTTGTATCAATGTGCATCCATTTCAACAACGCCGGTCCAATTATGATTCCAGTGAAACCTGCAATCATTACAAAAGCGATGGTTAACGAAGGAACACCGCCAAGTGTTGAAGATATTTGAATAGCGATAGGTGTTGTAATCGATTTTGGTAATAATGACATGACGATTTCCTTTGAGAAACCAGCAAGTTTAACAAATATTACTCCACTTAACATGCCAACAACAGCACCGACCGAAATACCACCAAGGATCGCAAGCATGTATTTTTTTATCAATTCCCTTTGTTTATATAAAGGAATTGCCAATGCTACAATCGCGGGTCCCAAAAGCAAATCCACCCACTTTCCACCAAGCATATATGTTTCATAAGGAACTTTGAAAAGCACTAGTACCAATATGATTCCAATTGTTGTTGTCAGGATTGGGATTAGGAACACTCTGCGAAATTTAACAAATACGAAATTCATCACAAGATATATAGCGAGGGTTAGTACTAAAAACAGAATGGAAAGCATTATTATTCGCATGAAACCTGCTCCTTACTTTTTGCAGATTTACGAGCCAGGGATTGACTTGTAGTGCCGGAAACCCACATCGCCAATAGCGTGCTAACTATGGTAATTGGTATTAACAAAAAACCAATTCCTGCAAAAACATGCCAATAATTCATCACACCGACAGTTGCAGGGATAAAATATAGTGGCAAATAAGCTAAAAGAAAGTAAGCTCCCGATTCTATCCATTCAAGCTTATATATTTTTAATGAAAGAGCTGCCAGTAGCAATAAAAGACCGATTATACTTCCTGAAAGTGGTAAGTGCAGGAAGTCTCTTAACCAGTTACCGATTAGGACAAAACCATATAAAATTACGATTTGCGAAATTATTTTTATGTATTTCAAAAATACGCTGCCCCCTTTTATTACTTTCCTTCACATTAACTTGATGCTCTATTCGTATCAGTATAGAGATTTACTATGTAAATATCAAAGGTCGCAATGAATTTTCAACGTTTTACGATAGACTTCTGAAACTACTTTTACGCCAAGACCAATAATGGCAAGTCTATTATCCTAAATACATTGGGGCATTTTGCAGCTATATTCACCTATTTATCTGCTAGTACAAAGTAGTATGTCACGTTTCACGTTGAAAGTGGTGACCCTATAGAATTCGCACTAAAGGGTCCCGAATTCAGTATGCTTGCTGAGGGCAATTTTGAAATTTAAATTTCTCAATGCCAACGTTATTATGGAACAGTACGAGTGATTAGTGAGTAAATCTTTTTACCGATAATAAACCCCGAATTCAGGCTCTAGTTAAAAGAGTCCAGAATTCGGGGTTTCTATTTCAGAAAGTTATTCGCTTTCTTCTTTAGGTTTTTCTTTTCTGGGCAATAGTTCGGGTGTCGAATCTAGTTGATCGAGGAATGATCTCGACTTCAAACGAATTCCCACTTGCTCATCGTAAATTGTACGAACAAGTTTTTTCATGAATTCTTTCGTTGTCTTTTTCAATGTCAAATTACCAACTCGATTGATGGGGACTGTATAAAATGTCCGAATCAGTTTTAATTGACTTGGTGTAATTCGGGTTGCAAATTTGTCTACCTGGAAGCATCTATGGCAGATAAAACCGGTTTGCATAAAGGAAAATGCAAACTCTCCCTCTGTCGCTCCGCAGTTTGCACATTGATGAAGAACTGGATGAATGCCAGCTATCGGTAACATTTTCCACTCAACGAATAACGCAATCGCTTCGGGGTCATATTGTTCGTTAATTGCGTGAAGCGCATCATATAACAATCCATATATTCCCACGATACGTTCATTATCTTCAGTAAGCTTATCAATCAATTCGACAATATAACTGGCATAGGCCGTTGCTTCCAAGTCTTCTCGAATATGCCGCATTGAGTCGAGTGGTTCACCCTGTTCAAGCGTCCCCATTCCTCTGCCAGTTCGAATCAGAAATGAACCGTGTGTGAAGGGTTGTGTGACTGCTGCTAGCCTGCTAGCCGGTTTCTTCGCACCACGCGCCATTGCCGTCATTTTACCGCCTTCACGTGTGAACAGCGTAACAATTTTGTTGGACTCGCCATACGGAATGCCTCTTAAAATGATTCCTTCCCATTTGTTCAGCGAAGCAATCACCTCTTTGTCAACTTATGCAACTCATTTCTTAATACTCATCGTCCCTGAAACCGAATTCTTTCAGTTGACCTGGCTTATTACGCCAATCTTTTTGCACTTTAACCCACAACTCAAGAAATACTTTTGAACCAAGTAACATTTCAATATCATATCTTGCTTTCGTGCCGATTTCTTTAAGCAATGCACCTTTTTTACCGATAACAATGCCTTTCTGAGAATCGCGGTCAACGACAATCGTTGCCATTACGTTAACCATTTCACGTGATTCCTCGCGTTCAATCTTTTCAATAACAACAGCTATGGAATGTGGAATTTCTTCTCTCGTTAGATGTAATACTTTTTCGCGAATTAATTCAGAAATAATGAATCGCTCAGGATGATCCGTTACTTGATCATCAGGGTAATATTTGGGCCCTTCAGGTAAGTACTTCGTCATCGTTTCTAGCAAACGCTCCACATTATTACCGTTTAAAGCTGAAATTGGAACAATTTCAGCGAAATCGAATTCGGAAGTATAAGATGTGATAATTTTAAACAATTCGTCTGGGTGTACTAGGTCAATTTTATTGATGATTAAAAACACGGGTGTCTCCGAGTTTTCAAGTAAGTCGATGATGAATCGATCACCGCGGCCAATCGCTTCGTCAGCATTAACCATGAACATGATTATATCTACTTCTTTTAACGTGTTACGAGCAGTTTTCACCATGAAATCACCAAGCTTATGCTTTGGCTTATGAATCCCTGGAGTGTCAATGAATATTATTTGTGATTCATCTGTTGTAACAACCCCTTGCACTTTATTGCGTGTTGTCTGGGGTTTGTCGCTCATGATGGCAATTTTCTGACCGACTACATGGTTTAGAAATGTTGATTTACCAACATTAGGGCGGCCAATAATCGATATGAACCCTGATTTAAACTTATTATTGTTTTGCTGCATATGAAAGATCCTCCTTGGAAAATGCGCCCGGAAGCAATTTTGCTACCGTTGTTTCTTCTACGTCCCCATTTAAGTTTGTCAGATATACAGGCATTGCGCCATCACAAAATTCAGCTATGACTTGTCTGCATGCTCCGCACGGGGAGATTGGACCTTGCGTATCTCCAACTACTGCAAGTGCTTTGAACGTCCGTACACCATCGGAAACCGCTTTAAAAAATGCCGTTCTTTCCGCACAATTCGTCATACTGTATGCAGAGTTTTCAATATTACAACCGTGATAAATAGTTCCATCGTCAGCCAAAAGTGCAGCCCCGACCGGAAACTTCGAGTATGGTACATACGCTTTTTCACGTGCTTTTTTCGACTCATTTAATAATTGTTCTACATCCATAAAAACACCTCTTCAATTTAGTTAAACCATCTCGGTAAAAAAATAATCAACCCGATTAATGCACTAATCATTGCGTATATTAGCACAGCACCCGCAGCAAGATCTTTCGCCTGTTTTGCAAGCGGATGGCGCGTATCTGTTACAAGATCAACAACACGTTCCACCGCCGAATTCAACATTTCAAGTGCGAGCATCCCGCCAATCAAAATGAGAATGATAAACCATTCGTATCGTGACAATCCAGTCAGTACTCCTGCAAACACGACAATAATAGCGGAAAATAAATGCAATTTAGCATTTCGTTCTACTAGTATACCGTGACGGATTCCATTCCACGCGTAGACGAATGATAGCAAAAACTTCCGCATCGAGTATTCACCTCTCAAGTCCGAATGATGCGAGAATCTCTTTCTGCCTGCCGACCATTTTAGCTTCGTCAACTTCTGTCATATGATCGTACCCTAGCAGATGCAAAAAACCATGCAGTGCTAGAAAACCGATTTCACGATGAAAATCGTGCCCATACTCTTCTGCTTGCCTACCAGCTGTTTCCACTGATATAAGTATATCACCTAATACGGTCGGCATGCCTTCTATCGGAATTATTGCAATTTCGCCTTCCGTCATCTCTTCAAGAGCAAATGAAATAACATCTGTCGGAACATTTTTACCACGATATTCAGAATTCACTTCTTGGATTTCCTCATCTGTCATGAATGTTACAGCCAATTCTATTTCTCCAGTCAAACCTTCTTCTACTGAAGCATGGCTTAGCAATTCTCTTATCAAGTCTTCTGTTTCTTTATCTACTTTTTTAGTTTCATCTTCAAAATAAATTTCCAGCATTCTCTGACACTCCTTTCAAACTCACTTTGGATATTCAATACGGTTGTGGAATATCCCATTCAATGTTTCGCAAATAACTCTTTCAGCTGTCTTTAATTCTTTCATTGAAAGATCACATTCATCGAATTGGCCATCATTTAATTTATCATTTACAATCGATTTTACAAGTGCTGCTATTTTTTGTGGTGTGGGTTCTTTCATCGAACGTACTGCTGCTTCAACACTGTCAGCTACTGATATTATTGCGATTTCTTTTGTTTGCGGTCTAGGACCCGAATACCGAAATTCCTCCTCCTTAACATCCATACCAGATTCCTTCGCTTTAAAGTAAAAATACTTTAATGTACTCGTACCATGATGTTGACGCGCGATATCGATGATTTCAGCTGGCATCTTGTGCTTTTCAAGCAGCTTTGCACCATCTTCCGCATGGGCGATAATAATGTCCCTACTTTTCTCCGGTGGTAAAGCATCATGAGGATTTTGTCCAGCAAGCTGATTTTCTATAAAAAAGCCCGGTCTGATGGTCTTGCCAATGTCGTGATAATAGCTCCCGACTCTTGCAAGAAGTCCATTCGCTCCAATCGATTCGCACGCCGCATCAGCCAGATTGGCAACCATAACACTATGATGATAAGTACCTGGTGTTTCGGTCAAAACCTTTTTCAACAATGGATGATTTGGATTGGATAATTCGATTAGACGCATGTCGGACAATAATCGAAAGGCCGACTCAAAGAATGGCATGAGACCGATTGTAAGTGCTCCAGATAAAATACCAGAAGCAATTGCCGCTATCACATAATACACTAGCTCCGTCAAATCATAAGAAGACTGTGTCATCAAGAGGTAAAATGCGATAAACATCATATTTGAAACGGATACCCCAAGACTTGTCCGTAAAATATTCGAACGTCTCCCACCATTACCAAGCAAATATAAGCTCACAATACCGCCGAAAAGTATGTATAATGCAACTTCCATTTGAATGATTGCTGCATAACCTTCCTGAAGAATTATTCCCGCAGTTGCAGCCGTGATGATTGTTGACAATATCGCAAGACGTTCATTGGTTAACAGCTTCATTAACATTGGTGCAAGGGCTGTTGGGAATAGAAATGCGAGGAGGACATCAAAATCCTTTCCAATAAGCGATAGTAACTTCATAATGACTACTAATAGAAAAAAGACTGATAGCGCAATAAGTAATGCTTTTCTTTTTGTTACTCTATTTTCGTTCCAAGATCCAAAGTGCATATAAATGATTGCACCGATAATTACAACAAAGATAATCAGGCCAACCAATGGCTTCATGGATGACTGGTTTGACAACACACCTGCAAGCTCCAATTGCCTGTATACTTCTTTATCGATAACTTGGCCTTCACGTACAATTACTTGCCCTTGTAAAATACGTGTAGGCTCTACAGATTCCTTAGCTTGTACGACCCGTGCCTTCGTCATATCTTCGTTAATCGATTCTGTCTCAACAATAAGGGATTTGCTAATCGCAATTAGTGTTTGTAAGACAGAAGACGGAACCGCTTCCGTAAGTCGAATTTCCCGTTCGACTTCGTCGCGTACAGTCGACAAATCTGAAGTCCTGACAGGTTTCGATAATTCCTCCCCAATAACATTGACAAGTATTTTCTGCATATTAAGCAATGTCTCTGTGTTTTGTGCTAAGAGACTGGTAAGGGCTTCATCACTCAAGCGCAGTCCAGTTTCTTCCTTTTCCAGGCTCGCAAGTTTAGCCCGCATAGTCGGGAGTTGTTCTTTGGCGGACTTAGTTGGCGCTTCTGTTTCAGTTTTTCCAGGTTCACTCGAAGTTTTCACTTCAATAAGCAAGTCAAATATAGACGTTGCAATCGCTTGCCTATTTTTCACAACATCTTCGGAAAATTGATAGTATGGATTAACTTCATTAGCCGCGCGTTCTCTTTCCTGCTCTGTTTTCACAGTATCTTCTACCGTTTTTAATGAACGTATGGTATCCAATGAAATTTGAAAAAGTTTTACCTCATAGGTTTCTTTTTTAACGCTGCCATACATGAAAGTAAAAAGGAGTATCATTGATATCGCTAATAAAAATAGCGACAAGTAATTGAACTTAAGTGTTTTAAAAAGTTTCCCCATTGGCTTAAAAATTGGAATCTCTCCCCCTGCTTCTCTATGACTACAATTAGAGCAGCGATGATTCTAAAGAAAAAGCAGTCACTTTCTATGACTGCTCCTGTTCATACGCTTCAATTATTTTGGCTACGAGTGGGTGGCGTACGACATCCCCTTGTTCTAGATATTGGAAATGAATATCACTTACGTTACTTAGAATTTTTTCTGCGACAATTAAGCCTGATTCAGTGCCTCGTGGCAAGTCAATTTGGGTTTTGTCCCCATTGATTACCATTTTCGAACCAAAACCGAGTCGTGTCAAGAACATTTTCATCTGTGCTTTTGTCGTATTTTGCGCTTCATCCAAAATAATAAAGGCGTCGTCGAGTGTTCGTCCCCTCATATAAGCAAGGGGCGCAATTTCAATAACTCCCCGCTCCATAAGTCTATCCGTCTGTTCTGCTCCTAGCACGTCATGGAGGGCGTCGTATAGCGGACGCAGGTATGGGTCGACTTTTTCTTTCAAGTCGCCTGGGAGGAACCCAAGACTCTCTCCAGCCTCGACTGCTGGTCGTGTAAGTATTATCTTTTTGGCAGATCCTGTTTTCATCGCCAGTACAGCTAGTACGACTGCTAAGTATGTCTTTCCTGTTCCCGCTGGACCAATACAAAATACAAGATCTCTCGAACGAACTGCACTAACGTATTCACGCTGACCAATCGTTTTCGCGCGAATCGCCTTTCCTTTCATATTCCTAGAAATTTCTTCATCGTACAGTTCAGCAAAATATTCGATTGTGCCACTTTTCACCATCTCGAGGGCTGTCGAGACATCTCGTTGATTAATATTAGTACCTTTACGTATTACTTTCAATAACTGCTCCAAAAGCACTTTTGCTGAATTCCTATTCTCTTCATCACCACTGATTGAAATCGTGTCACCTCTGGTCAATACTGAAATGTTCAGTTCTTCCTCAATCAGCTTCATATTCTGGTCAGAAATGCCAAGAAGCATCACTGTTTCATTAGGGTCTTCAACATGAAGTTGAATCATTTGCTCATCCAATAGGCTCAGTCTCCTTGGGAATCAGTCTTTTAACAGCTATATTGTCATTGATCAGAAACAATATAGTCCCACTAACTTTATCATTACCGAATGTCACGTGTAAAATATTTTCATCTTTAATTATTGCTTTTGAAAAAGATTCCGATAATAGCTTGTTTTTTAGTAAGGGAATTAGTACTGTTTCCTCCATCCCTTTAACCAATTCAAACTGTCCTGCAGTCTCTTCCACATGTCTTTCCATTTTAATAAAAGATTGCGGAGTCCACTTCTTTTCTCCTTGCTGCTTCCACGGAGGGTTAAATGAATATTTAACAATTTCTTCACCTTGCAACTGGAATTTCATTTCTTTTGGCAAGCTGAATGAATATTCAACCCAGTAATCTGCATAAACGGCTCCGTCCGCAGCTACAATTGTTGTTTTATCGCCTTGTTCAAGGATTCCCGTAGCAAGCACGTCCCCTTCTTTTACAGTCTGATGAACTCGACTGACCCGTTCACCTCTTTTCAATTCAAAACGTGTAATTACACCCCCGGTACGCGCTACGAGGTTAGATGGGGCCTCTTCAGCTTCGACTATGTTATTTGAGGGAGGCGAAATCATGGGTATAACCGTGAGCGATGTACCGACCCGTCTAAATCTAACCCAAGACAAATTCGGATCATCTAGCATAAGGTTTCGGCGAATTTCACCTTCATCTGGGATCAGAGCTAAAGGTCTTAACGGAACAATTGAACCTTTTTCAAGTTTCTTCTCAATTCTATCCACGACTTCAGGGATATCAGATTCAATTTCTACTGACCAGAGGAAATAGGATGCCGCTAACGGAATAAGACAGGCTATAAGAAAACGACCTGTAGAAAAAAAAACTATTGAACCCGACTGAAGATCTGCAATTGAGATTGCCACTTTTAAACGATAATTCCTTCTATTGCGCCGGATAGTACGAAGCCCACTACGATCCGTCCGAAAACGAGCAACACCATCAACAACCGATAACGATGTTATTTTTGTTCCTATTGTCACCAATTTTGTGAGAAATCCAGGAAGGTCACCGTCGCCTGAAACTTTAACAGCATACCGTTTACGCATCATACACAGCTTCCTGTTTTTCACCAGTTTTAATGTTCATCGCACTAATGGAGGTAAATGTAAAAAGGGCCACTTCCTCCGTTAGTGTTTCAACTGTTAAGTCAGTCCCTGACACTTCAATCTTGTATTCTCCGCTGCTAATAATCGCAAAATCGGGGCCAAGTTTCAGCAAAGAGTAAGGACCAGTGATTCGTAATGATGAAAAATCCTCAATTGTAATTGATGAACCGGTATTAAATAGTTTTCTCAAAATATAAAACCCCCTATCCGCATTGTATGATTTGGATAGGGGGTCGATGCTTATCTTTTTGATTTCGGTGGACCGAAGATTTCAGAGAAGACAATGCCTTTAAGCAGGTCATCTTGACTTTTTGGTATTAGATCAAGCTTTTCCACAATTTCTACAGATTGGCGTACGCCACCATGTGCCGACAATCTTCCACTATGACGATTTACGGAAGAATCAGGACGCTCGATATGACGACTAACTGTTGAATCAGCACGTTCTTTTCTGCTAGAAGTAGCTCTTGCAGGTTGTGCTGTTTCGGACGTAGTCAGAACCATTCCTTGATGCATTTGTCGCTGTTGCGTTTGTTCCTGTTGTGTTTGAAGTTGGCGACTTGGCGGTTCCGCATCCTGAGTCTGCATCTCTTTTTGCAATTCGCGATACAAGTCTTTTGACATCTCTTTTAATTTACGTGTCGGACTATTTGGAGCCTGACCTGTTGCCGTGAATGGCTTTGGTTGCGGTCCTTTTTCGGGTGGAGTTTTCTTTCCTTTACCGTTTAGAAAAGCCCCGACAGCTAGAGAGATGATCAATATGATAAGTCCACTATCCATTCAGTGCATCCCCTTTCCGGGAATCTGTTTCTTCCGGATTAGTCTTTGGCTGGGCCGGTTTTATCGGTTTTTCCATATTTACTGATGGAATCGCGCATTCCCGTATCTGCCTGGACATTTTTAAAGTTCATGTAATCCATGACTCCCATGTTACCTGAACGTAGTGATTCCGCCATTGCAAGTGGAACTTCTGCTTCGGCTTCAACAACTTTCGCTCTCATTTCTTCAACTTTTGCTCTCATCTCTTGCTCATTTGCCACTGCCATAGCACGGCGTTCTTCTGCTTTTGCCTGTGCAATATTTTTATCAGCCATAGCTTGTTCAGTTTGAAGTTCTGCACCGATGTTTTTACCGATATCAACGTCTGCGATATCAATCGATAGGATTTCAAATGCTGTACCTGAGTCAAGACCTT
The DNA here is from genome assembly GCF_057669665.1 of Sporosarcina sp. Y1004. Lineage (NCBI taxonomy): Bacteria > Bacillati > Bacillota > Bacilli > Caryophanales > Caryophanaceae > Sporosarcina > Sporosarcina sp. Y1004. Next base: position 104,816 of record NZ_JBYHFQ010000004.1, on the reverse strand, counting down.
TTGCTAGCACAGTTTGTGAAATCATATCTGGATTTTCTAATACTTTTGCGTGGTCAATTGAAGAACCGATTGTCGATATGATACCTTCACCAACACGTGCTACGATTGTCTCTTCACCAGCACCACCGACAAGTCGGTCAATGTTTGCACGAACTGTTATACGAGCTTTTGCTTTTACTTCAATCCCGTTCATTGCCACACCGGCAATGAATGGTGTTTCAATAACTTTAGGGTTAACGGACATTTGAACTGCCTCTAAAACGTCACGACCCGCTAGATCGATCGCAGCCGCACGTTCAAATGTAAGTTCGATATTTGCACGGTGTGCAGCAATCAGAGCATTGACAACACGGTCAACGTTCCCTCCTGCAAGATAGTGACTTTCAAGCTGATTAATTGAAACCTCAAGCCCCGCTTTGTGCGCCTTAATGAGCGGATTAACGATTCGACTTGGGATAACCCGGCGAAGACGCATACCTATCAATGTGAAAATACTGACTCTAACACCTGCTGCCATTGCGGATATCCACAGTGTCACAGGAACGAGTGTGAAAAACACTGACAAAACAATAATTGCGATAAAAGCAATTATAACGATTGTAACTAAACTACCTGTACCTAAAAGTGCTTGCATTATTCAATTTCCCCCTTTTCTACTGATTCCCTGACTACAATTCGAGAACCTTCAACCTTTACAATAATAACATTCTTTCCTTTATCAATGTAGCTTCCATCGGAAACAACATCAATTCGTTCGCCGTCCAGTTCTATTGCACCGGATGGTCTAAGTGCTGTAGATGTCTGCGCCGTGCGGCCCAGTAGTTCTTTTCTATTCACATTAGAAACATAGCCACTTTCAGTATCAGTTGAATCCATCAATACCATTTTGTTAAGCAAGTGCAATTTTTTACCGAAAAATTTCATAATAATCACCATCCCTGTTACAGCGATAGCAACCGCGATTAAGACAGATATCGCCATATACATCGGATTGCCGCCCGCCATAATAATACTTCCAATAATTGCGAGCGATCCAACAACACCTGCAACGCCATGCGGAAGGAAGATTTCCGCTACTACCAGACCCACTCCAATTAGGAACAAGATAATCGTTTCGTAGCCTGCGAGTCCAGCAATCAGGTGCCCGTAGAAGAATAATACTAATGAACTGGCAGCCATAGTTCCTGCTACGCCAAACCCCGGTGAGTATAACTCCAGTACAAATCCCAGTCCAGCAATTGACAAAAGAATCGGAACAACGACAGGATGCGTGACGAAACGTGCAATACTCTCCGTAAATGTTTCATTCGTCGAAATAATCTCTGCGTTTTCAAGTCCTGTTTCTTTTAGCAACTCTTTGAGGGATGTCACCGTTCCTTCACTATATTCGACTTTCATTGCCTCATCCGCAGTAAGTGTCAGTAATTCACCAACACCTGCTCGGTAGTCGGGAAGATCGATTTTAGGATTTGCCATAGCTTCAGCATATAATGGGTTACGATTTGAAGACTTCGCTGCATTTATCATACTTGCGACCCAGGCACTATGTGCTTTGACATCCGCCGCATTGCCAGAAGAGTCAATCACCTGTGCAGCACCCATTCGTCCATTTGGAGACATGTAGATTCGATCTGCATGAAGTGCCAAGTATGCGCCCGCAGATAAAGCATCATCATTGATGTAAGCGATTACCTTCAAATCTGTTTCATCCATGAGCTTAGCAATTTTTCCCGCTGCATCAGTAAAGCCACCTGGTGTATTGATGTCCAAGATGATTGCTTTTGCATCCGCATCTTCAGCTTCTGCGAATGACCTTTGCAAAAATGCGTATAATCCTTTTTCAACAACGTCTTCAATGGGAACTTTATAAACTTTAGTTGTCGCCGCACCGGTTTCTAAGAACGTAAACGTGAATGCCGATACGAATAAAATGAACAGGAGAATTTTTCCTATCATTTTATGCATAGTATTGTTCACCTCTCTTTATAGAATCTATTATATCTCTATATACGTTCTAAATGCGCGGAAGTTTCATTTTCATTGTAAATATGTTTATTTTTCTTCATCTCGAAAAGTGCACAGTGTTACATAGCCGATTTGCATATTAATACGCATGATTGGCACAGGTAGTAAATTATCTCAAGCATATACAAATAAACCGGAAAACCCATAAAGGATTTTCCGGTTTACCAAATTTTAAATTGAAAACAAGATCGAACTCATCATCGCAGGAAATCAGAATTTACGTTTCCTTGCAGCTTCAGATTTCTTTTTACGTTTCTCACTCGGCTTATCATAAAACTCACGCTTTCTTACCTCTTGTATTGTTCCACTTTTGGATACAGTACGTTTGAAGCGGCGAAGAGCATCTTCAAGCGATTCGTTTTTACGAACAACAGTTTTCGACATATCTCTTGTCCCTCCCTCCAAACACACTTCTTGTACAAGACCAAGTGCCTTGTACTCATAAATTATACCTCGTTATTAAGCATAGGTCAATATAAAACTTTCAAATTAATAATCAGATTTAGATTCCAACCCTTGCATGATTTGAACGCCTGAACTTGCACCTATTCTTGTAGCCCCTGCATCTATCATTTTCTTCATGTCTTCCAAGCTTCGAACTCCACCCGAAGCCTTGACACCCATTTCAGGTCCAACGACGGCTCTCATCAACTTGACGTCTTCCTCTGTCGCTCCCCCAGTTGAAAAACCGGTTGATGTTTTCACGAAATCAGCACCTGCTAGAACCGATAGTTCACATGCTTTTCTTTTATCTTTATCAGCTAGTAAAGCTGTTTCAATAATAACCTTTACAATCGCTTTTCCTTTTGCTGCATTAACAACTGCTTTAATGTCTTTTTCCACAGCCGCATCATCACCACTGCGAAGGGCTCCTATATTAATGACCATATCGATTTCAGTTGCTCCGTTTGCAATCGCATCAGCAGTTTCAAATGCCTTTACCTCAGACGTTGACGCTCCCAAAGGAAAACCAATGACTGTACAAACCTTAACTGGTGAACCTTCAAGTGCAGCTGAAGCTGTTTTTACCCATGCCGGGTTTACACAGACAGAAGCAAACGAATATTTACGGGCTTCTTCACATAATGTCGTTATTTCTGTTTTTAAAGCATCTGCTTTTAATAATGTATGATCGATATAAGTAGCATAATTTGTATTCAAATGAATACCTCCTTGAGTTGTCCGTACTTCTGATATCATATCAAGAACCATTCGTTTCTGCACGAAAAAAGCTGTTCCTTCCAAAATGGATAAGAACAGCTTTTTTAGATAGCTGATTTAGACGAGTTGTGCCTCTTCCTCAATAACACGGACAAACTGTCCTTCGTTATAGGGATAGCCTGCTTTCACGACTTTTACACGAATGATTTTACCGACCATGGACTCATCAGCGGGAAAAACGAGTTTCAAATAATTATCCGAGTAGCCTTCATATAACCCGCTGTCCGGATCAAGCTTATACTTTTCTTCCGGGATGACCTCGAGTACCACATTTTCGAATGTTGATGCATATTGCTTCGCCAGCTGATCGTTCAATTCGATCAGGCGATGAACACGTTCGTTTTTTACAGCTTCGGGAACCTGGTCTTCCATTCTTGCGGCGGGAGTCCCAGTCCGTTTTGAATAAGGGAAAACATGAAGTTCAGAGAATTTATAATCACGGATAAAGTTGTATGTTTCCATGAACTCTTCTTCAGTCTCACCAGGAAAACCGACGATAACATCTGAAGTGATTGCCAATTGTGGCAGTGCATCACGCAATCTGTCCAGACGTTCTGCAAAAAATTCCATCGTATATTTCCGGCGCATACGTTTCAAAACGGAGTTGGAACCGGATTGAATCGGAATATGCAGATGACGAACGATTGTAGATGAATTACGAAGGACATCGATGACCTCATCTGTAAGTTGGCTCGCTTCAATCGAACTGATACGAAGACGTTTCAGTCCTATCACCTGGGTTTCAAGATCACGTAGCAGCCGAGCCAGATTGTAATCTTTCAAATCTTCTCCGTAACCACCTGTATGAATACCTGTTAAAACAATTTCAAGATATCCCGCATCGACAAGCTGTTGCGCCTGACGGATGACTTCCTGTGGATCACGCGAACGCATAAGTCCACGAGCCCACGGAATGATGCAAAATGTACAGAAGTTATTACATCCCTCCTGGATTTTGAGGGACGCACGTGTGCGATCAGTAAATGCAGGTACATCCAGTTCTTCATAAACTCTGTTTTTCATAATGTTGCGGACGGCATTGATCGGCTTACGTTTTGAACGGTACTCATCAATGAGCCCAAGAAGTTTGGTCCGATCCTGTGTTCCAACAACAATATCGACCCCAGGAATCGCCATGATTTCAGCAGGAGAAGTTTGTGCGTAACAACCCGTAACACAAATGACAGCATCCGGATTTTTACGGACTGCCCGACGAATGACTTGTCGGCTTTTCTTATCACCGGTATTCGTCACTGTACATGTATTAATGACATAAACATCAGAGTTCTTTTCGAAATCACCGCGGTCATAACCGGCTTCCTTGAAAAGTTGCCAGATTGCCTCGGTTTCGTAATGATTCACTTTGCAGCCCAACGTATGAAATGCCACCGAAGACATAGCTGCTCACCTCTTTCATTCAAATTCGTATGACATTGCGGACAATAAATACAATGGTGCCGTTTCAGTCCGCAAGATGCGCGGACCTAATGCAATCGGCAGAAACCCTTCAGAACGGAGATTTTCAGCTTCTGTTCTCGATAACCCGCCTTCTGGTCCGAATACAACTAGCACCGTTTGTTCATGATATACATTTTTTAGACGGTCAGCAATTTTATGAGGCTCTCCACTTTTCGCATCCTCTTCATCTGCAAAAAGTAAGACGTCAAATTTCCTTGATTCCACAATCAATTGCTGAAATGATAATGGGTTCCCCACTTCAGGAATAACGGTTCGATGACATTGTTCTGCGGCCTCTTTGGAAATTTTGCGAAGCCGTTCAACTTTTTTATCACCTTTTTTTTCATCCCACTTAACAATGGATCTCTCAGCTTGGAATGGTAGAATCCCAGACATACCAAGCTCAGTTCCTTTTTGAACAATTAAATCGAGTTTGTCGCCTTTTGGCAGACCACAGGCAATTGTTACGTTAACAGGCATTTCGTTAGACTTTAGTGCATTGCCGGTACGCAAAATCACTACACCATCCGGTAGCAATTCAGTAATTAAAGAAATAAAAGCCTTCCCGTTCGTAACAGCAATGACATTATCGTCGACATTCATCCGCATGACACGAGTGATATGTTTTCCATCATCGCCCTTTATTGTCGCGATCCCTTCATCATCAAAAGGGGATTGCAGAAAATAGCGTTGCAAATTGTTACACGCTCCTTTTTCTCGCAATAATAGCAACCCAGTCTTCCATAAGGACAGACTCTATAATCTCAAATCCTTTACTCACTAGGTCATCCTTTACCAAGTCCCGTTTCTGGCCGATAATTCCCGAAACAATAAATAGGCCATCCTCCGGTAAAATGGTATAAGCATCTTGTGAAAAGGAAATGATAACTTCGGCCAAAATATTTGCAATGATAATATCAGTCGGTTCTCTTACAGACTCTAGTAAATTACCGTGTACCACTTCGACCGTTCCTTCAACGTGATTCAACTTGATGTTATCTTTTGCGGCTACTACTGCGACTTGGTCCAAGTCTAGCGCATGAACCCGTGATGCACCTAAGAGTGCCGCACCGATGGCGAGTACTCCTGAACCAGTTCCTACATCCACAACTGTGTAGCCAGGTTTAACGTATTTCTCAAGCGCTTGCAGACACAGTACTGTTGTTGGATGTGTACCTGTCCCAAAAGCCATTCCCGGATCAAGCTCAATAATCAATTCATCAGACTCAACCGGAACGTATTCTTCCCATGTTGGTACAATTGTAAAGCGGCCAGAAATTTTAACAGGATGATAGTACTTCTTCCATGCAGTTGCCCAATCTTCTTCATCGACTTCATTCATCTGAATAGCATTTTTACCGACATCCAATCCGAATTTTGACAAACCTTCGATTGACAGTTCAATATCTTTGACTGTTTCTATCAGAAAACTATTAACAGGTAAATATGCCTTTAAAATGACTCCCTCCAAAGGAAAATCATTTTTGTCCAGTGCCCATATTTCACCGTACTGGTCTTCGTGGATTCGATCTGGTTCCGCTGAATCCTCTATAACGACCCCACTTGCACCAGCTTCATGTAAAATATTTGCTACTGCTTCAGTTGCTTCATGTGTCGTATGAATAGATACCTCTGACCACTTCATATGAATTCATCCCTTTCAGTCGCCTTTGATTGATCGTTTGATTTTATCGAAAAGAGAACTTGAATACTCATCAAGAGAATCCCCACTAATCGCCGCAAACTCACGCATAAGTTCTTTCTGTTTTTCCGTCATTTTCTTAGGCGTCGTCACTTTTACAATAACGTGCTGATCTCCGATTCCACGACCATGGACGTTTTTAACACCTTTGCCTTTCAAACGGAAACGTGTTCCTGTTTGAGTACCAGCAGGTATTTTCAAATTCACTTTTCCTTGTACAGTTGGAACTTCGATTTCATCACCAAGAGATGCTTGCGGGAACGAAAGATTGAGTTCCAGATAAATATCATCGTCTTCTCTGATGAATTTCTCATGTGGCCTCACACGGAATACGATATACAAATCTCCTGAAGGTCCTCCATTATGACCTGGTTCACCCTGTCCGGATACGCGTAACTGCTGACCATCATCAACACCTTCAGGGATTGTCACTTTAATTTTTTTCTTTTTCGTTACTCTACCTGCACCATGGCAAGTCGAACATTTTTCAGGAATAATTTTACCAGTTCCTTGACAATGGTGACATGCTCTACGGTTTACCATCTGACCGAGCGGCGTGTTTTGTGTAACGCTGATTTGCCCTGAACCACTACAATGTGTACACGTTTTAGCTGACGTTCCTTTTTTAGCACCTGAACCATCACATGTATCGCATGTTTCTTCTTTCGGTATTTCAACTTCAGTCTCCTTACCGAAAACTGCCTCCATAAAGTCAATATTCATCGAGTATTGAAGGTCATCCCCTTTACGAGGGGCGTTCGGATCACGCCGACGGGTATTCCCACCGAAAAAACTACTGAAAATATCATCAAAACCGAATCCGTCAGCGCCACCTCCGCCACCAAATCCTTGATTTGGATTTGTATGGCCGAATTGATCATAATTTGCTTTCTTCGAATCATCACTCAGCACTTCATATGCTTCAGTCACTTCTTTGAATTTCTCTACTGCATCATCTGCTTTGTTCAAGTCAGGATGGTATTTCTTTGAAAGTGATCGATAGGCTTTCCTAATTTCGTCTTTTGAAGCGGACTTTGACAAGCCCAATACGTCATAATAATCTCTTTTACTCATTATTTCACTCTCCCGAAATACTTTGGCATGTTTACTATTGTATCACTACGAACTTAAAAGCGTAAGCGTTCAGTGAGCTCCGAAATGCAGGATAGATGCAGTTCATTCCCCTTCCGCTATATTAGCTTAAAGGGCTAGCCGCTGCTGCTTGGACTCGGCAATAAAAACCGAAAAAGCCAAAGCCGGAATATCGGACTTTGACTTTTCCGTCAACAAATACTTTTATTTAGTTTCTTTGTCGTCTACTTCTTCAAAATCAGCGTCAACTACGTCGTCGTCCTTAGGCTCAGAAGTGCCTTCAGCACCTTCAGCGGATTCAGCTGCAGCTTGCTCATATAATTTCATTGACATTTGTTGGACAAGTTCATCCAATTTTTCTTTTTTCGTACGAATTTCATCATAATCAGCAGCTTCTAGTGCAGCTTTCAACTCTTCCTTAGCTTCTTCCACACTCTTCACATCTTCTTCGGAAACTTTTCCTTCAAGATCTTTTAATGTCTTTTCAGCCATGAATACGAGTTGGTCTGCTTCGTTTTTCAAATCTGCTTCTTCTTTACGTTTTTGGTCAACCTCAGCATTCGCTTCAGCATCTTTCACCATACGTTCGATTTCATCATCAGTTAGACCCGAACTTGCTTGGATTGTAATATTTTGCTCTTTTTGAGTTCCAAGATCTTTCGCTTTAACTGTAACAATCCCGTTTTTATCGATATCAAAAGTAACTTCAATTTGAGGAACTCCACGTGGAGCCGGTGGAATATCCGTCAATTGGAAACGACCTAGCGTTTTGTTGTCCGCAGACATTGGACGTTCGCCTTGCAAAACATGAATATCTACAGCCGGCTGGCTATCCGCTGCTGTTGAAAACACTTGTGATTTGCTAGTTGGAATCGTTGTGTTACGTTCGATTAGTTTTGTAAAGACATTACCCATTGTTTCAATACCTAGTGATAATGGTGTTACGTCTAATAGAACAACATCTGTAACATCTCCACTTAAGATAGATCCTTGTACAGCCGCACCAAGTGCAACTACTTCATCCGGGTTGACGCCTTTATATGGCTCTTTACCTGTTTCTTTTTTAATAGCTTCTTGAACCGATGGAATACGAGTTGATCCACCAACGAGAATTACTTTATCAATTTCAGATGCAGCAAGTCCAGCGTCTTTTAACGCTTGGCGTGTTGGAACCATAGAGCGTTCAACAAGGTGAGCAGTCAATTCATCGAATTTCGCACGAGAAAGTGTGACTTCTAGGTGAAGTGGACCTGCATCTCCTGCTGTAATGAAAGGTAGTGATACTTGTGATGATGTTACGCCTGAAAGGTCTTTTTTCGCTTTCTCAGCAGCATCTTTCAAACGTTGCATTGCCATTTTGTCTTTTGACAAATCAATACCGTTGTCTTTTTTGAATTCCTGAACGAGGAAGTCAATGACTACATCGTCAAAATCATCTCCTCCAAGTTTGTTGTCTCCAGCAGTAGATTTAACTTGGAATACGCCATCGCCTAGTTCTAGGATCGACACGTCGAACGTACCGCCACCAAGGTCATATACAAGAATTGTTTCGTCTTCATCCGTTTTATCGAGACCATAAGCAAGCGCCGCTGCAGTTGGCTCATTAATAATTCGTTCGACTTCAAGTCCAGCAATTCTACCTGCATCTTGTGTTGCTTGACGTTGTGCATCGCTGAAGTAAGCTGGAACAGTAATAACTGCTTTTGTTACTTTTTCACCTAAGTATTCTTCTGCATACCCCTTCAAATATTGAAGAATCATCGCTGATACTTCTTGAGGTGTATATTCTTTGTCTTCTGCTTTAACTTTGAAATCAGTACCCATATGCCTTTTAACAGACATGATTGTGTTCGGGTTAGTGATTGATTGGCGTTTAGCAACTTCTCCAACTTGACGTTCGCCGTTTTTAAACGCTACGACGGATGGTGTTGTACGGTTACCTTCTGGATTTGGAATTACTTTCGGCTCTCCGCCTTCATAAATTGCAACTACTGAGTTTGTTGTCCCTAAGTCAATACCAATAATTTTGCTCATAATCAAATTCCTCCTATTAAATAGTGCTTCTTTTATTGTAATTCTTCTTAATCGTTAACTTTAACCATTGCTGGTCGCAGTACTCTGTCTTTCAACATATATCCTGCTTGCAATTCTTCAAGTACGATACCTGCAGGTTTATCTTCATCTTTTCCAGTCATAATTGCTTGATGGAAATTAGGATCGAACTCCTGATCGAGTGCTTTGATCTCGACGAGACCCTCTTCTTCAAGAGCTTGGACAAATGTACGGTATATCATATCTAATCCCGTCATCATCGTTTGGACTTCTTCTGTTTTTGCTTCAACAGTCAATGCCCGTGAAAAATTATCTAGAACAGGAATAAGATTAGTTACTACATTCTGAGCACGGTATTTTTGAGCTGCTTCTTTATCAAGGGAGACCCTTCGTTTGAAGTTTTCATAGTCTGCCAGTAATCTCAACCGTTTGTTCTCTTCTTCATGTAGTTTTTCTGTCAGTTCTTGCACAGTAGTGTCATTCCCGTTTTCTATGATTTCAATCGAATCCACATTTTCATCTGAATTGATTGTTTCAATTCCATCTTCAAGCGTTTCATTTACTGATTCTTCTTTAACTTCAATTTCATCATTTACATTTGTCATTGGTCGTTCCTCCCTGCCGTTCCGCCGCCTATTGTCAACCTTGCCAATTCACTGGACAAATCACTGCTCATTAAATCGAGCATAGTAATGACTCTTGCATAATCCATACGTTTTGGTCCGATAATCGCGATGGAACCCGTCATATTGTCGCCCGCTGAATACGTAGCTGTAATCACACTGTAATCTTCCATGGCATTGTGATTATTTTCAGAGCCGATGCGGACATGGATACCTGTCATACCTTCTTGGAAAAACGTCATTGCCGGTGCAGCATTATCCATCAGTTCGAAAAATGTTTTCATCTTATGGATATCATTGAATTCAGGTTGTTTCATCATATTCATTTTACCGCCAAAAAACAGCCGTTCTTCCGGTGCGATTGATATCGCCCGTTGGAATGAGGCGAATAAGTCGCCAGCGTGATGGATATGACGTTCCAATACCGTTTTCGTTTCCTCGACTAGCATTTTTTGAATATTAACAAGCGGTGTGCCAATCAGTCGTTCGTTTAGGATGTTCACCATTTTTTCAATATCAGACGCGGTGAATCCTTCCGGTACATTGAAAAGCTTATTCTCAACACGGCCATTGTCTGTAACGATAATAGCGACAGCCGTCTTCCGATCTAATGGAACGATTGAAAAACGTTTCACTGCATGTAGTGAAGTGTCTGGCCCAAGAAGAATCGAAGTGTAATTGGTCAAATCGGAAAGAATTGTTGCAGATTTACGTATCAACTCTTCAGTTTCGACAATTTTCTCTCGAAAAACAGATCTCAAATGGATACTGTCTTCCATGTTTAGCTTTTCTGTAGTCATCAAATGATCGACATAAAATCGGTACCCTTTTTCAGATGGTATTCTACCGGATGAGGTGTGGGTTTTTTCAAGATAACCCATCTCTTCAAGATTAGCCATTTCATTCCTAATTGTCGCAGGACTGAAAGGAGCTTCCGGCTTTTTGGATAGCTGCCTTGATCCGACAGGTTGTGCGGATTCGATGAAATCGTCAACCGTCAGTTGCAATATAAGCAATTGTCTGTTCGTCAACATAGCCATCACTCCTGTTAGCACTCTATAACCACGAGTGCTAATGCTACTGATAATTTAACAAATACAGATCGTCGTGTCAACGAATTGACTCACGATTATTTAAGAAATTGTTGAAACACATCATTTCCCCTGTAAACACCGTGCTCTGTTAACTTGACGGTATCATCCAATTGCATGACAAGTCCGTCTTCAATCAGAGATTGCAGCGTTTCACCGTATACATTTTCAAGCGATTTCCCAAATTTCTTTTGAAATAATGAACGAGAAACGCCATTTGATTTGCGTAATCCAAGAAACATCTCTTCTTCCATCGCTTCTGTTTCTGTAACTAGATGTGTTTGTTGTAACGGCCTATTACCCGCAGCTGCCTTTTCAATATATTTTGCAATCGGTCCAATGTTTGAATACCTGGTTCCATTTATATAACCATGTGCACCGGCACCGATTCCTGCATACGTTGCGTTCTCCCAGTAGATGAGATTATGAATTGATTCTTGACCAGGTATTGCAAAATTACTAATTTCATAACGATTTCGTCCATGGCTTTCCATATGTTCAATTAGCATCGTGAACATTTCTGTTTCGATATCTTCCCCCGGCAGCGGCAATTTTCCTTTATTCATCAAGTTATAAAACACTGTTTTCGGCTCAACAATAAGGGAGTATCCTGAATAATGAGGGAGGTCAAGCGCAGTCGCCTGTATAAGCGTATCTTGCCATTGAGCGATAGTTTGTCCCGGTAACCCGTATATTAAATCAATACTAATATTGTCGAATCCTGCTTTTCTAGCTTCTCCAACAACTCGTTCAGCATCACCTGGACTATGCGTCCTCCCGATCTTCGTCAACAATTCCGCGTCAAATGATTGTACACCGATACTCAGTCTATTTACGCCGCCATTTTTCAGAACAGCTAACTTCCCGAATGTCAGTTCATCAGGATTTGCTTCAGTAGAAAATTCTTTTAAAGAACTAACATCAACATATTCATGAATGATTTCAAGCAATCGTTCGAGTTGTTTTTCAGATAGTGAAGTCGGTGTTCCGCCTCCTAAGAAAACAGTTTCGACTTCTTTAAATGAAATCCCCTCATTATGCATGATAGATAGTTCCTGTCCTATCGATTCGATATATTCATCTACAGGCTGGTTCTTGAAAAATACTTTATTGAAATCACAGTAATGACAAATTTGATGGCAAAACGGAATGTGGATATACATGCCCCTCATACCGTCACTTCCTTTCTTTAGTAAGAAAAACTCAAAATATTGCTCAAGGAATCCAGTCTTACATAATACAATATGCTGTGTCTCTCAGCGACAAACCGAGGTAGTATCGACTCAAAGATCTCAGCTTTATCGTTTAGACACGGAAAAAAGAGGGCTATACGCCCTCTATTCCATTTATTAATTAATCTTCATCCATTTTCAATACTGCCATAAATGCTTCTTGAGGAACTTCAACTGAACCTACTTGTTTCATACGTTTTTTACCTTCTTTTTGTTTATCAAGAAGTTTACGTTTTCGAGAGATGTCCCCTCCGTAACATTTAGCCAAAACGTTTTTACCCATCGATTTGATTGTAGACCTTGCAACAATTTTTTGACCGATTGCTGCCTGCACAGGTACTTCAAATTGTTGTCTAGGAATTAGTTTCCGCAATTTTTCAACAATCGCTTTTCCGCGGTCATATGAGAAGTCTCTATGCACAATGAAACTGAATGCATCGACATGTTCCCCGTTTAAGAGGATGTCCATTTTTACAAGTTTCGATTGTTTATAACCAATCAGTTCATAGTCGAGTGATGCGTACCCTTTTGTACCAGACTTCAACTGATCGAAGAAATCGTAAACAATTTCCGCGAGTGGCAATTCGTAGATGATATTGACACGAGTCGAATCCAAATAATCCAACGTCATGAAGTTACCACGTTTATGTTGACACAGTTCCATAACGGAACCTACATACTCATTTGGCACCATGATTGATGCTTTTACATATGGCTCTTCGACATAATCGATTTTTTGTGCGTCTGGCATCATTGCAGGGTTGTCCACTTTCATTTCAGAACCGTCTGTCAAGACAACATTGTATATAACACTTGGCGCAGTTGTGATCAAATCGATATTGAATTCTCGTTCAATACGCTCTTGAATAATTTCCATATGCAAAAGGCCTAGGAATCCACAACGGTATCCAAATCCAAGTGCTTGAGACGTCTCCGCCTCGTACTCAAGTGCAGAGTCATTCAACTCTAACTTCTCAAGTGCGTCACGTAGTTCATTGTATTTCGATGTATCAATTGGATACAGTCCGCAGAACACCATTGGATTCATGCGTCGATAACCAGCCAAAGGTTCGCTTGCCGGGTTTTTCACACTTGTAATCGTATCTCCTACGCGTGTATCCCCGACATTTTTTATGGACGCCGATAAATAACCGACGTCGCCGACAGTCAATTCATCCCTAGGTGATATTTTCGGAGTAAAGACTCCTGTTTCTAGGACTTCGAAATCCTTACCAGTCGCCATCATATGGATCTTATCTCCTGGCTTGACGGATCCTGCCATGATACGAATATTTACAATAACTCCTTTATAAGGATCATAATGAGAGTCGAAGATTAACGCTTGTAATGGAGCGTCCGGATCGCCTTGTGGGGCAGGGACTTTTTCAACGATTTGTTCCAGAATATCCACGATTCCAATACCTGCTTTTGCAGAAGCAAGAACCGCTTCTGATGCATCCAGTCCGATTACATCTTCAATTTCTTTTCTAACACGTTCCGGATCTGCTGCTGGTAAGTCAATTTTATTGATGACGGGTAATATTTCAAGTTCATTATCAAGTGCCAAATAAACGTTTGCAAGTGTTTGCGCTTCAATCCCTTGTGCCGCATCGACAACGAGGATTGCACCTTCACATGCCGCAAGACTTCGCGACACTTCATATGTAAAGTCGACGTGTCCAGGCGTATCAATCAGATGGAATGTATATTCCTGCCCGTCTTTCGCCAAGTACGTCAACTGCACTGCATTTAATTTAATCGTGATTCCGCGTTCTCTTTCAAGATCCATCGAATCCAACGTTTGGGTCTTCATTTCCCTAGATGTTAACGTTTGAGTCTGTTCCAGAATACGATCCGCCAATGTTGATTTCCCGTGATCGATATGGGCGATAATAGAAAAATTCCGGATGTTTTTTTGACGTGCCGCTCTCTGTTCATGATTCATGTAAGTTCACTCCTATTTTAACTATATGAATTATAGCAGATATCCGTTCACCTTTACATATATTTGTGTTAAAACCTTTAGGGAACAGGCTTGAGAATGATTCAACCTGATAATTTTTGTACTGTTTTATATGGTTTTATATAAATCATGGCATCAAAATTACTTATCATCCAGAAATGAAATAGCCCATTTTTATGAAGTCTTTTCTATGTCGGACTATTTCATTTTTATTAACTATAAAATCGACTTTCTCTATTCTTAATCACACAATCAAAATCTTACCTATAATCCATTCTTTTAACCGCTCGATTTCCCCCTTATATACTACATTCCCCCAATACTTCTACTCACAGTTTAGAAACGAGTGAAGTATCTATGAATTAATCGAAGTATAGCTCGTAATCGTTGCCTAGCAACTACCCAGCGCTTGTTCAACGAGCTGAAAATCCATCTAAACAGTTGCTACTCTGCTTTCACCCAGTCAATTCTCCGGAAATCTAATGGCACCAGCGATTGACGGGTTCTGGTACATATTAGCAAACCAAATGCGTACGATCTTGCAACGTTATGGATGGCTGAACGGCATTGCGTACATAGATAACAGTTAAGTTGTCACATTGATAGCATAGAAACGTTAGCAGAAGAACAATTTGTATTTAACGAAATACTCAGCGTGAAAGGGTGAAACCAATGAAAACACGACCTTATTTAGATTTCAGCATTTCCGGTAAACCGTCACTCTCATTTCGATGTTCCGTAATTGGATTAACCGGCATGAATGGTTTCGCTACCTGTTGGACATTTTGTTAATAGTTCCACGATTTTGCCGAATCATACATCTGACTTTTCCACCGACTGCTATGTGGATTCCAAGACACTTGTAAAGGGCTATGAATACGCTGCTGACCGATTTGTAGTTATTACAGAATCCGAACTAGAAGGATTGAATAGTGACATCGGGGAAAAAGCAGTAGGGATTGCGGAGTTCGATGGCAACGATACTCAGAGCAATTAGGCGAAATTTCACAATCAACTAAAAAATGGGCTGTCTCAATTTTCATTTGAGACGGCCCCTTTTTATGAATAGGATATACGATTTCCCATTCACCATCGGCATTAACCAGTAACTTTGATAGTTCTTGTATTTACAAACAAATGCCTGTTATGCTTTTGGAGGTGTTCCTTCAGCGTTTGATACAACTGCTTCGATTTGGACTAAAGCATCTTTAGGTAGAGCTGATACGCCAAGTGTTCTTCGTGCAGGAACACCGCCTGGGAAGAATGTTGTGTAAACTTCGTCTACAGCATCAATATCTGTGATATTTTTAAGGAAGATATTTACTTTAACCACATCGTCCATAACGTGGTCTATACTTTCTAAAATTGCCTTGATATTTTTTAAGCACTGTCCAGCCTGCTCTTTTACACCGCCAGCTATCATTTCACCAGTTTTCGGGTCCAAAGGTAATTGAGCTGAAATGTGATTGTAATGAGAAAACGCTACAGTTTGTGTAGATAGAGAACTCTTTGGTGCATTTTCAATGTTGTTTGCCTTTATGATGATTCCATGCCTGTCTTCAATAGCTTGTGGGGGTGTACCATCTCCGTGTGACACCACTGCTTCAATTTGTACCAAAGCATCCATTGGTAAAGCTGAAGCTGCAACTGTTGTCCGTGCAGGTACATAGGCTGCGGCCCTGGCGATAGCCGTGTCTGGGAAAAATGTTGTATAAACTTTGTTTACGACTTCAATATCCGAGAGGTTTTTAAGGAAGATAGTAATTTTAACAATATCGTCAAAAGGAACGTCGATACTTTCTAAAATTGCTTTGATATTTTTTAAGCACTGTCCAGCCTGCTCTTTTACACCACCTGTAACCAATCTGCCTGTTTTTGGATCGATAGGCAATTGAGCTGAGAGATAATTGTAGTGAGAGAAAGCCACGGTTTGTGTAGATAGAGGACTTGTAGGTGCATTTGTCGTGTTGTTTGTAAGCTTTATGAGGTCGCCTGCTTGTGGAGCGTTTGGAATTGAACCTTCACCGTGAGAAAGAAGTGCTTCAATTTGCACCATAGCATCCATCGGCAAAGCTGCAACTTCAACTGTTGTACGTGCAGGAACATAAGTTGGGAAGAATGATTTATAAACTTCATCTACAGCGTCAACATCTTTTATATCCTTAACGAATACCGTGATTCGAACAATATCGCTCATAACATGATCGATGCTGTCTACAATTGCCTTGATATTGTTAAAGCACTGTTCAGCTTGCTCTTTTATACCACCAGCTACCAATTTACCTGTTTTTGGATCGACAGGCAATTGAGCTGAAAGATTATTGTAATGAGAGAAAGCTACGCTTTGTGAATATAGACCGTTACCGTTCGAAGCATTCTCCGTATTTTTTGCTGATACTGCGTTATAACCGCTCATGAAAGTATTCCCCTTTTAGATAAATTTTTTAATTACGATTATCCCCTTTTACATGTAAAACTATATAGTAAGTATACCCATTCCAAGGACGATGACCGGTATTTTTTTCTTTCTTGGACGAAAATCGTGAGTAAACGACGTTTCAACCAAACTAGACAACGCAATCGCAAAGCAACATTACAAACAAAGTTTACAACATGCTAAACAACGCTCACTCAATACCCCAAAACCCGAAAAGGATACCCCTCTATCGGAGTGTCCTCTTAAACTATTTCTGCCAACAGCAGCTCATATATGCGCTTCATCTCTTCCTGCATCGTCCACTGATCGACCGCGAGCCATCTGCAATGGATGGCATTTCCTTCAAGCCTTGTCATTCCAGCTTTCAAGCCTTCTTCGACCCGCAATGTTTCTTGTATTGCACGCACATCGACATCTGCAGCTTTCGGTGATACGAGCCAAATCGAGCCGATATACATGGCAGTTTCCAGTACACCGATATCACCAAGTGCTGTTTCCTTTGGTGAGAAATGCAGAGAGTCAGAAGCAATTAATTCATCCTCGACAAAAATTTTGAAATTTGTATGGAACGATTGATAATCAAATATCTCACCGCGCTTTTCACGCCCTGGGGCAACGACTTCACCCCATAGTATGGTTGCATCGCGGGCGATTCGAAGTGTCGTGTCGCCTCGGAATTTCGCATCTACAAATGGAATAATAACTTCTGGCATCCATTCGAGATGCGCCCGTTCTTCGAGTTCGACGTTAATGTTCTGCACACAAGTATCTCCTGTATACGAAGGATAGATCTTTAAAGCGGACTGCTGAATCAATCTTACACTGCTATCCGTTGCAAGTTTCACTGTAATGTCATTCCGATCCCCGGCAACCATCCCGCCAGATGACTCCATTATGTAGACGGTCGCTTTTGGGTCTTTTCCTTCGTACAGTTCTCGACTCGCCTTCAATGGCGGCTGCTGGAAAACGTGGGGCATGCGCGTGTAACCCCTTCTCGGTTCGAACTCTAAATCGAGTTTTCCGTGATGAATTGCACGGGATGGGCTATGCATTTGAACCAGCGGATCCCGCACCTTCTAATAGCATATTGTGCTTGATCCATGCGACAACTTGATCGACGTTTTTTTGTGTTCTTACATCAGTGAAAATGTACGGACGTCCGTTACGCATTTTTTTCGCGTCGCTATCCATTAAATCGAGATCAACGCCAACGTATGGTGCAAGGTCTGTTTTATTGATCAATAATAAATCGGAACGCGTCAAAGCAGGTCCGCCTTTTCTCGGAATATCTTGGCCCTCTGCAACGTCAATTACGTAAATATAGCCGTCAACAAGCTCTGGGCTAAATGTAGCGGACAAGTTGTCGCCACCGCTTTCCACGAAAATAATATCAAGGTCTGCAAAGCGATTTTTCAGCTCATCGATTGCTGCAAAGTTCATCGAAGCATCTTCGCGGATTGCCGTATGCGGGCAACCTCCTGTTTCAACGCCTACAATGCGATCCTCTTCAAGCACGCCGCTATTTATTAAAAACTGAGCGTCTTCACGTGTGTAAATATCATTCGTAATGACCGCTACATTATATTCTTGATGCATCGCACGTGTAAGTTGATCGACAAGCGAAGTTTTGCCCGATCCAACTGGTCCACCGATGCCGATACGTACTGGTTTCATTTAGAAAAACTCCTTTCAATTCATCACGAAATAAACAATCTTGAGAACAAATACTCATGCTTCATAGAAGCAAGTTCTATACCTAACGCATTATTACTAATGTCAGCTTCCGTCAATGTAGAAACTAATTCCGCTGCTTCCGACACCCGTTCAATCAATTCATAAGTCGCCTGGACACCGGTAGTTTGTCCGAACGGCACCGCACGGACCGCATTTTGGACGAGTCCGTTAAGCGATGCAAACAAATACGTCATGACCGCATGATGTGCACTGACACCTGTAGTTGCACTGTAAATACCATAGAGAATGGCGTAATGTCCTTTAATCTCTTTCGAATCAATGCGATCTTTCCAGTCAACAAGAAAATCATCCGTCCCAAGTGGGGACACCGTTTTAATGAACTGTCTACCAAGTTTCACACTTGCTTCACGTGACTCCTTCGCAAGCTTGATCGCTCCGCATAATTGCTCCAAATAGAGAAGTCGCTCGATGTCCTGTTCCTGAGCCGCAGCATATGCTTCTTTGATCAAAATTGCATCCCCACGCACCAGGTTTTGAAAAAGAAACGATGTACAATAAGCGACCAAATCCTCTTTCGTCCGGATTACATCTTCCTGAATATACGTCTCCATGCCATACGTCTGCGTAAAGGACCCAATCGGAAACGCGGAATCATGAATTTGAATTAACCGTAAAAGGGCAAGATCAGTGAGAGTGTCCGCGGTACTTGAATGGTTGTTTAAATCGTCTTTCAGTTGTTTCATATGCGACACCCACTTCATCTAGCAATTTATTCAACGTATGATCTGCACGCACAATGACTTCATTTTCCTCAATTAATGCCGGTGTATGTCGGTTGCCTAGTTCGAAAGCCGTTTTACCCATTTCCGTCATGTTTTTTGGGCTAATCACGATAACCGGCTCCATCTTTGTGCGAACGGCAATCCGACGTGCGTTATCCTCGAATAAGACATCACCATATTGTAACGGCTGATGATCGTGATGATGATGATGATGATCATCGTGGTCATGATGCTCGTGGTCATCATGGTGTTCCTGTTGTTCAAGTGATAATGCTATATCTGTACCTTGATCTGTTTCTTTGCGCAGAATGCGTTTACTCAACTCTTCCCAGTCAAGCTCAATCCACTCTGTCTTTTTACCGGCAATCTCTTCTTCCGTTCCGATGTTACCAATGACTTTAGTTATAAGCATTCAGAATTCTCCTTTTCAGCATGTTCAAACAGGACGAGGTCAAAATAGCTGTGCAATTTTTGGCCAGCCATTTCGACCTTTCCTATTGATCACATTCGGTAATTTTCAGCAATTAAAACAAGAAGTAACGTTGTGCCATCGGGAGAACGCTAACCGGTTCACATGTAGCAAGTACGCCATCAATTTTCACTTCATACGTTTCAGGATTAACGTCAATTTCCGGCGTTTCACTATTATGTTTCATGTCTGCTTTACCAATGTTCCGGCAGTTTTTAACAGTGCCAATCATTTTCTTAAGGCCTAGTTTCTCAGGAAGGCCTTCTTCCACTGCAATTTTCGGAAGGAACGTCATTGCTGCATGTTGCGGAGCTTGTCCGTGGAAACCGAACATACGGCGCCCCATCATCGGTTGTGGTGTTGGAATAGATGCGTTTGGATCACCAGTAATTGCGTAAACAGCAATTCCGCCTTTAATAACGACTTCTGCCTTCACACCGAAAAATGCGGGGTCCCAAAGAATAATATCCGCCAGTTTCCCTTCTTCAATTGAACCAACTTCATGGCTGATTCCGTGTGCAATCGCCGGGTTAATATTTAATTTTGAAATATAACGTTTTACGCGGAAGTTATCATTGTCTTTTTCCTCGTCTTGCGGAAGTGGACCGCGTTGCATCTTCATTTTGTTGGCTGTTTGGAACGTACGCATTGTTACTTCACCCACTCGCCCCATCGCCTGTGAATCGGATGACATAATACTTAGAATACCAAGATCTTGCATAATATCTTCTGCAGCGATTGTTTCAGGACGAATACGTGAATCTGCGAACGCTACATCTTCAGGTACATCGTGTTTCAAATGGTGACATACCATAAGCATATCTAAATGTTCATCGATTGTATTTGTCGTAAATGGTTTTGTTGGATTCGTCGATGCCGGCAAGATATTTGGGTATGCAGCCAATTTCAGTTGGTCCGGCGCATGCCCTCCGCCTGCTCCCTCTGTATGGAAAATATGAATAACACGACCGTTAATCGCCTCGATTGTATTTTCAACGAAGCCCGCTTCATTGAGCGTGTCAGAGTGAAGTGCGACTTGAATATCGTATTCATCTGCAACTGTAAGACTCTGATCAAGAGCATCTGGAGTCGCACCCCAGTCTTCATGAATTTTCATGCCAATTGCACCTGCGCGGACTTGTTCAATAATTGGTTCCGTCGTAGATGCGCTCCCTTTTCCAAGTAACCCAACGTTGATCGGTAAGTCTTCAACCGCTTGTAGCATCCGGTGAAGATTCCACTCGCCGGCCGTCAAACTCGTTGCCTTCGAACCTGCGGCTGGACCTGTTCCACCACCGATGAATGTAGTCGTACCCGCGTTGAGTGCGGTTTCAACTTGCTGAGGACTAATGAAATGAATATGCGTATCGACAGCACCCGCTGTTGCGATCAATCCTTCACCCGCATATACTTCTGTTCCTACACCGATGATCATATCCTGATCTACACCATCCATCGAAAGCGGATTTCCTGCTTTTCCGACACCGATGATACGACCATCTTTAATACCAATATCTGCTTTTACAATACCTGAATGGTCAATAATCATAATGTTCGTAATGACTGTATCGAGAACACCTTCAGCGCGAACGTTTTTACCGTTTTGACCCATCGATACGCGAAGTGATTTTCCTCCACCGAAAACACCTTCATCACCGTATGTTGTATAATCTTTTTCAATTTCAATCCAAAGATCCGTATCAGCAAGACGCACTTTATCGCCTACTGTCGGACCGAACATTTTGGCATATTGTTCGTGTGTTACTTTCATTTATCCTCGGCTCCTTTAAATCCTGCTTCTGCTGCTCTATCTAAAATTTCGTCCTTATTATGCGTCGAACCTTCCGTCAAATTATTCAGTCCGAACACGTGACGTTTTCCGCCGAACTCAACTAATTCAACTTCCTTCTCTTCGCCCGGTTCAAAACGCACAGCGGTACCAGACGGGATATTCAAATGCATACCAACAGAGTGTTCACGGTCGAATTCAAGGTATTTATTAACTTCAATGAAATGGAAATGAGATCCGACTTGTATCGGACGATCGCCGGTGTTCGCAACGCGTACCAATTTCACGGGGCGTCCGGCATTTATTTCAATCATACCTTCAGCTGTTCTAATTTCTCCTGGAATCATTGTTAAAGCCTCCTATTATTGAATTGGACGGTGGACCGTCACAAGTTTTGTTCCGTCTGGGAATGTACACTCCATCTGCACATCACTGATCATATCGCCAACGCCTTCCATTACATCCTCAACCGTAAGCACTTGTTTCCCTTCGCTCATCAGTTGCGCAACAGTCTTGCCATCACGCGCGCCTTCCATAATGTAGTGGCAAATTAGTGCGATAGCTTCCGGATAATTCAACTTAACTCCGCGTTCCTTACGCTTAATTGCAAGCTCTCCTGCAACATGCAACAGCAATTTTTCCTGTTCAACCGGTGATAATTTCAACTCAAAGCACCTCTTTTTTTAATTAATAAAAAAACCAAACCTTTTAGGATTCAGAAAATTGACGCAACTAACGTTCTCATTACTTCTTTTAATTTAATTTGCATGAATATGCCATTTTGGACAACCGTCCAGTAGATCGGGCTTGCGGAATTTGTCGATGAATGTCGTTGACTGAACTATTATATCGGGTTATGGTTTTTTTCAACTGAGGACCGCATTATGGTTTCCACGCTGTCAACTCAACGGATGTATAAATGCTTTATACGACATCAAGAGGTTGTCCGACGGGGTTGTTTGCCAAATTAAATTTAAATCCATAGCTTTTTTTCTCCTTTTTGAAAACAACATTGGTGTCATTTAATTCTACATATACCATCATTTGTATTATTTCCTTTTGTATACATTGTGTTCATATAATTTTTCTTTGGATATTAATGTTAAGATACTATTATGAAGGATTAATTGATGTAGCTAAACGTAATCCGTTCCAGAACACCCTTTATCAGAGTCATATTCTCACCATGGAAATGTATATAAAAGTGTTGTTGGAATACCAGAAGCACCTATCCAGCTTGGAAAAAGAGATAGATGCTTCGGCAAAAGATATTGCAGAATATAAGATTATCCAATCAATTCCGGGCAACGGAGAAAAGATCGCGGCAACGATTATTTCCGAAATCGGTGAGATTGATCGGTTTAATCATCCAAAGAAACTGGTTGCGTTCGCTGGAATAGATCCGAGTATCTTTGAATCCGGCAAGTGGACAGTCACGAGTTTTACACCATCTGGAAACGTCGCTTCTACTTGCACATCGTGAATCATATCGGCCACGCCTTCCATGACATCTTCGACCGTTAAAATCGTTGCACCATATTCCATTAACTCTGCAACGGTTTTACCGTCACGGGCTCCTTCTAAAATTTCATGCGTAATCAAGGAAACTGCTTCCGGGTGATTCAGCTTCAGTCCTCGTTCTTTTCGACGCCTTGCCAAATCAGCTGCCACAACAATTAATAATTTTTCTTGTTCTCTAGGCAACAAATGCATACAAATTTATCCATTTCTTCACAATAAATTACTTTGATTTTTTCCAGCTAAATAATATATGATTAGCTCATCCATCAATTTCCATATACATCAATTTTTATACATGAACTTTTAATTCTTTATTTAATTTATTAAAGGGCTAGTTGTATAATCAAATGCAACAACTTAAAAGATGAAAGGTCACAGATAAACCGTAGATGATTAAGTCGACTAATGGACTAACCTAAATAACGAAACAATATAAAACACCTTCGATATGGGTATACTTCAAAAAAGTATTTAAATCGGAGGTGTTTTTGCGTGGGCAAAAATGTATATTCAAGTGAAATCAAATGGGCTGTTGTAAAAGAAAATATGAGGCGTTACTAACACTGACAGAACGAAAAACACGTAAAGAAATCATCGTGAAAATCGATGCGAAAGCGAGTGAGGCAGTGACGAAAGCGATGACAAAAATCCAAAAACACTATGGTTCTCTTTTTTCTTCCGTTTTCAAAACCATCACCTCCGACAATGGGTCTGAGTTTGCGGAATTAAGCCTTTCACTCAAAAGAGAGAAGATTGAAGACTACTTCACTCATCCATATACTTCTAGTGAACAGGCACGAATGAGCATCATAATGGGTTGATTCGTCGATTTATTCTCAAGCAAAATGTATTTCCATCGTCATATTACGGTTTTAATAGGGTTTCATCATATTGTTGCATTTAATATTGCATTTTAGGAAATTTATTAAAGGAGCTTTTTTATGCAAAAACATCTAACTGCAAGCAATGTGCTTACCATGTTTTCCGCTTCATTAAAAGGGATCTCGCAAGTTCTATTAATTGAAAATGCCATCACCGGTCTTATTGTGCTTGTAGCCATTTCTCTCTATTCCGTCCCCTTAAGCATCATGACCTTCATCTCCTCGTTTATCGGTACAGTTACCGCAAAAATAGGCGGGGCCGACGAAAAACTGATTTCTCAAGGTTTATTCAGCTTCAACTCAGCTCTCTCCGGTTTAGCAACGGTGATTTTTTTAGAAGGAAATCATCTTTGGATCATCGCATTGTTCAGTGCCGTGATAGCTGCCATATTCACAGCAGGGATGATGCATTTAACAAAACCATTTGATGTCCCTTCTCTTACCTTTCCTTACATCATTTTTACCTGGTTTTTACTGACTGCTTCACATCGTTTACAGTTTTTCGAAGTGATTAATTCTCTCGTTCCGCAAGGTCTGGCTTATTGGCATTTGGATATCTCTGGTCCCGTTGATTTGATAAGCGGCTTTACGAAAAGTTTTGGACAAATATATTTCCTTGATAATATTTGGAGCGGTCTTCTCATTCTAGCCGGCATTTTTTTTGCTAGCAAAAGACTCGGTATGCTCGCTATATATGCAACCATTATTTCCTTGCTGGCTGCTTATTACTTAGGAAGCGAACACTCTTTAATGAATTCTGGATTATACGGATATAATGCCATATTAACTATTTTTGCCGTTTCGGACGTTTTTCATAACAACAAGAAATTAGTTCCTATTTCTGGTTTGCTTGCAGCGGTAATATCTGTGCTAATCACTGCAAGTCTGGATAGCTTTTTACTGCCCTATGGTCTGCCGCCCCTCACTATGCCGTTCGTCTTAAGCACATGGCTGTTTTTATTTGCCCGAAAACTAATGCCTAAGCTTTAAACATTGAAGTTGCCCCAAAGTCCTATATTCTAGGGTCCTGGGGCAGCTTCGCATGCCCATCAACCTAAGTTAAAATCATATCCCCAAAACGTATAACACTATGCTTATCATATGAATTTTACGAGGTAGGGTGATGTTGTTAGACGAAAGATGTCATTTCGGAAGAAATCAAACTTTTTATACAAGAACTACAACATTTTTTATCACCGACCGTCCTAGAAAAAATGTCGAAAGAAACTGGTTTTGTCAGGCGAGATAATTAGTATCAGCGAATAGCTTATAGCCCTTTGAGTCTGTTCGGTAGGAAGTCGCGAGTACAACGAAATGTCATCAGCTGACATGGCACAGCTGAAGAGTAAGTTAGAGTACGGTGAAATGATTGAGGTTTCGGAGGCATACATTGGGAAAATCAGTAGCTCGGGGCACCCGTCATCATCTATCGTTTAACAAATGAACAAACGCAAACACGTCCGAAAAATCAATCTGTGCGTGAGAAAATGAAAGGCAATATCCTAGCGTAAATGGGCTTATTTGGGGTTCTCACACTGAACCTTAAACATAGTATTATTACCATTGATAAAATGAATGGCATGCAATTCAAATTAATTACGTCCGGTTATTGAAAAAGCTGAATAATAATTATTAATCCAGGGAATTACTCAAGAGGAATATTTCTAAAAGGAGGAATATAATGTCTTTCGAAAACGAACTAGAAAAAATCGAATTAGAACCTGTATTTGAGGAACGGCTTTATGAACGATACGAATTTACGGTCACAGTTCGAGGTGATGAATTTAAGGGGCATTTTCACAATGAGGAAATTCAATGGCTTCAACCACACCCGAGACAAATGCTAGGTGACGATAAAACCGATACTTTAGAAAAAAGCATCTATAAGCTGATGAACGAACATCGTACGGCTAGCGAAGGAAAAGACGTCGAACTTACCCTAGCATTTGAGGGAAAATTGCACGAACGTCTACAATTTACAATCCAAATTCAAGGGGAAGAATATAAAGGCTTTGTCCATGAAGGGGAAATACAGTGGTTCCATCCTCATCCTCAACAAGAGCTTAAAAATGAACACGTCCAAGCAATCGAGGTAGATATTCATGAAAAGGTAGCCGATCAAGAAAAAGAATAACAGAGACCCGTATATTCAGAAGTTCGTCTGTTCTTTTTCACAAAAAGCTCTCACGCTATTTATTTTTTCTGCCATCCGGCATATCCATGGTTTTCTCCAACAACTGAGTGATTCTTTAGCTTTCTTCGTACCAATCATTTCTAAGTCAAATCCATTTTTAATAAATACTTGAGAAGGACCTTTACCGCTCTGATTTTCTTAGACAGCTGATACTTTAAATTCAGGTTTATATTGGACAGCGCAATCTGAAACTGAGTTTACATTAGGATTCGTTTCTAATAATCTACTTTGGTGTTCATTGAAAAGAATTTTACTTATTGAAAACACTCCTGTCAGGATATTTTACTTCAGTATACCTAAGCTTTTAGACAGAAAAAACCCCAAATGGTAGACACTTTTATAAAAGTGTCTACCATTTGGGGTTCAGTTCTTTTAATGTAAAGGCAGCTTTTTTTATAACTAAACAGCACACGTTAGTTCAATATGGCTATGTTAACTTATTCTATCTTCACGGATGGATTTAAAAAGTCTTGTAGGCTGCATGCACGGCAGGTTAACATAACACCGATTTTGAGAAGTATTTTTCTTCAAATTAAAGACCAACCATACTATTAGAAGTACGGAACCCCTAAATTCACAATCTGCAAAAAAAAGAAGATCAGATTTCGCCGACCTTCACAATGTTCTTGTAATACTTAACTTGCGATACATCGCTATTACCTTTATATTCTCTCGTTTCCGCATCTCATTCCTCAACACTGGGATTTTGAATTGTTTCTCCATTTCAGTCATTAAACCGGCCAGTAGAATATCTTTTCTTGGTTGATCTGCATGGATGATTCTATCATACTCCCTTTGATAATCTAAAAGTGATTTCTTGGCCATCATTATCTGTCCCCTTTAGCTACTTCTCTTTTGGCACGAATTAGTGTGCTTCTAGAAATCCCTGTAATTTCTCCTACTTGCGTATAGGAATTCACTTTCAATAGCTGTAAACGTGTGCTACTTGCTTTTTAGTGATTTTCTTCGGTCTACCTTCACGGAAATCAGGATTTTGCTTCGCAATGGTTTTACCCTCTGCGGACGATTCGCTATAGTTCTAGTGAATTTCCCTTACTAGATATAGAATAATATAAGGTATTTTTTTCGTGTGCCAATTTAAGCCCCTCCTTCTGTTTTTTAAGATTCATTTCTATATTTACTAAATCACTGCTGTTGCGTAACTAATTACTGAGCTCCCCCATTGAATTCCTATATTTCCGAATGTAGAAAAAGATGGCATTCCCTTATTTTGATTGCTAAAAACGGTCTAATAATATCTTTTGGGCTGCACTACAGTTAAATCTGCACAGACACTCTTTACTCACTTTCCCACCAGTCATCACTTCGTATAGCATTGGGAATGAAAGCTCTTTATTTAACAATTGTAATCGGGCATTTCACATGCTTCATTACTTTGTGACTAACGCTACCGAGTACCATTTCTTGAATAGTATTTAAGCCACGACTCCCGATGACAAGTTGGTCAATTTCTTTTGAATTCACATACTTTATTATTTCTTGACTTGGATTCCCTTTTAACATGGTAATCTTCGTCCTTACTCCGACGTCTTTTGCTAATTCTATAATAGGAAGCACTTTTTGCTCTCGTTTTAATGTTAAGCTCTCTGGACTTTGGGATAATAGCCTCTCATCTCTCGCCTTATTAAAATCCGCTACATAAATAACTTCTAAATGCGCGTCAGGTAAGTATTGGACGAGCGTAATGGCATGTTTTACTGCACGTAAAGCATTTTCTGACCCATCAATTGCTACGGCAATCTTCATGTAGTTTCCTCCCCTATGTTAGCCGTTTATACAATTGTTCACTTGAAGAATTTAATCCTTCAATCTGTACCTTCACACCTTTTTGCTCAAGCTTTTGTTTCACTTTATATATTGCACCTACTGCCGATTCATCCCACAGCTGACTATTTTCAAAATTAATGACGATTTCATTTTCTGAAACGTTGTCGAATGACTGAATAAATTTTGTAGTTGACGCAAAAAATAAAGGACCTTTCACCTTATATTCATCAAAATCATGCGTTACTGTTACACGAGAAACCTTTGCGACAAAGAATAGCGCACTTAATATAACACCAATAACAACACCAATCGCTAAATTATGTGTATATAAAATAATCGCAACTGTAATGAGCATTACAAGTGATTCCGATTTAGGCGCTTGTTTCAAAAACTTAAACGAACCCCAATTAAATGTTGTAATACTAATCATAATCATCACCCCGACAAGAACGGGCATCGGAATTTTGATAACTACATCTCCTAAAACGATAATTAAAAACATTAGAAATACACCCGCTGTAAATGTCGATAAGCGGCCTCGTCCACCTGATTTAATATTGATGATTGATTGACCAATCAAAGCACAACCTGCCATCCCACCAAAAAAACCAGTGATAAAGTTGGCGATCCCTTGTCCACGTGCTTCTTTATTTTTATTACTCGACGTATCAGTCATATCATCTAATACTTGGGATGTCAGTAAGGATTCCAATAAACCGACTATCGATAAAGCCAAAGAGTAAGGTAAAATAATTTTTAACGTTTCAAAGTTAAGAGGAATATCTGGAAAGAAAAAAACCGGTAATGAATTTGGCATTGTCCCCAGATCACCTATTGTCTGTAACTTCACACCACTGATAAGCGCAATACAAGTCATAACGACAATCGCAATAAGAGGTGCAGGAATAGCCGTGAAAAATCGTGGAATCGCGTACACTAAAATTAATGTAACAACCGCAAATATATAGGTCAGACTGTTTGCCCCAAGTAAATATGGCATTTGCGTAATAAAAATCATAATCCCTAGTGCATTCACAAATCCAAGCATTACGGAGTTTGGGATGAAGCGCATTAAATTCGCAACACCGAATCCTCCGAGTATTAATTGGATAATACCTGTTAAAATTGTAGCTGCAAGGACATATTGTAGACCATGATCCGCCATTAAGCTGACAAGCACTAAAGCCATCGCACCTGTCGCAGCTGAAATTAAACCAGGTCGGCCACCTACAAACGAAATAATGACCGCAATTGTAAACGAAGCATATAACGCGACACGTGGATCTACACCCACAATGAACGCAAAAGCCAATGCTTCAGGAATGAGTGCCAGTCCTACAACAATGCCTGCTAAAATATCGGCACGCACATTCCCAAACCACTGTTGTTTTAAAGTATTCATACTGTTCCCCTCTCATGATGTCTAAAATTACAAAAAAGCTTATACCAATGTTAGAATATTAATATCATATCATTCCCAGTCCCATAAGTGAATAGTTTTGGGAAGTTAGGAGCGCAAAAATGAAATACGGATATATCCGTCCAATTGTCTTGGATCAACATTGCACCCATCAATTAAATGAACTTTTCATCGATACATTATTTAAAGAGACACATGGACTTGCAAGGAAAAGAACAGAACTTGAACACCTATTAATGACTGTCCAAAAACATGACGAACTATTCATCCAAAATATTGTAGTATTAGCTGATTCCCTGCAGCAGCTTTTAGATATTTTACGATTAGCAGAACGAGATCAAATCACCATTCACTTCGTCGATGAACAATTAACCAATCAAACGATACAAAAAGCTTCACTACTTCAAAGTGCTACTTTTTTTTCGAATTTACAATCTAAATTTCTAAGCCATTCTTCTACTTTTACGCTACAAGCTGCTAAACATCAGGGCAAATCGATTGGTCGTCCACGAAAATCAGATGACAATTTACAGCTGGCTTTTGCAATGTATGACAGTAAGACTTATACGCTATATGACATAAAAGAAGCGACTGGAATTAGTAAGTCTACTTTATATCGTTATTTGGATGACCGCTCTACATTGTTATCCGATGAGAAAAAGTATTAGAATCAAAGCAAAATCTCTTGTACCCTCATAAGGAACTTAATTTTTGCGTAAGTGTTCTCGATTCGTTGGTTGCCACGCTTTTTCTTATAGGATATTTCTGCTCAGACGATGACAACGTTCAAATAAATAGCCACTATCACGAGCAACACCAAAGTCATCTTCATCATCGTTAACCGAGAAAGGAACTTTTCCATATTCCATGCTTGATAGTAACAGGGCTGCGAATAGGGGCATTGTGAACCACATTAACCTAGCCAGTCTCTAAATTTCCCACTGTTGAATTCGATTGCCGATGAAATAGATAGTCACAGTCTACGACACACGCATACTTCCCTACTTGCGGACCGGTGTGGGTTTCATGGCTAGACTCGTTCACAAGAGCGATAGGACAACGACAGATATATATTTGCACGTTACTAAAGAACGAAGACGTGAAGCATCCCCGAAATTCGGTTCTCTTATGAGGACGCAAAAAACCAATCAGGATATATATAACTGATTGGTTACATATGCTTGTATTCACACCCAAATTATGTCACGGCATCAGAATAAAAAAAATCCCTCAAAACCATTGATACCATAAGGCTTCAATTTCAATTTCACTACTATATGAATTGTAGCAGATATCCGTTCACCTTTATTTATATTTGTGTTAAAACCCCTATGGAACAGGCTTAAGAATGACTCGACTTGATTAGTTCTGTACTGTTTTATATGGCTTTATATAACTCAAGACATCATTGCATCATTAAATCTCTTTATTCAAAGTTAAATGGAATTATTGTATTCTAGAGCTGACCAAGAATTATCGTCAATAATCGTTAAATTTTATTTACAGTGGATTATTAGTTCCTTTTCTTCCGATAACTACATATACATACAAAGAACGACTACACATAAGAAAGTATAGTTAGTTCAAATCTGAACCTGTACATTCTTATTCTGTGAGCCGCGTCGGTAAAATAATCAGTTGACGTTCCAATAGATCCTCGATTATTGCTGATACTCTACTAGATGCAGAAGTTCTGAAACTTTTAACAACCCACCCCACAGCAATAAATTCTAACAAAAGGATCCTTATTAATCACATCTGAAACCCCCTAGCTACTTTTCTATTCTGTATGGTAGGGAATAAGACGTTATTAACGATGGGTTCTTTATGCATTTTTGGAGTTTTCCCTAAATTTCAATTGGGGCTTCTTACTTGCAGGTAATTAGTTATCGTTGATTTTCCCCTACAATATATAGTAGCAGGAAATATTTTCATCTGAATATTCCCTGCCCCACTACATATAGACTTTTATATAGTAATCTTAATTCGCAAAAACCAATTGTACCCAAAAGTATAACAATGTCAACGTTACGATTGTTGTTATGGGAATGACAATCAGCGATACGCTTAAATAATCTTTCCAAGTAACTTTAATCTTATTTCTTCTTAAGATACTCATCCAGATTAGGGAAGCAAGTGTACCAATAGGTAACAGTAATGATCCCATATCGCTACCTATAATATTTGCAAGATAGATAGTCTTTAATGTGATTGGATCCAGCCCCATTTCAGTTAAGGTGATTGTCCCAATCATTAATGCCGGGTGATTATTAAAGATATTCGAAAGGATTGAAACTAGACCTCCCATGATAAAACTCGCTTGAAGTAATCCTTGATTTACAATTGGTTCACACCATTGCACTAACAATGCTGTAAGTCCCACATTATGCAGACCATAAATAATCACATACATTGAGAAAGCAAAAATTAAAATGTGCCAAGGAGTTTTTTTCAAGATATCCACCGGGTTAGTCCGTAAATGATACCATCTCCACAAAAGCAGGCTGGCCGATCCAAGCACCGCGACAATTTCAATGGGTATATTGACAAAAGAGGCGACAAAAAGAAGGCAACGCATTACAAAGACAAACATCAATATCTTCATCATAAATTTTGTACGTTTTTGTTTTGTTTCAACAGAAATTTTTGTTTTCAAAGGGTGGAAATTTTTAGTGAAAAAGGATTCTTCTATTTCCATGGCAGAATCAGGCAGTTTTTTCGGTAGTTTACTCCTTACTACCATATACATCAAACACGACATAAACAACAATCCTATTGTTGCCGGGACAAACATCATAGCCGTATGCATCCATAGTGACATTTGAACAATTTCCAAAGCGATCAAGTTGACGATATTACTTACGCCGATTGGCGCACTGGACGCAGTTGCAATGAGGGCTCCACTTAACAGATAGGGTATTTGTTGATGGGGTTTAAGTTGAAGATTTTTGAGTAATAGAATTAAGATAGGCGTTGTAATTAAGATACTCCCATCATTATTAAACAAGAGTGTCATCAAAAAACATAACAACTGGATATACCAATATAGACGGTGACCTGAACCCTTCGATAAATTAGCAAGTCTTGCAGCTGCCCAGTGGAAAAAACCGAAACTCTCTAGTATTACAGCCATGACAATCGTAGCCATGATGGTTATGGATGCCCCACCAATTTTATCGATGATATCCACAACGTCTGCTTGCGATACTATTCCTGTTAGTAGAATTATGGCTGCACCAATCGATGCCGGCCATGCCTCATTCATTCCTCTAGGCCTCCAAAATATGACTAGCATAGTCGTTAAGAAAACCAAACTGGTGATACCAATTTGAAAACTCATACATATACATTTCCTTTCTTTTTTTTGTTTGTCCGTTTCCTTGATATAGCTATCCTTTCTTTTTTTTGTTTGTCCGTTTCCTTGTATGTATATTCACTTCAATTTATTAGAATCGGGATGTATGTCCAAACCCATTGAAATATATATTTTTTAATCTGCAGAATTTCCCCATTAAAATGGACAACTGTTCGGAGCGTCGATTTCATGCTTACAAAACATATATATAGATGAAGGCTAACTACTTAGAGATCTTGTCCCAAAAAAAATAGACTGTCGATAGTTTCTCGTCAGCCTAAAAAGGGTTACCGTTCTTCCTATTTCATTATAAAGGCGAAATTCTAATGAACCGCCGTTGGCATTAACAGAATGTACCACGGATTTACACCTAATATATTGTCTTAACATGGTCAATGTTTAGATAAATGACATTCTCCCTAGCTGTTTGAACCTCAACGATTTGATCTTCGACATTATTTACTTTCCCTAAGAAACTTTTATTCCCATCAGTATTAATAACAACAATTTTATTTTTGAACTTTTCAACTTGGGCCTCAAAATTGCTTGCTAAAGAATCATTATTCGATTGTAAGTTAATGGTTTGGTTATCCGCTTCGTAAGGTCTTTCATTTTGAGCATAAGGAATTAGCCACTTCAGATGATTTAATGAAATATACATCGTTTTATATACGGGAGATTGGAATACGAAATAATTATTCATGATACCCGAAATATAACCATGCAGGGGCTGACCTCCCGTGACATAGATTTCAATATACTTACCTTTCGCTTGTGTAAGAACCTCTCCGAAAGATAAATTTTCTTTATTTTCTCCGGTAGTGATACTAGGAAACCCTATAGGTTCCTCTATTTCATTTTCATTATCATGATCAACCTTGAAGTTTTGGATATGATTTAATGGAATGTAGACAAAATCTGTCCCGTTAAAAAGCACAATCATATCGCTTCCTAAATCAATAACAGTACCATGAATTATTTTTTTCCCAGAAACTTCGATTTGCAAAACTTGCTTGATAAGGCTTTGAATAATCTTATTCAAGTCTATTCCTCCTTCTTAAATTACTATTGAAATCCCATTAAAAATAGACTGAACAAACTATGGTGATTTTTATGCCTAGCAATTATTTTCAAAAGGCATCCAATTCACTTATAGAGCCGTCAGTCTTTAAATTCATGATACATCTTTCCTGCGTACTTCATTAAAGCAAGGTACTGCTCTTCGTCTGGTAGATTTATTTGTTTCTCAGCTATATGAAAGCAATTTGTTTCAGCATGCTTCATTAGGGCAAAATATTGTTTTTCTAACATTTCTTTTTCTTTTTTGGGGTTAATATGAGTTGTGGGTAGTCGGTGGGCAGATGTTCCAGCGGAGACAGGCTCTTCTTCTAAATTCACGCAATCCCAGTTTGGATACTGATCATTTAACGGTTGGATTGATGAATTAATAGGCTCAGAAAGATGTTCCCTCTCTACGGTGACTTCCCCACAAACTGGTAATTCATATTCCTTATCGAAAGTTTTATGATTTGCAATTGTATGTTGATCATTACTTACGATACTCCATGCGGATAGCAGTAATCTTTTTTTAATACATTTTACCCTTGATTGTGTGGAAACTAATTGCTTTTCCCAACTAACTTGATTACTTGATTCCAATACACATGTATGATCCTCTTCAGGCAAAAATTCATTATTTTTTTTCAATAGATCATGTTTAACCAACCGCGATGAAGCTTTGGGATTTTCTTTAGTAACATTTTCAAATTCAGTTCCCTTATCAGCTGAATCTTCTATAAGAGGGTCATCCAGACCTTTTGTTGGTTTAGTTTCGTTTATTGTTTGAGTTTGTTCGATGACCACTTGCTCCTCAACCTGACATACTTGCATTTCTACAACTGAGGAGTCACTCTGTTCCATTGGTTCATCATCTGTATGAACAATGAAGCCCTGAATAGCTGTTTCTTGAGTGATGCCTTCACGTCGCTCAATTTCTGAATCACTATTCAATATTTTTTGTTTAAGCGTTTTTAATAATAAAGCGTAGATTTCCACTCTAGTTTTCGGATCAACTTCTGGCTGTTCACTAATAACATTTTTTTCTTCCGTTACCCCTTCAGTAGACATCTTCAAAATAGGAGCTTCTACAGCTATTATGCGCTCAATTTCTTTTGTTTTTTGTGTATGATCACTGGTAATCTGTTCTTCAATAAGAGGGTCATCCAGACCTTTTGTTGGTTTAGTTTCGTTTATTGTTTGAGTTTGTTCGATGACCACTTGCTCCTCAACCTGACATACTTGTATTTCTACAACTGAGGAGTCACTCTGTTCCAATGATTCATCATCTATATGAACAGTGAAGCCCTGAATAGCTGTTTCTTGAATGATGCCTTCACGTCGCTCAATTTCTGTTTCCCTATTCAATAATTTTTGTTTAAGCATTTTTAATAATGAAGCGTAGATTTCCACTCTATTTTTAGGATCAACTTCTGGCTGTTCACTAATAACATTTTTTTCTTCCGTTACCTCTTCAGTAGACATCTTCAAAATAGGAACTTCTACAGCTATTATGCGCTCAATTTCTTTTGTTTTTTGTGTATGATCACTGGTAATCTGTTCTTCAATTTGACAATCTTTCATTTCCAATTCTTCCTGTTTTTTAATTAAGAAAATCTGCTCTTCGGATATATTGGATATATAGGATTTAGGGATATTTAGGATTTCCGAGTTATTTATTAAAGTAACATAATCATCGGATATTCTGCTTAACACCCCGAAAAGTGCCCGGTCGCTCAAATTATTAATGGATACCCAGTTATATCTTAATGCCTTCAATACATCTGCTAAATAATTTTTGTCGACATAATGAATAATTTTAGAAGAAATATATAAATCCTTAGCATTTTTTGAAAGAGCCTGAATGTGTTGGAGTGCGAAATAAAAAACGTTTTGGTTCACCTCAACAACAATGTGGTCTTGTTTAACATCTAGCAAAATCCCTTTTATAAACTGATTGTCAATTTGTAAAATACTAATTTCCTTATTGATAAGGCCGCCTAATGCTTTTTGAAACTTTTGCTCATTCAATTTCATGGCCCTCCTTTATAGAATAGCGCCGCTTCTAACTTACAGAAGCGACGAATGTATTAAAAATTAATTTATTCTTTTACTTCGAGTCTTTTGATTTATTATTATCTTTTCCTTGATTACTACCCTCTTCTGCTTTCGCTTTTTCAAGCTTGACTCCGTAGCTTATGTTACGGATGTGAAACAGGGAAACACGAATTATTTCTTCATTAGCGACAATTGTTATAAAATCATCAGCAACAATGTCCATTATTCCCTCTAGTGTTTCTGGTCCCCCGCGGTTAATTTTTACCCATCGAAGTGTTAATTTCCCCAATACACCCTTAAAGTCTTTAGCTTGAATGTACGTAAAGTTTTCTGGAATTTCAACGTCGAGTTGCACTTGATCTTTTGCATTATAAGTTAGGCTTTTGATGTGCTGTGTATTGTAATAAATAATTCCTTCGTCGGCGTTTAGCAAAGTAATGTAATCCTCTTCAACTGCCAGCAACTTACCGACACGTGATTCAGGTCCTCCTCTATCGACTTTAATCACTCTATCAACTAGCGAGTGTATCATTTCCGTATTCATAAATCTCCAACCCCCCTTTTATAGTCTCCTGCTATCTATATGTATCGTGGGTTAGTCTAGTGATGGTCAAAAGCCCAGTTTAGAATAATGGGTCAAGTACAAAAGTCTTTAATTTCAAATTTGGGTAAGCCATTATATAGAAGAAAGCACAAAAGGACCCCTAAGTTGCCGCAGAATCATTCGGTAAATCATACTTAGCTCTCGAAAATTGAGGTGATAGATTCAAACTAAGCGAACACTCTTGGTTATCAAGTGGGTTCGCTTAGTTTCTTTTATATTGGGCTAATCATAATTAGGTGGTGGATAGGCAACATAGTAGACTCTATTTTGTATTAGGTAGATTGCCGACACAGTAAAAGTATTATTGAATACACTGATACTAGACTAAAAAAAAGGTGGGATATAAATGGCAAAGAAAAAGAAAGGTAGAGCTAGTCGTTCTTCATCGTCAGGCTCGTCGTCATCACATTCTTCATCGTCAAGATCGTCGTCATCACGTTCTTCATCGTCAAGATCGTCGTCACCACGTTCTTCATCGTCAAGATCGTCGTCGTCACGTTCTTCATCGTCAGGCTCGTCGTCATCACGTCGTAAAAGTCGTCGTTAACTATCCAAAATAAATAAACTAACTACTTTCACTTGATCATTCACTCATTGATCAAGCGGAAGTAGTTATCATCATCAAACAATAGTTGGCATATCACTTGATAAGCGGATTGAATAATAGAAAGGAAAGAGGTTTATGCCCTATCTAATTCCATCTTATTCTTTAAAAATCGAGGAAGAAAATTTAGAAGAATTACGGGGAGATTTATGGAACAATGAGCCTGTTCCTGCCGATTTGGTAGTGGAGGGTGTCACCTATGATATCGACATTGCCTATCGGGGCTCTTATACACGAAAATTTCGTAAAAGATCTTATCGGATTGAGTTCATAGATCCAAAAACATTTTCCGGGGCCCGTGAAATTCATCTAAACGCTGAGTACAAAGATCCCTCTTTCATCCGAAATAAGCTTTCTTTCGACTTCTTCCATGACCTCGGTGTTTTAGCACCACAAAGTCAACATATTAATTTATCCCGCAACGGCTCTCATAAAGGTGTCTACCTACAATTGGAATCCGTTGATGAATTTTTCTTGAAAAAGAGAGGTCTTCCAATGGGTCCTATTTTTTATGCAGTGAACAATAATGCCAACTTTTCCTTGATGAGGGATGAAAAGATGAAAGCGTCGCTTCTTTCAGGTTATCAACAAGCGTTTGGAAAACAATCGGACAATGACATCCTCCAAGAACTTATTGTTAAAATAAACACCATACCACTTTCTGATTTCTCTAATGAAATTTCCCAGTATATTAATATTGATACTTTTTCACGCTGGCTCGTAGGAGCTGTATGCACAATGAATAATGATGGATTCACCCACAACTTTGCGTTATACCATAATAGTGAGACAGGTTTGTTTGAAATCATTCCTTGGGACTATGATGCAACTTGGGGTAGAAGAATCAACGGAGGAATCATGTCGGCCAATTACGTTCCAATTGAAGGTAAGAAGAACAATCATCTCCTCTACCTTCTTATGCGCGTCCCAGCATTTCGTAAACTTTATAGAAATATCTTGGAAGAAGTTTTGGATACTAAATTTACAGTTGACTATATGGAAAGTAAAACAGTTGCACTACATGAGGCCTTACGACCACACATCCTTCTTGACCCTTACAAAAAGAAGGCTATAGATATATTCAACAGCGAACCCGATTTCATCTATCAATTCATTCGTGATCGCAACAGCTATTTGAAAAAACAACTAGTGAATTTCAAATAAACGAGCACTCTCTTTAATGTCCTTTATTCGATAAATATATTGATCGAAAACCGCTGAAAGGAGATAGTTTGGTGTTACCAATATGTATAAAAGATACTGAAAAGTACGGTAGAGGGGTATTTGCTACACGCGATATTAAAACTGGTGAACTCATTGAGGTATCACCTGTTTTAACATCAAGTAAAGATGACTGGAAGTATCTAAAGAAGACAGTACTGGATGATTACTGC
This sequence comes from Sporosarcina sp. Y1004, assembly GCF_057669665.1. Classification (NCBI taxonomy): domain Bacteria; kingdom Bacillati; phylum Bacillota; class Bacilli; order Caryophanales; family Caryophanaceae; genus Sporosarcina; species Sporosarcina sp. Y1004. The sequence goes on along the minus strand of NZ_JBYHFQ010000004.1, from coordinate 66,310 downwards.
TTCTCTTGGGGTGACAATTACGAACATACAGCAATTGCTCTTGGATATGGATCGCTTTATAACCACTCTTATACTCCAAACGCAATGTTTACTAATAATATAGACAATCTGTCAATCGACTTCTATGCAATTTCTGATATTGATGGTGGCCAGGAAATCACTGTCAATTACAATGAAGATTCTGAAGATAAATCACCATTATGGTTCGATGTTATAGATTAATAATTTTAGGGTTACACATGATAACAACTTGTGTAACTCTTTTGTTTTCAAAATGAACAGTGCATACTTCAATATTCGACATGCTTTGAATTTGCACTGACTGTTGCTGCAGCCTTCCTTATTACCGCAATTGTCCTGTTTAGTTCATCCTCAAAATTCCCGATTCCTCCAAGTTCAACAACGAGGAGAGAAGAATCGAGATCCTGATTGTATTTCCCATCTAATTTTCGTTTCTAATATTTCTATTCCTTCTTTCAGAAACACACCCGTTAGTCTGACTCCAGCGACCACGGTGCGTCGCTCCCTTACAGGAAGCATTCATGGGAGATTAATCCTACGGAGGCATGATTTTAAATCGATAACACTTTACAGAGAATAGTGAGAACTAAAAAAAAGGTTAAATATTTATTTTGAGGCAAGCATACAGGTATGTCTAGATTGTAAAGGTATAATTTACCTCGAAAAAAATGCAGTTCCTGGTATTGGAACTGCATTTTTCATGATTATTTATTCTTGTTTTTTTTACCATAAGTAGTTACTTGTACATTCTCGTCGCCCCGAATTTCAACATTGCTTCCTTCAATAATCACTTCTTTAACTTTCGTACCTTTAAAGTCGATGATTGTAGCAGCGTCTTTTTTTGGCTTAATTTCTACTGTTGTATTTTCAAACCCTTCCCCATGGAATTCTGCATATTCACCTGTGAACACAACACCATTTTTAATGTTTGATGCTGCATCGAGTGAAACTGATACACTTGGATCATGGATCATTAGTTTTCCAGTAAAGTAATCCTGATAATCATATACTTTTTCAGGAGTAATCGTTTCTTCATCTGTTTCTTCATTTGTTTCTTCTTCCGTTTCGTTATTTACTGTAGTAACGAATTCCATATCCCAGTAAATGTCAGAACTTGTCGGACGGTCTTGATGAACTTCTGCAGCTAAAACGTTTGTACCCTCAACTAGGTGAGCTAAATCTTCTGCATCTAATGTAAATGTTTCATATCTACTTTCATCCGCAACATTTGATCCTCTTAAATCTGATAAATATTTGTCATAACCAATTTCGCCTTCAGGTAAGTTATGTCTGCCAATTTCTTGACCATTCAAGTAAAGAATAACACTATCGTCAATTCCGAAATTAATGTTAGCCATATCACCAATCTTAGATAAATCCTCTACTTCAAATGTTGTTCTGAAATAGTAAGTTGGAATTTTATTACTTGAGTCTGGACCATAGCCAATCACTGTATTCACACTACCGAACATTGGACGATTTTCTGATGCTGAGTATCCAAGTGGTGCTAATCCACCCTTCCAGTTACTATCATCGAAATCTGGCGCTCTCCATGCTGTGCCTTGATTCGATCCATCATCAAGATATTTCCAGGTACTCCATTTTTCAAAAATAGTTTGTTCTGCATGCTCAACGATTTCAAGAGTTAGCTTCTTTGTTGTAAATGTTTTCCCTTCATTTTCTACTTCTGCCCACACCTGCACCTCACCAGGCTTAACATCTGCTTCAACGGTTACTTTTCCATCTTGAGAAATAGAAAGTTGACCTTCTGGATTTGTTTTATACGTAATATCATCGTGAGTAACATCGTACACGCCACCATTAACATTTTCACCTGTTACGTTGAGTGAAACTTCTGGATAGAATGTGGATGGTTTTGTTGGAACTACATTACCCGATGCTTCAAGAGAAACGGACTCAAGTGCCGGAAGTACAATTTCAATTGAAGGATCTTTTACAATTTTATACGCATCTGTTACTTCCATTGTATCTACGCGATAAGTCGTAAATTCTAAACTAGTTGGAGTTACTTCGATATTCGTAAATGTAGGCGTTCTTAATTGTGCTCTTTCAGCTGAATAAAATTCAGGTTCTTTTAAAGTATAATATTTACTACCACTTGAAGAGTTTGCAGTTAAAAATAATGTACCGTCTGGATTAATGACACTCCCATCTTCGTCAATCATTTGACTTTTAAGTGGTTGAAGATTCTTCATTTGATAGGTTCTAACGTAAGAATGATCATGTCCCGATAATACGGCGTCTATATCTAATTCATCAATCGTTGGTACAAGGTCTTCTCTAAATTTAATAATGCTTGATGATAGAGAATGGTTTGCTGCACTATACATGGAATGATGAAATACAACAATCTTCCATTTTACATCTGGATTTGCCGCAACTGTTTCTTGCATAAATTGAGCATGATCTGTTGCGTTTTTGTTATTTGAATTCAAGTTCATGATAAGCGTATCGCCATTTGTGAAATAATAATCTCCACCAGCACTATTTGAATTGCCTAGTTCTGGATTTTGATTTGGCGTATTAAAATGATATTCATAGGTTTTAGAGGTATCATGGTTACCAATTGTTGTTGCAGTAGGATATTGTTTCAGTTCTTCTGGTGCAAAATATCCTGTGTACTCTTCTTCAGAGTCTGCTTTATTTACTTGATCCCCTGCTGATTGTATAAAGCTCGTATTCGGAAATTTTTCAATTGCTTTATTTAACGTGTTTACCCATCCAGCTGTGTCACTAGGAATATTACCTGATGAACCTATTTGTGGGTCCCCAGTGAATAGGAAATTATATGAATCTGTTTCCTGAGTGTTAAAGCTATACGTTTCTGACCATTTTCCATTGCCATCGCCTAAACGATAGACGTATTCTGATGAACCTTCAATATCTGTAATCGTTGCTTCATTCGCTTGGTATCCTGAAGATGCTTCTGCTAGAGTCGCTTCTACTAATTTTGTGTTTTCGAGATTGCCATCTACTACCTTCGCATATTCAATCACACCCGGTACATCCGTTTTTGGAGAATACCAAGAGAAATTGCGTGCTGTTTCATCTGCCCCTGGAGCAAAAGAAATATAAGATGCATCATAGACAGCTGGGTCCACAAAGATTGATTTAAATTCCATGTCGAAAAATACATCCGAGCTAGATGGTCTGTCCTGATGTACTTCAACAGCAAGTACATTCGTACCCTCTACGATGTAGGACATTTGATCTGCAGTTATATTAAATGTTTTATCGTTGTTTTCATCTGCATCGTTAAATCCAAAATCCTGAACGTAATCGTCAAATTTAATCTCTTGATCTTCAGGAAGATTAAATCTGGCAATCTCATTTCCATTTAGATAAATAATAGCACCATCATCTATACCTGCTGTGATTAAACCTGAAGTACTGATTTCAGATAAATCTTCCACTTCAAATGTCGTTCTGAAATAGGATGTTGCATGCTTGTTACCTGAATCGCTACCATATTCAATAATTGTAGCAATATTACCAAATGTACCGTGATCCTCACTTGCGGGATAGCCTAATGGTGCAACTCCGCTTTTCCATTCGCCATCATTTAAATCCTTTTCCTTCCATGCCGTACCTTGATCCGTTCCATCATCAAGATATTTCCAGGCGCTTGCTCTTTCTAGTAAAAGCTGGTTTGACTGTGCTTCAGCTTCTTCTGCTGCGGCTGTTCCTACAAATGGACTTAAGTTTGAAAGTACCATTAATAATACGAGGACAACTGAAAAAAAACGAGGCAATGATTTGTTTTCCTTCATTACAGATACCATGCTTCCAACACTCCATTCTATTATTTTTCCGGTCCGAGATTAGTCGGAACGTACGCCTGTAACATTAATGGAGTATTGTTAAAAATTTGTTCGTTAAATGTTAAGTTTTCGTAAAAGTCGAATAATCAGGAATTTATTCCTTAGTACTGAATCTAGTACTAAAGTAAAAGGTGAATTGATTATTTAATAATAGATTTACTAACAAATACTAGTGAACCCAAGTAACAATTTATCAGAAAAGGTCTTTCATCAGTTCAATAAACTGATGAAAGACCTTTTCTGATAAGTTATTTCCGCAGAATAAAGATTAGTTTTTCCATTACACTATCTGTTACTGATTCCACACTATATAATATCCTACAATTTCATTATCCTTAGTATCTGATCTCGGCAGTTGACCTTGACAGGTAACCTACCGAACGAAGACTACTCTAAATCAAAGCGGGATAAAAAAACGATTATCTCCACATAGCCTAAGACACACCCATACTTCCCTACTTGAGGTGGCCGGTGTGTTTACCTGAAATCATGGCTAGACTCGGTCACTAAAGCGATAGGACAACGACGGGTATATATTTGCATGTCACTAAAGAACGGAAACGTGAAGCATCCTCGAAATTTGGTTATCTTATGAGGAAGCAAAAAACCAATCAGGACATGAGTAACTGATTGGTCACATATGCTTGTACTCACATCCAAATTCTGTCACGGTATCAGAATAAAAAAACATCCCACAAAACCATTGATACCACAAGGTTTCAATTCAATTTTACTTCTATGAATTAAAGCGTAGAACAGCGCATACTTCATTATTCAACATGCTTTGAATTTGCAATGACTGTTGCTGCCGCCTTCCCTAGTACCGCAATTGTCCTGTTTAATTCATCTTCAGCGTTCCCGATTCCTCCAAGTTCAACAACGAGGAGAGATGAATCGAGATCCTGATTGTATTTCCCATCTACGCCTGCTCCGTGTTTCATTACCAAGTTACGGGTAATTCCAGGGACAAGAAGTTCCATTTCGTTTTTTAGTAGAACTGCATTTGCACGATTCTGTTTATAGTTCGGGTGTTCCATTCCTATAACAAACGCTACTTTTGCGTATTTTTGGTCATTATGAGAAATTGTGGTTTTCTCTGGACCAACGGAATCCCTATGCAGGTCAATTATCAAATCATACTTTTTTTCTTGTAATTGTTTTTTCACGTGTGGCCGAATTTTTTTATAGGCACCGCTATGAGGCACTTCAACAGCTAACATATCCGTATCAATACCATTAAACAGTAATTGCGTTTGAAGTTTCTCTCCAAACTTTGTAATATTCTCCGTTTGATGTGAGACGGCAATTTTACCATTTTTCGCATGTGTAACAGGCTTATATGCCTCGTGCGAATGTGTAAAATACAGCAGCGCTTTTGCTTTTTCTTCCGTCACTTGAATCGTTTCCTCTTCCATAATATTTGCGGCGTATACCATGTATGGAGATTCTTTCACGAGGTTGGAAGATTTCACTGTCTGTCCCTCAGGCAGTGTTGTGATAAACACAGGGAACAGAAAGAGAAATAAAATAAGTGTGCCCCATATTTGCAGTGTCTTTTTCAAATGGCATCCCTCCGTGTTCCAACTATATGCTTTGGAACAGAGGTCAATGACTGTTTTTTATATTGGCAATCCAGGTCGATAATGAATCTGCAAGAGTTTCTGCATATAAAGAAACCCAAGCGTCAATTTCCTTAGGTGAAACGAACGTACGAAGTTCATGATTCGTCAACACTTCTTCAAATAACTGAATACGATCTTCATGTGGCCATGTTGCCCAATCACCGAAAATCGGAAGCAAATTTGCCCTGTCAGCATCCTTATTTTCACTATGCAACCACGGTGATACAGAAAGGCGTGATGATGGACTGTTTTTTTCTTCGATTTTGGAAGCAATATAACCAAACATTGTATTTATAGCATCCGCTATTAGAACTGGACCATCAACTACTGTTGGGATGCCAATAGCTATGACAGGAATACCTAGCATATCCTGTGATATTTCTTTTCGACTATTACCAACCCCTGAACCCGGATGTATACCCGTATCCGTCAATTGAATCGTACGGCACAATCTCGAGCTATCCCTTGCTGCAAGAGCATCTATTACAATTAGTAAGTCGGGTTTTATTTCATTGGTGACGGCTTTTACAAAATCTGCTGTTTCCAGACCCGTTTGAATTGTCACTCCGGGCGCATATACAAATACCTCACTGCCTTCATCAGAATAATAGTCAGGTACAATTCCCCGTAGCCGATCCATTGTCAGTGGCCCGACCGCATCAGGTGTGATATCGCGATTACCTAGTCCTATTAAGAGTATCTTTCCTGTTTTAAGCGACACTACATCCGCAAGCATTTCATCCAGTTTTTGAATCAGCACCCTGGACATGTCACTAAGTCCTTCCTGATCATCAGCTGTAAGTGCCGGAACTGTCAGTGTAATATATGTTCCTTTTTTCTTTCCAATCTTTTTTTCTCCTTGTGCATCAACGGTTACAGATGTCAAGATGACCCGTCCTAATCTTGATTCACCGAATAGTACACCCTCCGATTCCTTCAACCGGTTTTTTTCACTTGCTGTTCGGTGGCGAACCATTTCCTCACTTTCATCCACAAGATCCGTTCTATAAAAATCGAACTTCTCCATATAATCACCTCACTTTCAAGTTTGTGCGATGTGCCATGAAAGTATTCTTTATTCTCATATTATTTACATTTACCTGGTGGCTCGACTTTTTGCGAGCGACTTGTAAACTTGTCTAGGCTAGACTCTTCTACCTAATCCCTCGAGTCGCTGCAGTCCATAAGGCAAAAGCAAAGAACACCTAGGCTAAAAGCATTTCCGTACTTATCATGGCTGAACAAGTACACAGCACTTTTGTTCTTGCAATCTCGCGCTAAATTTGATAAAATAATGCTTGTTGTGAAAGAGATATCCGAAACTTCGTGGAAACACTCTTGCCTTACCTGAAACTGGAGGTGAATGAAATGCCAAACATTAAATCTGCAATCAAACGCGTAAAACAAAGCAATGCTGCAAACGAGCAAAACTCGAATGTAAAACACGCAATGCGTACTGCTGTACGTAAAGCTGAAACTGCTCTTGACGCTAAAGACGAAAACGCTACTGGCTTACTAAGAGATGCAATCAAGAAAATGGATACAGCTGCACGTAAAGGCCTTATCCATAAAAATACTGCATCACGTCAAAAAGCACGTCTTACTAAAAAAGCACTTTAATTTTCATACTAAAAAAGGCCGCCCGATTTTTGGACGACCTTTTTTTTTGCATTATATATCTTCCAAATTGGATACTTTGCATAAGCACAGTTCAGAAAACAGTCCTGTTAGGAAGGATTGAACTGCATTCTGCTCGGGCATGCGACGCGGCTCCCTTAGACTTCCTACCACTCCACAGACATCTGCACTATTCTTCCGTCATTTCCTTAGAGGTTCCATAAAGAACAATTCCAATATCCGTTCCCTTTTTCCACTTGAGGTTTTCAGTTTGTAGTCGATACCTGCAAGTTTATTCAAAATGACGAGCAATCGTTCCGAACTCGGCAGCCCCCTGTTTTCCATCATTAGTTTTACCCTGTATGGATGAACACTTAACGTTTTTGCAATTTGATGCTGCTGATAGCCCTTTTTTTGTAGCAAGCCAACATGTACCATGAGCCTCACTTGACTAGCAATAAGAGATGTCAACATAATTGGTTCCTCACCATTGCGTAGTAAATCACGATAGATCGCAACAGTATTCGATACTTTTCCAGTGACGTAAGCATCTGTTAAACGGAAGACATCTATTTCTGGCGTACGCGGTACAAGTGACTCAATCACATCTGCTGTGATAGCACCTTCCCCGTTCAAATATGTAGTCATTTTAATGATTTCGGATGACAAGGTCAACAAGTCATCCCCTGCCATTTTCACAAGGAATTCTGCGTCGTCCGGGCTGATTCTGGAACCATTTGTACTTACCTCCTGTTGAATCCAGGTAAAAAGATCTTTTCCCTGCAGTCTTTTTGATTCGATAACAGTGGCATGTTCTTTCATTATTTTCGTAATTCTTTTTCTAGCGTCAAGTTTTTCATACGGTGCTATAAATACAACTGTCGCTGTCGGAGAAGGGTTTGCAAGCCACGTCTCCAGCAGCGTTAAATTATGCGTCACTTTTTCCCGTGTTTTATCTTGCGCTTTTAGAAAAGAGGCATTACCTGCAATGATTAACTTGCGATCTTCCAGGAATGGCAGTGTATCAGCTTCCTCGATAACCACTTCAACTGGCGTCTCGTCTAAATCAAAACGTATGACGGAGCCTTCATCAATATCAGGTAATGCTTTTTTTAGTCGGCTAATTGTTGAGTCGAATAAATGCTGTTCGAGCCCGGTCAATAGATAGACAGGTTCGATTTCTCCTGCGGCTATTTTCTTCCAAATTGCAGTCGCCACATTATTCACCTCTTCCCTTTAAATGCTTTACAATTATACAGTATAGCAAATCATTGGTGAACAAATTGTGTCATATACACTCATTCACATATAAAAAGTTGATAGCTATGGATTTTAACCTTGAAATCATCTATACTATAATGGAATCAGGAGGTGTAGCAATGAATGAGTTTGAGCATGATGTACAGTCCAAACGTAATGATCTAATCGATTCAGGAATCGGCTTCATAGTCGCTTTCGTAGCATTTTCAGCAATTTTTGTTGTTGCTACAATAATCGACTTCATCGCTAGTTAATATGTTTGTATGAAACAGGACACCACATCCTATCCAGGATGCAGTGTCCTGTTTCATTCTGTCATATCTGTGATTTCAAAACGGTCTTTTTTTTGAATGACAGTAATAGACCCAGATTCAGCTGTTGACATCGTTCGCAACCCATGTTTTCTAAATGTCTCAACGACTTCTGGATGGGGGTGTCCATACCTACTGTTCCTACCTGCAGAAAAAATCGTTAACTCAGGTTGCAGCGCATGAACAAACGGTTCCGAACTTGAAGTCTTGCTGCCGTGGTGACCCGCTTTCAAAATGATAGTTCCAAAATTGGAATTACCGTACTTGCGAAGAATTTGTTTTTCCCCCTCTAGTTCCAGATCTCCTGTAAATAAAAAAGAAAGTCCAGCTGTCTTTAGGAATAATACAAGTGAACTTGAATTCCCCTCATACTTTCCCTCTTTTGGTGCTATATAATGAAATGATGATTGTCCTTCATTCCACGAAACGCCTTCCTTCATTGATAGAATTGGAATCCTCTTCTCTTTTGCAATCCACTTTACATCTTTCATAGCTATTTCCATTTCACTTCCTGGTGAAATATGAATTTCCTTAACGCTTACCTCTTCTAAAACTTCATCCGCCCCTTCCACATGATCTGAATCGGCATGAGAAATTATCATTTTATTAATCGTTGTAATACCGCTCCCTTTCAAAAAAGGGACGACGATTTTTCTACCAACTTCAAATTTTTTTACAGGTGTTTTCCAATTCGGTTCTCCAAATGTGATAGTTCCACCTGCATCAATAACATACACGGCCCTCCGATAAGGCATTTCGATAACGATACTATCCCCTTGACCAACATCCAAAAAGGTTACTTTCAAAGAACCATCCATATATGGAACAACATGGATGAACAGTGCAGGTACGATTACCAAAGGCAAAGAGCGAATAGCCTTTGAACCCTCTTCACAACGGATAAAAAACAATAACACGCCCACAAAAGCTATAAAGGCACATAATTCATTTGGTTTTCCAGGTGTCCATAATTGATACGGTAAGGATGCAATCCAACTTGTTATCAAGCCTACTGTTTCTCTGAAAGGCACATATAACATGAATAACACATCAGCTACTTTTGGCGAGAGAAATGTCATGAAGAGAAGAATAATATTTGCCGGTAAAATAATGATTGAATACAAGGGAACGTATGCAAGATTGACGACGAATGATGAAATAGATAGCTCATAAAAGTGTATAAGCAGGACGGGATACAATGACAGTTGACTAATTGAAGTGACAAGGAATGATACACCTAAAGTAGTCTTTGCTTTAGATAGGATACCCGAAGAATAGACAAGTGAACAAGCAGCTAAATAGGACAGTTGAAAACCCGGCTGGAACAGAACGAATGGTTGATAAAGAAGAAAACAAACTGCACTTATCGCAAGAGCATCATCAAGCCTCATCCTTACCCTCCCTGAAGAAGCCAGTAGGACGATAATGGTCACTGATACTGCCCGCCACACAGAAGGTGCCCCACCCGCCATAACTGCGTAAAGAGGCAGCAAGACCATTATCAGTGTGTCTATCGTTTCTCTTCTTATCGATGCCCTGATTAATAATTCCCGTAGCATAAAGGTCAATAAACCTACATGAAGCCCCGAAATTGCAAATAAATGAGTAATACCAAGTATCCTATAATTTGTAGCTAGGTCTTCATCCATCCCACTGCGATCTCCAATCAACAACGCCTCTGCCTCTACTATGAGTGTTTTCGGAAATGTAGCCTCGATATGATTTTTCACTTTCCATCTATGATTGGATAGACTGGTCCTGAAATCCGACTTCTTGACTGCTTGAATCATTGTCTCTGATTCAAATATTGCTGATGCACCATACATTTTCATATATTTCAACATATTAAAAGAATAGTCATGCGATGGAATATCAGGTTCGCGATATGAACCCGACATCGTAAATGTCACTGATGGAATATTCATTTTAAGGAACTGGTTTTTTTCCTGTTCACTTTCAATCGAATAGATGGCGTATATCGTTGCACCTGACGAAGTCTTAGCAAAACCTTTTATTTTAGCACCGTCGACTTTTACATTCTCGGTCCAATTGAAGGAAAGGGTTGCATCACCGGTTTCTTGAATGATGGGGATTGTTGCTGAGATGTAAAAAAAAGAAGAGATAGCGGCCGCAACCGCGAGGATAGGAGTGAGGAAATCTTCTTTTCTGCTCAAGAAGATAGGAAGTAGAAAAAGATTACAAATTAACAGATAAGCCGGACCGTATGCAGCAAAAACTGATACGGCTACCGGAATGGCTATATACATAAAACGAACACGGGAAATCATTTGCCGAATAAGTCATCAACCCTTTGCCTGTAAGGGGTAAGTTCCTCATTTTCAATTCCAAGCAATTGCATCTTCTGAAGTATTTCGTTAAAAAGATCTAATTTATTATCGCTGGAAAAGTCGACTTTCTTTTCATCGAATGAAACATGCTCAACAGTAACTCCTGATTGTTCAAACAACTTTAATGCATATTCGTCATTTTTATAGTCAGTTGCATAAACTACTTGTTTGATACCTGCCTGTATAATTGCTTTGGAACACTGCAGACACGGAAAGTGAGTAACATACAGCGTTGAACCGGCAACAGGTATACCGTACTTCGAACATTGCAATAACGCGTTCATTTCCGCATGGATTGTTCTTACACAGTGATTGCCAACTACATAGCAACCGTGGTCGATACAATGATCGCCACCCGAAATGGAACCGTTATAGCCGCCTGCTATGATGCGGTTATCCCTAACAATTGATGCACCGACAGAAAGTCTGGTACAAGTACTCCGTAACGCTAATAGATGGCACTGGGCTATGAAGAACTGGTCCCACGTTATTCGCTCCATTCGAATGCCTCCAATACTTTTTTCGTTCGGTACAGTCAAGAAGAAATGACCTCCCGATCAATTCACTGTAATTTGTGATTCTAGTTTTTCAAATGTTTTCTGACCAATTCCAGATATGTCCATTAATGCTTCAGGCGATTGAAAAAGTCCATTATCCGTTCGGTACTGGATGATTGCTGCAGCTTTCGACGGACCTATTCCAGGGATAGTCATCAATTCTTTTTCGTCTGCTGTATTAATATTGATTTTCCCGTCACTTTGTTGAGCACTTATCTCGTTAGTTGCTACAACGGGCATCTCAATTAGGTCTTCTCCTTCAATCGGTACATAGATAACATACTCGTCCGCTAGTTTCATGGCATGATTTAACATGCGTGAATCGGCTTTTGGCAAATAACCACCTGCCGCATTGATAGCGTCAATCAGACGATCACCATCTTGCATTGCGTAAACACCCGGGTTCTGGACTGCCCCTTTTACGTCGACAACGACGACAACAGGAGTGATTGGAATAGTCGTTTCCTCTACTTCTACTTTTTCATTATGTTCTTTAGTCAATTCAGGGTATGGGTTTTGATCGCTCATGACAAACTCAGTGTTGTCAGCCTGTCCTTTGGGATAGAACAGAAAAGCGGCTAGTACAGCGATTGCTGCAATGGGGGTAATAATCTTACGCCATTTACCGGATACAAACGAAAGAAACAGAACGTTCACCCTTTCCTCGGCGGCATCCAAATGGAGTTCCTTCAACTATAGTTGAAAGAACTCCATTTGAAAAGGGTTATTTTCGCACTTGGAAAAATATTCGTTCACTTTCTTCATGCGGAGCCTCATCTTCCCAATCAGCAAAAATCCGCTCTATTTGAAAGCCCGTGTCCATCAACATATTTGCGTATTCAGCAACCGGAAATGTACGTTGCATATGGACCTCATCGAAACGTCTAAATAATTCATTATCACCCTTGACGAAGAAGGCCAGTTCCGAATAAACGGAGTGGATGTCTTCCCCTTCTTCTGCTTCCCATATGTATGCAATTCGACCATTATCAAATGTAAATGGGCCTTCCATTAAAATTACGTCTGTTTTAAAGGTGGAATGCACATCAAATATTAGTTTTCCGCCAACTGCAAGAGCCGAATGGATATGCTTGAATGTAGATACCACATCTTCACGGTTTTGCAAATAATTTAACGAATCAATTGCGATAACGGCAATATCAAAATCTGTAAAACCTTTTAGTTGTTGCATTGGCTGTTCGAAAAATTGCATAGATAAAGAAAGAGACCGAGCTCGTTCTTCCGCTACATTTAACATGTCAGCGGAAAGATCGATTCCAGTCACTTGTGCTCCTTGCTTTGCAAGCTTCACAGATAAAAGACCTGTTCCACATCCGATATCCAATACACGTTTTCCGGCAATTCCCCCTGCCGCTACATCGATTAACTCGATGTAGGCATCATAAGGAATTTCGGTCATCAGTTCATCATAGACAGAAGCGAATTCGGAATAAGCACGGTTCATTTTTCTGTAGCCATATCGAGCGTAGGAGCGTCTCCCCACAGCTTTTCAAGGTTGTAATAGCCTCGTTCATCTTTATGGAATACATGGACAACTACATCGCCAAGATCGACGAGAACCCATCTTGCCATATCCATACCTTCAATTCTTCTAGATGCGAATCCTGCTTCAGCAGCTTTGTCAGCAACTTCTTTCGCAATTGCTTGTACTTGGCGCCCTGAATTCGCGTGACAGATGATGAATTGGTCCGCGATTAGCGATACCCCTTCCATATTCAATACTACGATGTCTTCACCTTTTTTATCGTCAATCGCTCTATAAGCTGTTTCTAATAATGTAGTCATAACTTCACTGTTCCCTTCTTATTAACTCATTGTAACAGTCTAACGAGTCCGGATAAACGGGAACTCTTTTATTCACTAGAAATTGCACCGACTGATAGATGCAAGCCTCCATTGTTAGATCAAGATCCTTTTCAGCCATATCTCTTAAATCGTCTACCCCAGAAAAACTGCGTCCAGGTTCAATCATATCTGAAATATAGATGAGTTTCTCAAGCAGGGACATATTTGCCCGACCGGTTGTATGATAACGAATTGCGTTCAAAATGTCCAGGTCTGTAATTCCAAATTCATCCCGGGCTATGATTGCACCGACTGGAGCATGCCACAATTCATGATGAAATGAATACAGTCGAGGATCCCCGTTGTCCATTTCAAGTTTGCCCAGAAGAGCCGATTTGTCCATGAATTTGGCGATGTCATGAAATAGTGCTGCCTGCTCCGCTTTTTGCACTGAAATTTGATATTTTTCAGCCAGTCTTTTCGCTGTCTCTGTTACGCGTAGTACATGTTCAAAACGTTCTTTCGGCATACGGTTAGAGATTTCTTTCTTCAGCTGGGCAACTTCCATACAATTCCTCCTCTCGAATAAACAATTCAACTATAGGTGGAATTAGAAATTGTACGGTCCCGTTTACGGTGAAGCGCTGCCTTATCAAAGTTGAAGATAATTCAATTTGTGGAGTATCCACCATGATGATTGGAAAATCAGTTTCCCCGATAGAACCTGGTCGACCAATACCCACTAAATTGACAATCGTGACGAGTTCTTCAATCCGGTACCATTTCGACAATATATCAATATTATCCCCGCCAATGATAAAATAAAACTCAACATTCGGTTCTTTTTTTGTCAATTGTTCCATGGTATCAAACGTATAGGAAATTCCGCCCCGGTCCACTTCAAAAGCAGATGCGGTTAATCCTTGTAAATCCTTTACTGCAATGTTCACCATTTGTAATCGTTGGTCAGCAGTTGCATCACCTGGAGCCTTTTTATGAGGTGGAATTGCTGTTGGCATTAGCCGAACTTCATCTAGCCCCAGTGCATGTTTCACTTCATTTGCAACGATTAGATGGCCGATGTGAGGCGGATTGAATGTGCCGCCAAGTACGCCAACCTTTTTCATTTGTCTCTTACCTCCTTATGGAAGTTCGATCCGTTTTTTCTCTACAGATTCTTTATATAAAACGATAATTTTTCCGATTTCTTGAACAACTTCAATTCCTGCTTGTTCTTCAAGTTTTGCAGCTATTTCTTTTTTGTCTTGTTCGCAGTTTTGTAAAATCGTTACTTTGATTAATTCTTTTGCTTCAAGCGCTTCTTCAATTTGTGTAATAACCGATGCTGTCAAACCACTTTTACCAATATGGACATGGGGTTGTAAACGATTCGATTCGCTGCGAAGAAAGCTTTTTTGTTTGTTAGTTAACATGATTATCCTCCAAGAGTTGTCGTTATTTTTTCAATCATTAATCCTGTATCGGGTCGTATTTCTGTCCAAGTCTCAAATGCGAGCGCTCCTTGATGGACAAACATACCAACCCCATTTAGCGTATATGCTCCTCTTTTACGGGCTTCTAAAAGAAAATCCGTTTCAAGCGGGTTGTATATAATATCTGCAACAACAGTTCCTTCAGAAACATTGTCCATACTTAAAGGCATACCTTTTTGAGCAAAGTTCATCCCCACGGAAGTTGTTTGTATAATCAAACCGAATTCGGAAAGCGACAATTCTGCCTCTTCAAACGATAATACAGTCGAATCGGAAAGTTCTGTTGCTAATTTCTCGGCCTTTTCAAGCGTTCGATTCACAAAAAAGATAGGACCGTATCCCGCAGAGTCTAGGGCAAAGGCGATACCACGTGCAGCGCCACCCGCTCCAATTACGAGAACTTTTTTGTCCTTGCACTGCATGCCATAAGCTTCTTCCAACGAACGGACAAATCCCTTACCGTCCGTATTGGAGCCTACTAGAGTGCCATCCTCAAGAACGTGAACTGTATTCACTGCATTCATCTGCTCGGCGGATGAATCCAACTGATTTAGGAATGGAATAATAGCGCTTTTATGGGGAACTGTAACGTTCCAACCCGAGCACCCTAAGTTTTTCAAACCCTCCACCGCTTCACGAAGTCTTTCTGTAGTCACGTGGATAGGAATATAGGTCGCATTTATACCATTATCATTAAACCACGTTTCATGCATACTCGGTGACATCGATTGTGCGATTGGATCTCCAATAACCGCATACCACTTTTTCATAGCGAGCTCCCCCTTAGATTAATGAAGGGCGTAGCACGACATCTACCCCACGCGGTGCATGTACAGCGACCACGACATCCGGATGTTGAATTGTAATCCAGCCAAGTCCAGAAATGACAATATCCGTTTTCGCTTTTTTAATCGAAAATTCATGACGGACAAATGGCGGCAGTGTCTCAAGTGATTCCCCGGATGGCGGTGATAGCATCCCGCCGAGGTGCTCTTTGTACAAAGCATCTGCATTTGATAGCTTCGTCCGGTGAATTGTTAATTCATTTGAAACATGAATTGTGAACGAAGAGCGAGCACCGGAAATAAAGTCGAATCGAGACAGACCACCTATGTACAATGTCTGTTCGGCGTTAAGCTGAAATACTTTCGGTTTTAGTTCTTTTTTAGGTGTAATTGCTTTCAAATCATTTGCATCCAAGTGATGCGCAATCTGATGGTTATTTATGATACCAGGTGTATCGTAGATTGCTTTACCATCTTCAAACGGGATTTCTACAAGGTCTAAAGTAGTTCCTGGGAAATGGGATGTCGTAATAACTTCCCCAATACCAGTAGCACCTTTGATGATTCGATTGATAAACGTTGATTTTCCAACGTTTGTACAGCCGACAACGTAGACATCCTTACCACGACGATATTTATCAATTGCCTCGAGTGCTTCTTCCATCCCTTGTCCTTTATGAGCCGAGACAAGCAATACGTCAACAGGTTTTAGCCCAAGTTTTGACGCTTCAGCTTTCATCCAATTGATAAGTCGGTTCGGATTTATTGATTTCGGTAAGATGTCAGCTTTATTACCGATTAATAAAATATCTTTGTCACCTACGAAGCGGTGCAATCCATTAATCCAACTGCCATTGAAATCGAATATGTCAACGATTTTTACGACTAATCCATTTTTTTGTCCAATGCCATTTAAAATGGCTAGGAAATCATCCCCTGATAAAGATACAGGTTGCAATTCATTATAATTGCGCAGCCTGAAACAACGCTTACAGATAACGTCTTCTTTTTCTAAAGAAGCTGGTGGTGTAAAGCCTTCCAATTTCGGGTCTTCCGTTTGGATTGTAATTCCACAACCGATACATTTAATTTCTTCCAAGCTTATTCCTCCCACTTAATCAAGCCACGGCGTTTCAGCCCGGCCATGATCTTTCTTTCAATCTTCCTGTTGAACTTCGTGATAGCTGCGTCTGATGATGCAACCGGGACTACAAGTATCGTATGCAAACCACTTCTATTGCCGCCAAGTATATCTGTCAACAACTGGTCACCAATGACGACCACTTCTTCTTTCCTGAGTTTCATAGTGGAAAGAGCTTTCTGAAATGGTTTTCGAATCGGTTTTCGTGCATCATTTATGAATGCAATGCCTAAGGGTTCACAAAAAGCTTTTACACGCATTTCATTATTATTCGAGACAATTGTCACATTTATTCCGGTTTCTTGCATCGTTTTCATCCACAAAATAATTTCGGGTGTCGCATCCGGTCTGTCCCACGCAACAAGCGTATTATCCAGGTCCGTTATGATCCCTTTGATTCCTCTAGCCTTCAGTGCTTCGGGCAGAATCTGAAAAATGTCTTTAACAAATTCATCTGGCAAAAAATACTTGTACACGATATCCACTCCGATTTGGTACTTTATCTGAAACGATTATAACATAACAACGCGTAAGGCATACATTGATAAGAAAAACGAAAACGGTCTACTTAAAATCTGCGCGAATCTCCGATAGAATCTGGACACGAGATTGGAAGTTAAATCAGGACATACATTATCGCCTGTCCGACTAAAAAAACGGTGATACGGCAAGACCCGACCGCATATGCTGTCATACAACGACACAGGAGGTGGCCCGATGAGCGGGTTTGTCATGGCGATTGTCCAGCTGTGGCTCGAAGTTCCTGCGGTGATCGGTTATATTCGAGGGCAGGCATTCCAGCGGCCCTTATCGAAAGAGGAAGAAGCAGCTTGTCTGCAACGTCTTGCAGAAGGCGACGAGGATGCACGCGACGAATTAATTGAACGCAACATGCGGCTCGTTGCCCACATAGTAAAAAAGTTTCATCCGAAACACGAATTGCTGGATGATTATATCTCAATCGGAACAATTGGACTTATGAAAGCGGTGAACAGTTTCACACCGGACCGAAAAACGAAACTGGCAACCTACGCCGCACGCTGTATTGAAAATGAAATACTCATGTATTTACGAACGCAGAAAAAAGTGCAAAAAGACGTTTCACTTTTCGATCCGATCGGCATGGATAAAGATGGTCAATCATTACAAATTGCTGATTTGCTGCAAACGGATGATGAATCCCCGATTGACGCAGTCGAGCAGAAAGAACGAAAAGAAAGGCTGTATAGACACCTTGGTAAACTGGATGGCCGTGAACTTGAAATCATTCAAAGACGGTACGGTCTTCTCGATGATAAGCCAATGACGCAAAAAGAGATCGCAGAACAACTCGACATTTCAAGGAGTTACGTCTCCCGAATAGAAAAACGCGCAATCGTAAAATTGTACCAGTTATTCAAACACGAATACAACGAATGAAAAGCGGAAGGCGACTGAAAAAAAGAAGGCAGTCAAAGATCGCCGCGTCCTGCGGCAATGACTGCATGACCTACATCCTGTAGGCCTCCGACAGGCATAAGACAGGTCGGCGAAGCGGCGTTCTTTGCCCGCATAGCCGAACCGACTTTCAAGGATCACAGCCTAAGTACGCCGCTTCCAGCGGCAAAGGCTGCGTGACTCACATCCTGTGAGCCTCCGAGGAGCTGGCGCCTAGAGCTAGACAACATGAAAAGCGGAAGGCGCAGCACAGCCCCGAAAAGCGCTGAGGGCTTGATGATAAGGCGCCCTTTGCCTTCTCAGCAAGACTAAAGCGACTCGAGGGGCTTGCGCCTGGAGCTGGCCGACCCGAATAGCACAAGAATTTCCTCATCAATAAAGAAGAGGCGTTTCCATGCGGGAGTGATCCCAGCATTGGAAACGCCTCTTCGATTACAGATCAATCCGCGCTAACCTCACGGGAGATGATGACTGCAATGATTGTTGATACGATAAAAACGCCTGCCATTAAAATCAACATTGTTGAATCCCTCCTTGAAAGAAACATATACAAAATCTTTTCATGTACCTATCTTACCACGTAATGCCTAAAGTTTCGATAGGACTTTTAAAACAATATCCGTTGAATGACGTGCTGCAACAGGGAGGAACTCATCGAAAGTGACTGATGATTCTTTTCCTGCAATATCTGATAGCGCACGAATGACCACAAAAGGAGTACCGAACTGATGGCAAACTTGTGCCACAGCAGAAGCCTCCATTTCAGCGGCAATCATTAGAGGAAACTGTTCCTTCACTTTTCTAACATGCTCTGCATCACTCATGAACGTGTCTCCAGACGCGATAAGTCCGGTTGCGTGTGCATGCTGCCCTAACTCCTCAACGGCAGCCCTAGCAACTTCAACTAGTTTCAAGTCTGCACTGTATGCAGCAGGCTGACCCGGAACTTGTCCAAGTTCATAGCCGAATGCGGTCACATCGACATCGTGGTGACGGACTTCATTTGAAATCACTACGGTTCCTACTTCAAGTGAATCGTGGAATCCGCCAGCTGAGCCCGTGTTAAGTACGACATCCGGTTTAAATTTATTCAGTAAAATAGTTGTTGCAATTGCGGCATTTACTTTTCCAATCCCACTTTTCACTAGAACAACCTGATGATTACCGATTTCACCCTCGCTGAATTCACATCCTGCAATCGTTGTTTCGATCACCGAGGTAATTTCTCCACGTAATAGTTGCACTTCTTCTTCCATTGCACCAATCACTGCTATTTTCATATAATCCCTCCACTAAAAACGATAATTTAAATTAATAATCAAATTCCAATGTCGTTAATTTATCCATTTGCACTGGTTTCCATCCTTGTTCATCTACCCATTCGAGATAGACACGGTATTTCTCTGAACCATCTCTAGAAGAAACGATCCCTATAGATTTCTGAGGACCTCCACCGTTCTTAATCTTTTTGAAAATCATTTCTTTTTCAGATAAACCAGTTGCATATGCAAGGGCTTGTTTTTTTTCATTCCAATCTACTGATTTCCCATCATACATTGATTTATGAACACCAGTTTGTGTTGTACCGATTGGTTCCCAAGCAGTATTAACAACGGTCTCAGCAATGATTTTATCGTCAGACGGACCATAAGTAACCGTCCCCGACTCTTCGCTGCTTTCTTCACTATTTTCTACATCATCACTCACAGTAGATTCTTCCGAGTCCTCAGACTCTGTGTCAGTTGATGAATCAGTTTTATTTGTTTCATCCGTTTTGTCCTTGTCTTCAGCTTTATTATCTCCTTCAGAGAGATTGTCAGTGGTTTCTGTATTAGTGACGTCTTTTTCATCAGCTTGCTTCTCGTTATTATTGCCAAGGAAAATGGTGGAGGCAGTAATACCAATTAACAAAACAACAACCGCAATCAAAATATTTAACGTCCTATTTGTACGTTTGCGTCCTTTTTTACGTTCAATCCTGGAAAATTCAGGCTCCCGTTCAGTCATACGCAAATCAACTCCCATTAAATTTTTAGTTATTCCAATTATGTATTAGACGATTTTCGGGAAAACATGTTCCTTAAGCACGAAAACCGCCCTCATGTAGAAGGCGGCTATCGGCAAATCATTTTATGTCTAATATTGTAACTGTCATTTCTCCACCTGGTGTATTAATTCTAACTTCATCGCCTTTAGAACGTCCAATAAGTCCTTTTGCAATCGGCGAATCGTTTGAAATAAGACCTTCAATCGGATTTGCTTCAGCAGAACCGACAATCGTATAAGTCTCTTCATCTCCGTCTGGCAGTTCTTTAAAAGAAACTGTTGTGCCAAGGCGTACTTCATCAGTATTCAATTCGTCAGCTGTGATGATTACAGCATTGCGAATCATCGACTCCAAAGATGAAATTTTCCCTTCTAGGAAGCCCTGATCCTCTTTTGCCGAATCATACTCAGAGTTCTCTGAGAGATCGCCGTGACTGCGCGCGATTTTTATACGCTCGACAACTTCTTTTCGTTTAACCGATTTTAAAAAGTCAAGTTCTTCTTCAAGCTTTTGTTTACCTGATACTGTCATTGGAAATTTCTTTTCTGTAACCATAAACACACCACTCCCTATATTCCTGTTCATAAAAATACTATGCCACTCCATCGAGTTATATGTGACATAGTCCTAATCTATATAGAATTCTGTCATCATCATATTACAATTCCTTGCCAGATTCAAGAATTGTTTTTATTTTTGTAACCATTAAATCAATTGCGACCTCATTATGACCGCCTTCTGGGATAATTATATCCGCATATCTCTTCGTTGGTTCAATGAATTGGTTATGCATTGGACGCACCACGGACAAATACTGTTCAATTACGGATTCAATCGTTCGTCCTCGGTCATTGATGTCTCGCATAATTCGCCTTATAATACGCAAATCTGCATCTGTGTCGACAAATAGCTTTATATCCATCAAGTCACGAAGCCTCTCGTCCTCAAGGACCAAAATCCCTTCAAGAATGATAACGTCTTTTGGTTCGATTAGGATGGTTTCTTTTGACCTAGTATGTAGTGAATAATCATACACAGGTTTCTCAATGAATTTTCGGTCCAATAGTGTTTTCACATGGTCGATCAATAGATCCGTGTCAAATGCCAACGGATGATCATAATTTGTTTCTAGCCGTTCTTCAAATTGCAGATGGGACTGATCTTTATAATAATAGTCCTGCTCTATGACGACGACAGAGTTCTCCTTAAAGACTTCGTAAATTGAATTGGTGACGCTCGTTTTTCCCGATCCCGAGCCACCTGCAATGCCAATGACGACAGGTTTTCTTGATTTCATTTCAAACTCCCTTTACACATTAGAATATCCTAAAAATATGGATAGACCTAGACTAATTTTCTATTACTTTTTTACCGCAATCAAAAGTCCGTCTCCAACAGGAAGCAAAGACGTTTCGAATTCCGGATTGCCCATAATCCATTTTGTAAATTCTTTTAAGTTGCGTATCATCGTTCGATTTCGCTTAGGTATATCTTTATCGTCGTGCAGCACCATACCATGCATGAACATATTATCGCAATAAATAACTCCACCTGGTGCTACTACGGGTGCATATTTTTCAAAGAATCGTTTATATTGACCTTTAGCTGCATCGATGAAAAGTGCATCGTATTCTTGATGGAAGATATCCGTACTTTCTGTCAGGAGAGCGTCTGCTTCAATAATAGCAATCCGCTCCGAATAACCGCTCCTGGAAATATAATCAACTGCTTGCATAAAGCGTACGTTGTCTCGTTCGATTGTAACAATGGACACTTTAGGTAATGCAGCTGCAATACGAATTGCAGAATAACCGATAGCACTTCCGATTTCAAGGATTCGATCCGGTTTTTGAATTCTCAACAGACTGATGAACATGTCAATACCGTCACTATCCATAATTGGCACATAATTTTCGTCAGCGAATTGTTCAATTTCAGAGATGAAAGACTCTTTTTCCTTCGCGAAACTCGCGATATAAGATTTATAAATATCCATTCCACTCATCTCCTGTTCAAGACCATCATTTATCTGATAAATATTCATCTCGGTTTTTCAAGTGCTGGTCGTAGGAATCCGTAAAGTGGTTAACACCTTTTTTATCAGCCAAGAAATAGATGTAGTCTGTTTCCGCTGGTTCAATGACCGCTACGATAGAGGATGTACCCGCTCCTGCTATCGGACCTGGCGGCAATCCTTTGTACACATAGGTATTATAAGGATCGTCTTTTTCCAAGTCGACGTATAGAACTCGATCCTTGTGTTCTCCAAGCGCGTAAAGTACAGTAGGATCCGTTTGCAAGAGCATATCATCATCCAAGCGATTGTAAAACACACTTGCAATAATCTCCCTGTCTGATTTCACAGTTGCTTCTCTTTCCAGTAAGGAAGCAAATGTTAAAAGCCAGTGTACAGACTTATCTTCAGTTTGAAGGTAATCCAGATAGGGTGTTACATTCAAAGCAGTCGCCTGTACCATCGTATCAACAATTTTTGCAACAGATGGGTTTTCTTCATAAAAAGGATAAGTCGCTGGGAACAAATAACCTTCTAGCGGATATTTAATATTTTCCGCTAGAATCTCTTCTGTTAGAATGTTCGAATACTTCCCTATCAACATATCAATCGTTGCTTCATCGCTTACATAATCCATAAATTCTTTTTCAGAAATACCAGTTTGCTTATCGACAATTTTCGCAATTTGTTTCAAAGTCAAACCTTCCGGAACCGTCATTGTAAAAATAGGTTCTCGATATACTTTTCCTGTTTTGAGACTTTCAATTATTTCGTCTAGTGTCATAGCTTTAGTTAAGCCATAAGTACCCGCCTGAAACTGAGTGTTGTTATTAAACTTAACGTAGTATTTAAACAGACGCGCATCCTTAACAATTCCTGAAGTTTCGAGCTTAGTTGCAATGAAATCGACACCAGATCCGATTGGAATTTCAACTTCAATCACTTCTTCAGAGTCCGGGTCGACAGGTTGAAGACCTTCTGTTATGTATTTATATGCAAAGCGGCCACCTATAAGGCCGATTAGCAATAAAACCAGTACTATTATCAGTACAATCCTTCTAACTATTTTCACTTCTTTTTTCTTTTCACGCATTCGCTCGAACATGATATCTTTTTTAGATCCATTATCCATGCGGAATCCACCTCTTTCGTTCGAAAACCTCTAATGTTTTCAATGAAAAAACGGCACGGCCTGCACCGCACCGTCCCGTCCGTGCCTATCTGATTTACTCTTCTTCTTCGTTTTCTTCCTCTTCTGCAAGGAATGTGTTCAACATTTCTTCGATCATTTCCCACTCAGCATCGTCTTCAATTGGCATTAGTTCGCCATCTTCGTTATCCTCTGAAGGTACAAATGCGGATGCATGAATTTCGATTTCTTCGTCTTCATCTTCTGGCTCTTCACCAAGTACATGATAAAGTACATATGATTTACCAAATTCCTCTGAATCAAATGTGAAAATAACCTCACATACGTGTTCTACGCCATTTTCATCTACAATCGTCATTGTTTCTTGTCCGTGTTCCATTACGATCACCTCATCTATTTTTTAAATCAAGATACCCTTGAAGTATCATGATCGCTGCCATCTTATCAATAACAGACTTTCTTTTTTTACGACTGACATCCGCATCAATCAGCACTCTTTCCGCGGCCATCGTTGTAAGCCTTTCATCCCATAGTGTTACAGGAAAGCCGAATGTTTCTTTCAGTAGTTCCGCGTAGTCTTGAGATGCTTTCCCTCTCGGTCCAACTGTATTGTTCATGTTTTTTGGAAAACCTACTACAAACCCGCTGACTTCGTACTCATTTACTAGTTGTTGGATTCTATCCATGCCAAACTGGCCAGCACCTTCATCGACCTTTACTGTTTCAATGCCTTGGGCTGTCCACCCAAGTGCATCACTGATCGCAATGCCAACCGTTTTGGATCCAACATCCAATCCCATTGTTCTCACTCCGCTTTGCCCCCGTTTTCACGAACGTAAAACTTCACAAGTTCTTCCAGTATTTCGTCACGTTCCA
Source organism: Sporosarcina sp. Y1004 (assembly GCF_057669665.1). NCBI lineage: Bacteria > Bacillati > Bacillota > Bacilli > Caryophanales > Caryophanaceae > Sporosarcina > Sporosarcina sp. Y1004. Next base: position 41,983 of record NZ_JBYHFQ010000004.1, on the reverse strand, counting down.
ACTTTCGAATCAGATTACGAGCATCTTCATGACGAGGTATATAGGCAGGATCGCCCGATAGAAGATAACCGACAATCTGGTTTATGGGATTGTACCCTTTTTCGTCAAGTGCCTTGTGCACATGAAGCATGACCTGTTTCACTTCCTGCTCCATCGACTCTTCAGGGAAGTTGAATTTCATCGTCTTGTCGTATGATTCCATAATAGACACCCCGCTTTCAGATCATCCGTTTTACGAATCGGATATCATTCCGTTTCTTATTATAACCGAATTACCGCTCCAGTTAAACAGATTTGACATAATCATACACGGATTGAAGGGCATCATCAAGTTTTGACACATCTTTTGCCCCCGCCATAGCCATATCCGGGCGACCGCCACCTTTTCCGCCGCATTGGTTCGCTACGTGATTGACGATTTTACCCGCATGATAGTTCCCGGATTTTAAATCTTCAGTCACACCTGACACAAGCATCACTTTTCCGTCTACTGCGGCACCAAGAACAATTACCCCTTTTGATAGCTTCTGTTTCAATTCATCCATCATCTGACGAAGACCGTTGTTGTCTTTCACATCCACACGTGCAGAGATTACCGTAACATCATCAATTTGCTGTGCCGATGTCATGACGTCCGCCAATTGACTATTGCCAAGTTTTGCAGATAACGAGTCATTTTCACGCTGAAGTTCTTTCATGTCGGATTGTAACGAGCCTACCTTTGTCACAATATCTCTCGTATTTGATTTTAAAAGGCTTGCTGCATTGACGAGCAATTCCTCTTCTTCTTTGAATGACCGATAAGCCTCTTGACCAGTAACTGCTTCAATTCGACGTGTACCCGCTCCGATACCGCTCTCGGAAACAATTTTAAACAACCCAATGACAGAAGTTGAGGCAACATGACAACCACCGCAGAGTTCTAATGAGTAGTCACCCACAGAAACGACGCGAACAACATTTCCGTATTTCTCTCCGAAAAGTGCCATTGCACCAAGTTTTTTCGCCTCGTCAATTGGTCTTTCGGCAATTTCAACAGCAATGTCTTCCCATATTTTCTCATTGACAATTAGTTCAATCTTCTCAAGTTCTTCTTTCGACACTTGGCCAAAATGTGAAAAATCGAAACGCAGACGATCAGGTCCTACGTATGAACCTGCCTGATTAACGTGCATACCTAGTACTTCTTTCAATGCTTTGTGGAGAAGATGTGTTGCTGTATGATTTTTGACAGTAAGTTTTCTTGCTGCTTGATTTACTTCAGCTACGACCTTTGTATTATTACTCAATTCACCGGAACGAATAATAGCAGTATGCAAGTTTTGACCGTTCGGTGCTTTTTGTACATTTTTAATATCTGCAATGAAGGATTCGCTACTAAGAATTCCTTTGTCCGCAATTTGCCCTCCGCTTTCTGCATAGAACGGCGTGGAATCTAAGATGAACTGAACTTCGTCACCTTCGGATGCGCTGTCTACTTGTACACCCTCTTGTAAAAGAGTGACAACTGTCGATTCACTTTGCAGTTGAACGTATCCAACAAATTCACTAGGCACATTAATTTCACCAAGCACACCCGACTGGACACTCATCGAGTCAACGTCTTGACGCGCTGCTCGGGCACGCTTACGCTGACTATCCATCTCCAAATCGAATCCAGCTCGATCAACCGTGACACCCGCCTCTTCAGCAAGTTCTTCTGTCAATTCGAACGGGAAGCCATATGTGTCATAAAGACGGAATGCATCTGTACCTGCAACGATCGTCGAACCTGCTAATTTCACGTTTTCAATTACGCCAGAAAGAATAGCCATTCCATCCGATAAAGTTTCATGGAAACGTTCTTCTTCGTTTTTAATAACTTTCATAATGAAATCTTTCTTAAAGGTAACTTCAGGATAGAAGTCTTCCATGATTTCACCTACGACTGGAACTAATTCAAACATGAAAGACTTGTTTACACCTAGCTGTTTCCCAAAACGAACCGCCCTACGCAGCAGCCTTCTAAGTACGTAACCACGTCCTTCATTGGACGGGAGTGCTCCATCGCCGATTGCGAAAGCGACTGTACGAATATGGTCCGCAATCACTTTGAATGCGATATCTTTTTGTTCATCTTCACGGTATGTCTCTCCGGAAACCTTTTCAATCGCATTCATTATCGGCATAAAGAGATCCGTGTCAAAGTTTGTCGGAACTTCTTGGATAACGGATACCAGACGCTCAAGTCCCATTCCTGTATCAATATTTTTTTTCGGAAGCGGCGTATACGAATTATCCGGATTATGATTAAATTCTGAGAAAACCAGGTTCCAGATTTCTAAGTAGCGTTCATTTTCCCCTCCTGGATACAATTCAGGATCTGAGAAGTCATCTCCGTAAGAAGCCCCACGATCGTAGAATATTTCCGAGTTCGGTCCACTTGGGCCTTCTCCGATATCCCAGAAGTTCCCTTCAAGACGAATAATACGATCTTCAGGAAGACCAATTTTATCACGCCAAATCGCATAAGCTTCTTCATCTTCCGGGTGAATTGTAATAGACAGTAACTCAGGATCAAAACCAATCCATTTATCATCCGTCAAAAACTCCCAAGCGCGTACAATTGCCTCTTCTTTAAAGTAATCGCCTATCGAGAAGTTCCCAAGCATTTCGAAAAATGTATGATGGCGAGCTGTTTTCCCTACGTTTTCAATATCGTTTGTTCGAATTGATTTCTGTGCATTGACGATGCGCGGATTCGTCGGAACAACCCGCCCATCAAAGTATTTTTTTAATGTTGCCACACCGCTGTTTATCCACAGCAACGAAGCATCATCGATTGGGACAAGTGGAGCGGACGGTTCTACACTGTGGCCATTCTCCTTAAAATACTCTAAAAACAAGTTGCGTATTTCGGATGAAGACATCTTTTTCATAATTGTTTCCTCCTAGTTAATTAAATATGTGTAGTTATGTAGTGTAAGCCTCTTGCTGTAACTTTGAGAACCTTACTGCAAAATGCTAAAGGAAAAGTAGCCATATTGCGCGACATCCTGCTGCAAAGATGCGGGACAAAGTTCAATCTCTCTCCGCTGCTCATCGACATTCTTTGAGCACAAAAAAATCCCCGCCCCTAAACAAAGGGACGAAGATGTTAGTCTCGCGGTACCACCCTAATTACCGAAACAAATATATCCGGCATCTCTGGTTGCCTTAACGCGGCGGACGGCAGGGATGAGCTGCACTCAAGAGTAGCTTTTCGACATTCTTACTTGAGCACCCTTTCAGCCAAGGGGCACTTTTCTGATCAAGCAGACATGTTTACTTTCTCCGTCAACGTGTTTCATATCAAATATTATTACCATTTAAAGCTTAGTCATAAGACTGTCCAAGTGTGCTTGGAAAACACCACTTATTTCGTCTTATTTCCATTAAATCGAATCGACTGCTTCTGCATTTCTAATTGGATTATAGAAAAGTTCTGTCTAATTGTCAATCGGAAGCTTCAAGAAACTCATAAGGAGTTACACCCCTCATACCTATCAGCGGGTCAATTGCCATGAAAGTTTCCATCGTTAGTTCGTAGGTTATCGGCAGAGAATCGGTCGGACTGACGATTGACTCATCGGGAATTCCTGTAGCCTTATCCTCTTCAACTTCCGACTCGATCATGCTTCCGTTAAGACGCTCTTTCAGTGTAGTCTGACGCTCCATTTCATCAGTCCGTGCTATACCTGTCCTGAACTCTTCAGGTTCTCCACAGAGAATAAGGAAGTTTTTTGCACGGGTGATGCCAGTGTATAACAAATTGCGACGCAACATTTTACGATGTCCACGAACGATTGGCATGATAACAATTGGAAATTCACTACCTTGAGATTTATGGATCGAACAGCAGTAAGCAAGTGTAAGTTGGTTAAGGTCGTTCCGTTCATAGGTAACTTCAATTCCATCGTACGATACGATGAGCAGTTCTTTTTTATCAATTGTTTCTTTCGCTTTTATAATCGAAATGACCTCACCCATATCACCGTTAAAAACATTACTCTCAGGTTGGTTAACAAGCTGTAGTACCTTATCTCCAATCCGGTAAACCGCTTCTCCAAAAACAACTTCTTTTCGTTTTGGTCCAGGCGGATTAACCATTTCCTGGATCATCTTGTTCAACCCATCAATACCCGCAGGTCCGCGATACATGGGTGCAAGTACTTGAATATCCTTGATAGGATGACCTTTGACGATTGCACTTTTCACAACCTGTTCTACAACTTCAAGAATTCGATCACTACTTGCTTTAATAAAAGAACGATCCGACGTCTTCTTAGTAATATCATCTGTCCATTCTGACCGCTTAATCATATGTGCCATTTCAATTATTGATGAACCTTCACTTTGTCGAAATATTTCAGTCAGTTCAACGACGGGAACTTTCCCTGAATCCAGCATATCACGCAGCACTTGTCCGGGTCCGACGGGTGGTAGCTGATCTTGGTCTCCGACGAACAACAGTTGAACATCATTCGCAAGCGCCTTTAATAGCTGATGTGCAAGCCATGTGTCTACCATCGACATTTCATCGATGATAATAAGACGTCCTTCAATTTCTCGCTCAGTCTCTTCTTCCTTTTCCAACCCATTAAACCCAAGTAGTCGGTGAATAGTCATAGCGGGTAAACCTGTCGATTCGGACATACGTTTAGCAGCACGTCCGGTTGGCGCTGCTAGAACAATCGGAAATGTTTCTTTCTTCTTCGCATATTCTGTTGGATCTAGTGACAACCCATGTAATTCAGCATACACTTCCACAAAACCGCGTATCACTGTCGTCTTCCCTGTTCCAGGACCACCCGTCAATATCATTAATGGTGAATGGAGTGCAGTTTCAATCGCAGACACTTGTGTTTCCGCATAATTGACAGAGAGTCTTTCCTCTACTTCCCCTACAGCTTTCCTAATTTCAGACACAGGGAATTGATCGGCGGTATCATTTTCCATAATTCGTTCTAGTTTAGCTGCAATTCCAATTTCAGAGAAGTAAAGGGATGGTATGTATAGTCTTTTTCCCTCTGCAGACAGCTTACCTTCTTCAACAAGTTGAATAATTGCCTGGGAAATATCTGAATATTGAATATCTATTCTTTGACTCATTTCTAATAGTCGTTTCGCTTCAGGCAAGATTGTCTCTGCTTCTACAAACACATGACCTGCTGATTGCACTGCCTGATTCATCGTGTGAAGAATAGCTGCTTTGATCCTCGATGGATGATTTCCCGTAATTCCAAGATTTTTCCCAAGTTCATCGGCGCGTTGGAAACCTACGCCTTCAATCTCTTCAATAAGTCGATAAGGGTTTTCAGTAAGTTGTGAAATCGCTTCTTCCCGATACTTCTGATAAATCCGCATTGCTATTTGCGGACCGAATCCCCATTCGTTTAACTGGATAATCGTCCGTTCGAGTCCCATATTTTGTTCAAGTACGGAAACAAGTGTCTCTTTTTTTTCATCGGATAGCCTTGGAACAGTAGAGAGAACAGACGGATTATCAAGAATCTTTTTTATCGCATCTGTTCCCAGCTGTTTCACAATTGTTTGGGCCGTTTTCATCCCAATGCCCGGAAATAAGTCGCCCGATAAATAATGGACAAGTCCTGTTTCTGTTGCGGGCATCTCTTTCGCAAACGTATGCACGTCAAACTGAGCACCGTAGGTCGGGTGATTAACAAGTTTCCCAGTGAATTTGTAATCATCTTCAGCATTCAACTGCGGAAAACTACCTTTAACGATAATTTCTTTATCTTCATACCCACTATTCGTTTCACGAACTTTTAACTTCGCAATCGTAAAAAGGCTATCAGGGTTATGGAAGATCGTTACGACCGGTCGCCCGATTAGAAAGATTTCTTCCATGTATTCCATTGCGTTGTTCCCTTCCATAACCGCCACCCCTTCTTATTTGCTATTTCCACCCAGTTGAATCATGTCAAATATATAACGTGCCTGTAGATGTTCTGGTTCGATTGTAAAAGCTTTCTCAAGATGCTTAAGGGCATCATCTTTGTTTTCTGTTGAAACTGCATACAAAAATCCTAGATTATAATGGGCATCGGCATTATCCTCATCCTGTTCGAGAATAAATAGAAATTCGCTTTCCGATTCTTTAAACAACTCCAAATTTGCAAGGACAATACCGTAGGATAGTCTGATTTCAAGATCATTCGGTGCCAGTTCGGCCGCTCGTTGAAGGTATGGCAGCGCCAATTTTTCTTTACTTGATCGTTCGAGACTTTTTCCGAGCATGAAATAAACATCTGCCTCTTCGATACCTTGACGAATTGCTTTTTCATATAGTTTTGCCGCTTCTTCAAAACGCTCTTTATTATAATAAAGATTGGCCAGACCGTAATATGCTGTGCCAGCCTCCGCATCTAGTGTAATCGCCTTCTGAAAAAAAGGTTCTGCTCTTTCGGCATCCCCTAGTGAGGCGAATACATTCCCAAGATTAATATAACCGACCGCATTTTCAGGGTCCTTTTCAACCCCTTGCATAAATGATTCGACCGCTTTTTCATATTCACCTTTTTGTAGTGCAGCAATTCCAATCTCATTGTATTCCATAATTAAATTCTCCTTATCCAACGTATTCAAGTTGTTTTCCATTTTTGAAAACAGTATCTATTGTTCCCCCACCAAGACACTCTTCGCCGTCATAAAAAACAACAGCCTGTCCTGGAGTTATTGCACGAACCGGTTCTGCAAATCGGACGATTGCGTTACCGTCTTCAGTCAATTCAACGGTTACTTTTGTATCCGGCTGACGATAACGAAATTTTGCTGTACAGCTGAACGTTTTCGACATTTTTCGCACTGCGGAAAAACTAATGTCGATTGCTGTCAAACTATCGGAATAAAGAGCATCATTGTGAAAGTTTTGACCGACCAGAAGAACGTTCGTTTTCAAGTCTTTCCCGATAACAAACCAAGGTTCCCCTGCCCCGCCAATACCAAGACCATGTCGCTGTCCGATTGTATAATACATTAGCCCATCATGACGCCCCATAGATGCACCATCCATAGTTTTCATATCACCTGGTTGCGCAGGTAGGTATTGTCCTAGGAATTCTTTGAAATTCCGTTCACCGATAAAACAAATACCAGTTGAATCTTTTTTCGTTGCCGTTGATAGGCCTGCTTCTACAGCTTTTTCACGCACCAAACTTTTGTCCATAGCGCCAATAGGAAACATGACTTTTTGCAGTTGGTCCTGAGTAAGTTGATTCAAGAAATAGGTTTGGTCTTTATTTTCATCTTTTCCTCGTAGCATCGAAACGCCGCCATCTACTTCAACGACTTGTGCATAGTGCCCTGTTGCTAAATAATCTGCTCCAAGACTCATTGCATGTTCGAGAAAAGCCTTGAATTTAATTTCTTTGTTACACATTACGTCGGGATTTGGTGTTCGTCCCGCTTTATATTCTTCAAGGAAATACGTAAAGACTTTATCCCAATATTGTTTTTCGAAATTTACAGCGTAATAAGGGATTCCAATTTGATTGCAAACACTGATGACGTCTTCGTAGTCCTCGGTTGCGGTACAGACACCAAATTCGTCCGTGTCATCCCAGTTTTTCATAAAGATCCCGATTACTTCATAACCCTGTTCTTTTAATAGTAGTGCCGCAACAGATGAATCGACACCGCCAGACATACCGACAACGACACGTGTTTCTGCTGCTGATTTAGTTGTTATCATTCTATAAACATCCTTTGCTTTTCATTTCACAGACTTTTTCACAATACCAGCGGTTTTGTGTGCGGCTTCCTTAATGGATTCCTCGTTAAGACCAAGACCGAAACTGAACCGGACTGAATTTCGTAGTTTAGCGGAATTTTCACCATGCATTGCAGTAAGAACGTGCGATGGATCAATTGAGCCTGCAGTACATGCAGATCCGCTGGACACAGCAATCCCCGCCATGTCTAAATTGACGAGAAGTGATTCAATATCCGTTCCTGGGAAGCTTATATTCAAAATATGTGGAAGTTTGTCTATATTTTTTCCAGATACTTCATATACGATAGCTTGTTCGTCAAATATGTCCGTCATTATAGTTGTATAGTTAGTGTAATTTAAATTATTTTGTACCATCTCACGTTGTGCGATCGACACCGCTTTCGAAAAGGCAACAATTGCAGGAATATTTTCAGTACCAGCACGGCGTTTCCGTTCTTGCTCTCCCCCAAATATGAGCGGAGAAGTTTCAAGTCCTTTACGTTGATAGAGAAAACCTATCCCTTTTGGTCCATTTAATTTATGAGCAGTAACTGATAATAAATCAACGCCGAGTTCGTCAACATTAAGTGGAATGAGGCCGAACGCCTGTACAGCATCCGTATGGAATACAGCTTGATGACCTTTCAAAATCTCACCAATTTCACGAATCGGCTGAATTGTACCTACCTCATTATTTCCATACATAACCGTGACTAGAATCGTTCTATCAGTAATTGCATTTATAACTTGTTCCGTACTAATTCTACCATTTTCATCAACTTCCAAATATGTCACCTCGAAACCCAGCAACTCAAGTTGTTTACATGGATTTAAAACGGCATGGTGTTCAATATTCGTCGTGATGATATGATTTCCTTTTTCCTTCATAGCCATTACAGTTCCGAAAACCGCAAAGTTATCCGCTTCAGTTCCGCCTGATGTAAAAATGATTTCCGACGGTTCTGCATTGATGGACTGTGCAAGTAATTTTCTTGCATCATCAAGCCATTTTCGAGATTCTCTGCCGTAACTGTGGATACTCGAAGGGTTTCCAAATACAGATTCAAGCATTTTTATATGAGTCGCGCTTACTTCCGGATGAACCGGTGTCGTCGCTGCATGGTCGAGATATATTGTCGTCATTATAAGACCCCTTTAAATGTAAAACATATAACTGTCTTGTTCATTTGCTTCACCGGATTTCATTAAATCTTCAATAGTCGTTGTGTCAAGTACACTGCGCACTGCTTCACCGATTCTTTTCCACAGTTCTTGCTGAGGAATGTCCGAACCCTCTAAACCTTCTACTAGCTGAATGGGCCCTTCCAAAATACGGATAACATCTCCAGCCGTAATTTCGGCAGGTGGTCTAGCAAGCATATAGCCGCCATATGCACCGCGTACACTTTTAACTATTCCACTATTGCGTAGCGGTGGAATCAGCTGTTCAAGATATGCTTCAGACAACTTCTGTTCTTCGGCAATTTTCCGAAGCGGTACAGGACCTTCCCCGTACTTAGACCCCAATTCAACAACGATTGTCAGTCCATATCGCCCTTTTGTAGAAATCTTCATATATATCCCGTCCTTTTTTACGATTGCTTCAAAATATTATAGCATATGTGGCCTGTCGGCTTCCTTAAAATGATTTACGTTTGTCTAACGTGTATAATAGAGGAACAGATGTACTGAGGAGTGGTTATTTTGAACAACGAGCCATTGGCGTTTCGCATGCGACCGAACAATATAGATGAGATTGCCGGACAGAAAGAAATTATAGGTGAAAAAACAGCATTATACCGCATGATTAAAAACGGTCACGTTCCTTCGATGCTATTGTACGGTGAACCCGGAATCGGTAAGACATCACTCGCCCATGCAATTGCAGGTACAAGCAACCTTCCTTTCATCGCCATGAATGCAACCGTTTCAGGCAAGAAAGATGTAGAAGAAGTCGTTGCAGAATCGCGCATCACCGGGAAAGTTTTGTTATTCCTTGATGAAATACATCGTTTTAACAAATTACAGCAAGATACATTACTACCTCATGTTGAAAACGGGGCAATTGTTTTGATAGGAGCAACGACTGAAAATCCATATCACGACGTCAATCCAGCAATTCGATCCAGGTGTGGTGAAATTCGTCAATTGGCGCGGTTGGAACCGACTGATTTATTAGTAGTTCTTCGTAGAGCGCTAACAGATGAAGAGCGCGGACTTGGAAAAATGGCAATCGAGATATCGGAAGACCAACTGATTTTAATATCTGAAGGTGTTAACGGTGATGCGCGAAAAGCGTTAACCGTTCTCGAATCGGCTGTTTCGGCTAGTGATAGTGTAGACGGAAAAACAATTATTGAAGACTGGCTACTTGAAAATTTACTTGGTCGAATCGGTTTGTTCGGTGATAAAAAAGGTTCTCATTTTTATAATCTATTATCGGCACTTCAAAAGGCAGTTCGAGGCAGCGATGTCGATGCCGCCATCTATTATCTTGCTAATCTGCTAGAGACCGGAGATTTGACAGCCGTCTCTAGACGTTTGCTCGTTATGGCCTATGAAGATATCGGACTCGCCTCACCATCCGTTGGTCCGCACGTCCTTGCGGCAACAGATGCAGCCATGAGGCTAGGTATGCCAGAAGCTCGCATTCCTTTAGCGAATGCTGTCATCGAAATGTGTTTGTCTTCGAAATCGAATTCAGCTTATAAAGCATTTGATGCAGCTGTCAAGGCCATCAACGAAGGCAAAACTGGGGATATTCCATTACATTTACGAGATACCCATTATGCTGGCGCGGAAAAACTCGGACATACAGGTTATAAATATCCACATGACACGCCTCTCGGTTCTTTCGGTGGCTGGACAAATCAGCAATACTTACCAGAGAAATTAAAAAGTACTGAATTTTACAAACCCGTTCTAGCAGGGGAAGAGAAGAAGTTGGCTGCAATTTACAAGAAGTTAAAAGAGTTTCAAAAGAAAAAGTAATTCAACAATTCAAAACCCTCCTAGCTGTCTCTTTAGGAGGGTTTTGAATTGTTGAAGATTATTGTGTTACAGCATCCTGAACTGCGGTCCGAATTTTCGCTTCTACACCGCTGCATCCAGTCAATATGAGTGCAACTAATCCAAAAACTAGTAACCTTAATACCTTATCCACACAGTAACATCTTTTCTGCAAATCCTAGTTCTTTGTTTACTTAAGTAATTTACCCTAACACATTATAACCCTTGTACTATTTTCGTTACAACCAAAAAGGAACCGCATGAAAATGAATACTCTCACGCGGTTGTCCTATTATACTTTATCTTTTACTCTTTGAATAGGAATGTCTGAAACAATATCGTTAATGACCCAACTTGCGCTGATCAACCCAGCAACTGAAGGAACAAATGCATTTGATGAGGGCGGCATTTTCGCTTTTCGAATCGAAGCTTCCGGCTTGCCAACTGTATCGACCACGTCTTCTCTCACGACAATTGGACTTTCATCAGAAAACACAACCGGCACTCCTTTATGGATGCCCTCTTTCCTCAGTCTGAGACGAATTACCTTGGCAACTGGATCCGTATTTGTTTTTGATATGTCCGTAATTTGCAAGCGGGTCGGGTCAGTCTTATTCGCGACCCCCATGCATGAAATAATTTTCACATCACGCGCAATACATTCTTTTATTAAATGAATTTTAAAGCTGATTGTGTCAGATGCATCGATTACATAATCGGGTTTGTAGCTGAAAAATTCTTCAGCTGTTTCCTCCGTATAAAACATATGTAATGAAATAACTTCACAATCTTTGTTAATATCAGCAATACGTTCTTTCATCACTTCTGATTTTGAACGACCGACTGTTGATAAATAAGCAACCAGTTGCCTATTAATATTCGTTACGTCAATATCGTCCTTGTCGACTAGAATAATTCGCCCAATTCCGCTCCTGGCACATGCTTCCGCGGCAAAAGAACCGACTCCCCCAATCCCAAGCACAGCGACTGTCATATTACGCATTCGATCTACACCCTCAGTACCAATTGCCAATTCGTTTCGTGAAAATTGATGCAACAAGAAAAATTCCGCCCTTCTATCTACTAAATTTACAATTTTCCCAATAAAAAACCCCTCAGCACATACGTCAGAGGGGTTTATGATCATGTAAGGAACGAATCCCGATTGTGCCGTCTTTGTAGTATCGCTTTGAACCCGCACTCAGCAGGTGGGTGTCCTATCCGATTCCTTTGACGTCCCGTTGAAAGGCATGTCATTCTAATCGAAATACGGACTCCCGACGAAAAAATGTTCGGTCAAAACTGATTGGCAAATAACGAACACTTCAGGATTCGTATTACATGTATAATATCATAGATTTTATATCATTTCAATCTTTTTTAATACTAGATTTAATCATTTTTCAACATTTCTGATTATTACTTCTTTTTCGTTAATATCTGAATACCGAGTTCTGTGAGCTGTGCATCGTCAACGCTATCAGGTGCAGAGGTTAACAAACAACTTGCACTCGCTGTTTTCGGAAATGCAATTGTATCCCGTAAGTTTGTAGAACCTGATAGTAACATAACAATTCGGTCGAGGCCGAATGCAATACCGCCATGTGGAGGTGTTCCATAATCAAATGCATCCAATAAGAATCCAAACTGTTCATTTGCCCGCTCTTCAGTGAATCCAAGTGCTTTAAACATTTTTTCCTGTACATCTCTTTTGTAAATTCTTAGCGATCCGCCGCCAAGTTCGTAGCCATTCAAAACGAGATCATAGGCTTGTGCTTTAACCGTTTCAGGATTGGATACCAATTCTTCCACATCTGCTGGCATCGTGAACGGATGGTGAGCTGCATAATAGCGGCCATCTTCCTCATTATATTCAAACAATGGCCATTCTGTTACCCAAAGGAAATTAAACTTTGATTCGTCGATTAAGCCGCGGTCTTTGCCAAGTTTGGATCTTAAAGCACCAAGCGCCTCAGCAACAACTTTTTTTCTATCTGCAACGAATAACAATAAATCGCCTGCTTCAGCGTCTGCTGCAAATTTAAGTGAATCAATCGCATCTCCTTCAAAAAACTTCGCAATAGGGCCTTTAAATCCTTCTTCATCAACTTTTAACCAAGCAAGACCTTTTGCACCGTAAACCGCTGCATATTCTCCAAGTGCATCGATGTCTTTTCGTGAGTAATCTTCAGCTGCCCCTTTTACGTTAATGAGTTTGACTTGTCCGCCCGACTCGATTGCGCTAGCAAAGACCTTGAAAGATGTATCTTTCACTACGTCTGACACATCTGTCAATTCCAAAGCAAATCTCGTATCCGGTTTATCTGAACCAAACCGTGCCATTGCTTCGTCATAAGGGAGACGCTTGAATGGAATTTGGACATCAATGCCTTTAACTTTTTTCATAATTTTTTGCATTAACCGCTCATTCAATTCAATAATTTCCTCTATTGACATGAAACTCATTTCCATATCTATTTGAGTAAATTCCGGCTGGCGGTCGGCACGGAGGTCTTCATCACGGAAACAACGGGCAATCTGGTAATAGCGGTCGAATCCTGATACCATCAGCATCTGTTTGAACAGCTGTGGTGATTGAGGAAGTGCATAAAATTCCCCTTCATGCACCCGGCTTGGCACAAGATAATCCCGTGCACCTTCTGGAGTGGACTTCGTCAAAATTGGTGTCTCCACTTCCAAAAACCCTTCATCGTCTAGGAAGTTTCGAACCGTTTTAGTAATATCAGAGCGCATTTTGAATGTCTTCGCAAGTTTCGGACGACGTAAATCAAGGTACCTGTACTTTAATCTAAGTTCTTCGCTAACATCCGTATCATCTTCAATCATGAATGGTGGGTTTTTTGCTTCATTCACAATCTTTAATTCAGTAACTTGAATTTCAATAGACCCTGTTGTTATGTTAGGGTTTTTTTGACCTTCTTGGCGCTCAATTACTAACCCAGTAAGTTCAATTACAAATTCATTACGCAGTTTGTCTGCCATTATGATTGCTTCACTTGAAAATTCAGGGTTAAAAACCGCCTGAACGATTCCTGAGCGATCTCGTACATCAACAAAAATCAACCCTCCAAGGTCTCTTCTCTTTTGAACCCATCCTTGTAATGTTACCTCTTTTCCAATTACCTCTACTGTTAAATCATTGCAATAATGTGACCGTTGCATTGCATTCATCCGCCTCTCTTTATACATTCAATGTTTCTTTAATTTTTTGAACCAATTCTGCAACTGGCACTTTTTCTTGTGCACCGTCTTCCATCTTCTTCAATATAGCAACACCTTCTGTCACTTCATCTTCACCTATGAGTACAACCATTCTCGCACTAAGCCGATCGGCTGATTTCATTTGCGCTTTCATTTTACGATCCATATAGTCCATATCAGACCGTATGCCTGCCGCTCTTAGTTCACCTAACAATTTAAAGGCGGGATGACGAGCTGTTTCACCGAGTGTAACGATGTAAACGTCAAGCGCCGGTTCCTCATTAAACACTTTGCCTTCCGCAGCCATCGCAAGAAGCAATCGTTCGATACTCATTGCAAACCCAATACCGGGAGCAGATGGGCCACCAATTTCTTCTGCAAGTCCATTGTAGCGTCCGCCACCGCAGAGCGTCGTAATTGCTCCAAAACCTTCAGATGTGCTCATTATTTCAAAAGCCGTATGGTTATAATAATCAAGACCACGTACAAGATTTGCATCGACTTCATAAGCAATTCCTGCATTGTCCAGATACGTTTTCACTTCATCGAAGTAATGTTTTGATGTTTCATTTAAATAGTCGGCTAAAGAAGGTGCCGTAGCAATTAATGGATGATTGCTATCGACTTTACAATCTAAAATGCGTAATGGATTCTTTTCTAATCGCGATTGGCAATCAGAGCAGAACTCACCGATATGCGGATTAAAATGCGCTATGAGGGCTTCACGGTGTGAAGTTCTGCATTCTGTATCACCGAGCGAGTTAATGACGAGTTTCAATTTAGTCAGCCCAACACGTCTATAAACGTCCATAGCTAAACCAATTACCTCTGCATCAATTGCTGGATCTGCACTGCCTATGGCTTCCGCACCAAACTGGACGAACTGACGATAACGTCCCGCTTGCTGACGTTCGTAACGGAACATCGGACCCGTATAGAAAAGTTTCACAGGTTGGTCAGGGTAACCGAACATTTTATGCTCAACAAAGGAGCGGACGACTGCTGCTGTCCCTTCCGGTCGTAACGTCATTGAGCGATTGCCTTTATCCATAAATGTGTACATCTCTTTTTGAACTACATCTGTCGTTTCACCTACAAGACGTTGAAAAAGTTCCGTTTGTTCAAATATCGGTGTCCGGATTTCTTTGTAACGATAGACATCACAAACTTCGTTGATGATTTTTTCCGCTTGCTGCCATTTCCATGTTTCAGACGGTAAAATATCTTGGGTTCCTCTTGGCACTTTGAAATTCATACAATTTCCCCCTTCTAATGAAAAACGTAGGGTGCCCTTCAGATGCGTCGGATTACCCCGAGCTTCTGGCACCGAAGATTGGATATGGATTTGAGAAACAAAAAAAGACCCTCATCCCTTGCTTACGCAAGGGACGAGAGCCTTTATAGCTTCCGCGGTTCCACCCAAATTGACGCAAAGTTGCGCCCTCTTTAAATCCGGATAACGGCCGGTTCCGTCTGTACCTACTGAAAACGAGTTCGTTCAGTACAGAGCCTCGATGGTGTTATTCATTGTAAATTCCTGTAGGGTGGATTTCAGCCACGTCCGCCCCTCTCTAGTCAGTCAATTATACAAATACTTTCCATGTCTTCGGTAAAATTATTCTTAGTAGTAACATGTGATTTAAATTGTGAATTAAACATCATCTTAAAGTTTCTGCACCATATAGTCAACCTTTTTCGTTTAATTGTAGTTTTTTTGAGTGTAAACTTCTACAATAGATTATAGGGAGGATGATAATTTGTCTAAAGCAAGCAAATGGTTGATAGCATTCATACTTTTATTCAGCGTATTTCAAGACATTCCAACGACTTATGCCGAAACTGAATCTGTAGTAGTCGATGCAAAATCGCTTCACATCCGCTCAGGGCCTGGACTTACATATTCTGTGACGGGTTCATTGAACAAGGGTGAGCCAGTCGATGTATTATCCACATCGGGAGATTGGTATGAAATTCAACATGGCACAAGTACAGGGTGGATAGCTTCTTGGCTGACAGTCTCAGCAAATCAATCTAGCGGGACAAGTACTGTAGTCGTTTCACGTGTCGACCAGTTAAATATGAGGTCTAGTCCATCCATTGGGTCTGCAGTACTAGAACGTCTTGCTGCAGGAGATGAAGCGATTATGACTGGTAGCGATGGCGAGTGGGCTTCTATTACATTTAACGGAATTAGCGGTTGGGTACATACGGACTACATTACAGAAGTGATTGACCAAACGACAACAGCTGCACCTGTAGAACAGACTTCATCACCTGAATTGTTTACCGTTTCGGTTGGTGCCCTCAATGTTAGAAAGAATGCGGATCTATCTTCTAAACGTGTTGGCCTTATTCATGAAGGTGAATCATTTGCAATTAAAGAGGTCAATGGAAATTGGGTACGAATTTTACTTAAAGATGATCAACAAGGCTGGGTGTATTCATTCCACGGTACATTATCTTCTAATGCCAAACAAATATCCGATGAGAATGACTTAGGAAAAGTGACCATTCTTTCTAATGGGACCAATATCCGTCAAGATGCGACGACATCATCACAAATTGCCACACGAGCAGATGCAGGAGAAAAGTTTTCAATTCGAAAAGAAGACGGAGACTGGTATGAAATTTCTCTACCGACTGGAGAATCTGCTTTTGTAGCAAAATGGGTTGTTTCAACAGACGTTGAATCATCCTCAATAGAACCCGTAATGAAAGAAACGAAGGCACGTGTTCCAGGTACGTTAAAGGGTGTAACGATTGTCATTGATCCAGGCCATGGCGGTAACGACCGGGGGACTACAGGTACACGTGGGACAGACGAAAAGGATATTACAATACTCACGTCCGATCTCCTTGCAGCCAAGTTAAAAGCGGCTGGCGCGAAAGTTGTAACCACACGTGAAACGGACACGTATGTATCATTACGAAAACGTGTCGCCGTGAGCAGTCAGTATAATGCAGACGCTTTTATTAGTCTGCATTATGACGCGAATCCCGACCCCAGTATTGCAGGTTTCACAACGTACTACACACATTCACATCAGCAAGCACTTGCTCACGCAGTCAATGAAGGACTTGCCTCTTCAGTAAACCTGCGAGACCGGGGATCACAACCAGGAGATTTCCTAGTTCTCCGTGAAAATAGGCAAAATGCTATTTTGATAGAACTTGGTTTTCTATCAAATTCAGCAGAGGAACGGACAGTTACGAGTGATATGTTCCGTGAACAGGCAACGCACGGGATCTACAAAGGACTACTGGACTACTTTAATGGAAATTAAGTAAAAAACGGTAATAGCCGGTACACTGATGAAAAACCTGCATGGTAAAATGCAACATGTTATAAATGTATTAGAATACTAAACATAGAAAAAGGACTTTCCTCAACCAGGAAAGTCCTTTTTCTATGTTATTTCGAATCAATAATAAGCGTTACTGGGCCATTGTTAACAAGTTCGACATCCATCATTTCTCCAAATACACCTGTCTGAACGACTAGACCCTCTTCTGCTATTTTGCGATTAAAGTATTCCCATAGCGGTTTTGCCTGGTCCGGTCTTGCTGCATCAGTAAAACTTGGACGGCGTCCTTTTTTCACATTCGCAAACAAAGTAAATTGGGATATCGATAGAATATCTCCGCCCACTTCAAGTATAGAATGATTCATCTTACCTTCGCCGTCTTCCCATAAACGCAGTTCTGCGATTTTCTTCGCCAGATAATCGGCGTCCTGTTCAGTGTCCGAATGGGTTACGCCTACTAGGAGGACATAACCCTTTTCGATTGAACCCGTCGTCTCACCGTTGACACGGACAGTGGCTGGACCCGATCTCTGCAGCGTGATTCTCATGTATTACACCTTCCAATCAATTAATGACACGTTGCACGGAATAGATATCACGAATTTGTTTGATCCGATCTACGATTCTTTGCAAATGTGTGATATCAGTAATTTTAATCGTCATATGAATTCGAGCGATCTTGTCACGGTCTGCTTTGCCACTCACAGCTACCATGGGTGTTTTCGTATCAGCAACAACCATCATGACCTCATTTAACAGACCTTGCCGATCAAATGCCGACACTTCGATATCAACCAAAAACTCTTTCCTTGTGTTAGAAGGTCCAACTGCCCATTCAACATCGATAATTCGGTCATTATCATTATCATCAACAATGATATTTGGGCAGTCACCACGGTGAACAGAAACGCCTCGGCCTTTTGTGATAAAGCCTACAATTCCATCGCCCGGTACTGGGTTACAACACTTTGAAAGCCTGATTAGTAAATTATCTATACCTTTAACAATAACACCTGACTCAGTCATTTTTTCAGGTTGTGGTGTTTTCATATCTGAAACGATTTTATCTATTGTGTCTTGTTGTTCTCGTACTTTTCGTAATTTTTCTGCTAGCCGATTGACAACTTGCTGAGCAGTAATACCGTTGAATCCCACGGCCCCATACATGTCCTCTTCAGAAGTAAAACTAAATTTCTCAATTGTACGTTTTATATTTTCTATCGAAAGCACTTCTTTTAAATCGTACTCTTGCGATTTAATTTCCTTTTCAATCATTTCCCGACCTTTTAGGATATTTTCTTCCCGAAGTTGTTTTTTGAAAAACTGTCGTATTTTATTTTTCGCTTGAGAGGTATTTGCGATTTTTAACCAATCACGACTTGGTCCAAATGATTGTTTCGAAGTTAAAATCTCGATGATATCACCCGTAAACAATTCAGCATCCAGAGGCACCATTTTGCCGTTAACTTTCGCACCAATTGTCCGATTCCCAATTTCAGAATGGACGCGATAAGCAAAATCAATCGGGACTGACCCTGCAGGTAGTTCTATTACATCCCCATCAGGCGTAAATACATAAACCATATCCGAGAACAAATCGAATTTTAACGACTCCATGAATTCCTCGGCGTTAGAAGATTCGTTTTGAAATTCAAGTATTTCTCTAAACCAAGTCAATTTCGAATCAATATCACTTGGATGATCAGTCAGCGATTTTCCTTCTTTATATGCCCAGTGAGCAGCGACACCGAATTCGGCAATTTTATGCATCTCTTCGGTCCGGATTTGTACTTCGAGCGGGTCACCTGCAGGACCTACAACAGTCGTATGCAGTGACTGATATAAATTTTGCTTAGGCATCGCAATGTAGTCTTTGAACCTCCCAGGCATGGGTTTCCATAGCGTATGGATAATACCTAGCACAGCGTAACAATCTTTAATGCTTGAAACTAGAATTCTCACTGCCAACAGATCATAAATTTCGTTAAATTCTTTTTTCTGAACGACCATCTTCCGGTAGATGGAATAGAGATGCTTGGGACGGCCCGATAAATCTGCATCAATTTCCATTTCTCCGATTTCCAACTTAACCTGTTCCATTACGTTTGCTAAATAGTTTTCTCGCTCTACGCGTTTGCGTTTCATCATATTGACGATTCGATAATATTGTTGTGGGTTTAAGTAGCGCAATGCTGTATCTTCCAATTCCCACTTAATGGCTGAGATTCCAAGGCGATGCGCAAGTGGTGCAAATATTTCCAAAGTTTCCGCCGCAACCCGGCGTTGCTTTTCTTCAGGTACATGTTTCAGTGTTCTCATATTATGAAGACGGTCCGCCAACTTGATGAGAATGACACGAATATCTTGGGCCATCGCTACAAACATCTTCCGGTGGTTTTCCGCTTGTTTTTCTTCTTTAGATTTATATTGTAATTTTTCGAGTTTCGTTACACCGTCGACAAGCATTGCTACTTCTTCGCCAAAATCACGAATAATATCTTCCCTGCTTACATTTGTATCTTCTACAACATCATGAAGAAATCCGGCTGCAACTGTCGAAGGGTCCATTTGCAATTCGGCAAGAATACCTGCAACTTGAACAGGATGAATAATATACGCTTCACCTGAACTCCTATGCTGGCCCTCGTGCGAAGTCTTTGCTGCCTCATATGCTTTTTTGACGAACGAAACGTGTTCTTCATTCATATAGGAGGCGACGAGGGAGAATATTTCTTCCGCCGTCATGTCACGATTTTTCGCCATATTATTACCCCTTCCGACCTTATCCGCAAAAATGATAGTATTCCTATTGTATGTATAAACCTATGCATATGTAAAGGGTTGTGATATAAAGATATAAAAAAATCCCCCGCCAGTCGTGCGGAGGATTGTTTTTAATAGGTGATCAAAGAACGCATATTATATCCTTGTAGCCTTTCACGGCCGTCTAGATAAGATAACTCTATGATAAAGGCACAACCTGCAACGACGCCTCCAAGCTTTTCAACAAGCTCAACAGTTGCACCAACTGTGCCGCCTGTTGCAAGAAGATCGTCAACTATCAATACACGTTGGCCAGGTTTGATGGCGTCTTTATGTATCGTTAAGGTATCTTTTCCATATTCGAGATCATATTCGACTTCAATCGTTTCCCTAGGCAACTTTCCAGGTTTACGAACTGGCGCAAAGCCTACTTCTAATGCATAAGCCACTGGACAACCGATGATGAATCCCCGTGCTTCAGGACCGACAATAATGTCTGTTTCGACTTCTTTCGCAAATTTGACGATTTCATCCGTTGCGAATTTATAAGCCTGACCATTATCCATGATTGTTGAAATATCCTTAAAGCTAATTCCCTTTTTAGGATAGTCCGGTACAATCGTTACATATTCTTTCAAATCCATTATTGTTCCTCCCTGTCGACAGTTCCATTTCGCACAGTATCGAACCATTTTTTCAATTCCGAATAAGGCGCGAACAGCAGTCTTTTTTCTAGCTCAATCTGACGCTCACGCTCTTTGTAAGATGGCGCATCGGTCAAATCCCGTTTGCCAACCGTCTCCATGACGGAAGCAAAACCATCCTCAATCTTAACAAATCCTAGCTCAGAAAACACCTTTGACATAAAATAAACCGAATCTTTTTTCCACGCTTTGTGTTTTGTAAGCTGTTCACCATTATTTACGATATCGAATTTCTCGCGTTTTTTCAAAAAACTGTAATACCACCCAAATTGCTCACGGCTTGGTAAACCATCAAAATACCTAGATTCAGGCGCGTGAAAATGTGCATAGATTCGATCCGGATCGACCGAAACAATAAGGTTTTCTAGCTGAATTGCTTCGTCTGGAATATCAAGTAATACCAGATTCTCTGCCTTTTCAATCGTTTCATGCCCGAGGAGAGTAATTGGTATCCCTTTCATGGACGACTGAAAATGAATCACTGTTTGTTTATGGAATGCAGCAAAAAATGTATCCTTGAGAGGAATAGTAGGAAGCCACCTAGCCGCTTCGCGCACGCCGCGCAAGTCGAATAATTGCCATTCATCAGATTTGATATCCCCGATTAATAGTTGTGGCTTTTTATTTCCATTCCATTCATTCACCTGTAAATCACCTGTAACCGATAGTTTAACGCCTGGCGTCAGCTGATCGGCAATATGACCGAGCCCAAATCCGATGGCATCCAGT
Organism: Sporosarcina sp. Y1004; assembly: GCF_057669665.1. NCBI lineage: Bacteria > Bacillati > Bacillota > Bacilli > Caryophanales > Caryophanaceae > Sporosarcina > Sporosarcina sp. Y1004. Next base: position 20,498 of record NZ_JBYHFQ010000004.1, on the reverse strand, counting down.
GAAAGATTACTTTCGGCCAATTCAAGTTTCATATGGTTTTTTGCCGCTCCGATTTTCCTTACCGTTTTGGCAGTTAAATCTTCAAGCATATAGACAGGTTTTTCAAATCCCATGCCAAATGGACGAAGCAGTTCCAAGGATTCTAGAACACTAACATCGATTTCACTTAGCGAAAGCGGTACATCGATTCGCACTCCTGGAATAAGCATTTCTCCTGTTAGCACAAGCTCAGCTTGCTTGTTGAGATTTTCACGTAGCGTACCAACATCTTTGCTAGCTAAAGACATGCCGGCCGCCATTTGATGACCTCCAAAATGAGGAAGAAGGTGGGCATTTTTCGAGAGCTCTACAAACATGTCAAACCCCGCGATACTTCTCGCAGATCCTTTCGCAATTCCTGAATCCGTGTCAAGAGACAAGACGATAGAAGGGCGATAATACTTTTCCGTCAAGCGTGAAGCTACAATACCGACAACACCTGAATTCCATCCTTCTCCGCAAATGACGAATACGTGCGGCATTGTCTCGCCGTACATCTTCACAATCATTTCCTCTGCTCCAACAGCTATTTCCGAAACAATGGCTTGTCGTTCTTTGTTAAGCGAATCGAGTTCATTTGCTAATGCTGAAGCGACTGCAGGATCTTCTGTTTTCAATAGTTCCACTGCTGGAGAAGCATCTCCTAGACGCCCTGCTGCATTCAGGCGGGGTCCAATCATGAATCCAATTGACTCCTCTGAAAGTGTTGCTTGTTCAGTGCCTGCAACTCGTGTGAGCGCCTGGATTGCGGGACGCTTTGACACACGCATTTGTCTGATACCCTCTTTAACAAAATACCTGTTTTCTCCGTGAAGCGGTACCAAGTCTGCAACTGTACCAATTGCGACTAGTTCAATTAAATCCTGTGGTACTTCTCCGAGTAAAGCGCATGCCAGTTTAAACGCTACTCCAACACCTGCAAGTTCGCCAAACGGGTATGCGCCATCGGGATGCCGTGGATGAATGATTACATCTGCTACAGGCATCACCTCACCTATTTCGTGGTGATCCGTAATAATAATGTCTATCCCTAGCGATTTTGCATAGGCAATCTCTTCCACTCCAGAAATCCCGTTATCAACCGTAATAATTAGAGAAGCTCCTATTTCATAAAGCTCGAGGAATAAATCTTTATTTGGCCCGTAACCATGTTCGAAACGGTCAGGTATTGCAAAGAACACATCTGCCTTCAGCCGCTCCAATGCAGTTGTTAAAACAGTAACACTTGTCACACCATCGGCGTCATAATCCCCGTACACTGCTATTTTTTTGTTTGCAGCAATAGCTGTTTTTATCAGCGAGACTGCTTTGTCCATATCGTGAAATAAGAAAGGATCGTGCATACTGGATGCATCCATATGTAAAAAGGCTTTCGCTTCTTCTGAATTTCCTAATCCTCGTGAAGCTAATATTTTTGCCTGGACAGAAGATAAACCAAGATCATTCATCAACGAAGTTACCTGTTGTTCGTCCGGCCGTTCCACTTTCCACCTTTTCATTGATTCAATCAAAATCTCTCACATCCTCAGTTTCATTATAGCGGATGCGCTTCTACTCTAAAAGAAAAGACTATTTTAAACAGAAAGAAGAGCATCTATCGAGGTAAGGATACCAGGATGATGCTCCAATTTCAGACTTTTATGTCCATTCTACATTTCCTTGCTGGATGGCAGTGCAGTATACTTTTGCAGTTCTGCTATTTCGTTCTGTTGTGTTGCAATCGTTAATTCTTTCAAAGTCATTTCTTTCTGAAGGACTTTAATGCGTCGAGTTGATTGAAACGAGAGAAACATCGCGAATAGTCCGCTGACCGCAGCACCTAGGAGAGCTGAAAAAAGAATGACAAGGACGAGTGGCCATTGTGCGACCCCAAAAACATAATTAACCGGAACTGCATCTACGTTGAAAACAGCAAAAACGGCAATAATAATGGCAAATAAAAGACCTAGAAGCAAGTTCCATTGAAACTTCATAGGACAGTTCTCCTTTCATAAAAAAATATAAAAACAGGGTATACAGTTGAGTGTATACCCTGTTTCATGATTATCTGAAACTTTACCTTGTATTATTTATACGACAGGTTCGTCTGAGCCCCATTTTTTCTTTGTATCCTCAACTTTAATGGCGCCTTTTTTTCTCATTTCACGCTTTTTCAGGTCAAACCAGATTTGAGCGGAGATGAAAATCGAAGAATAAGTTCCTGCAAACAATCCAATCAGAAGTGCGATTGAGAAAGTCCGAATCGATTCTGCACCGAATAGCATAAGTGCTACTACAACAAAGACGACTGTGAGTACCGTATTAACAGAACGTCCAAGCGTCTGGCGCAATGATCTGTTTACGATATCCGCAAGTTCTGCTACATCATCGATGCGTCCGCGGTGGTTGATATTTTCTCGGATCCTGTCAAATGTCACAATCGTGTCATTGATGGAGTAACCGACAATGGTCAACACTGCGGCGATGAAGGTGATGTCGACTTCTAGGCGCAAAATACTGATCACAGCTACCATGAAGAAAACATCATGGAAAAGACCGATAATGGTCGCGACCCCCATACGCCATTCGAAACGAAATGCAACGTAAATGACGATACCAAGCATAGCAATAAGCAACGATGTTATTGCATTTTTCACGAGTTCCTTACCGACTGTGTCTGAAACCGTCGAGATATTCGGTTCAGAACCAAATTCGGCGGCAAGATCCACTTTTAGCTTGTTGACTTCTTCTTGATTAAACTCATCTTTGTAACGCATAACACCCATATTTCCTGTATCACCGGAAATGACGATATCATCTGTTGGGTGTCCGATTTCATCCAAATACGAAGATATTTCTTCGGTCTTCAAGGGGTGGTCAGCAAGTACTTCAACGCGCGTACCACTTGAGAAATCAATTCCAAGATTCAACTTGAAAATACCTAGCACAACTGCACCGCTAATTAACAATACGGCAGAAATAGCATAAAACTTTTTACGTGTTTGGACAAAATCGAATCGGTCAAATTTCGTCGTAAGATCCAATGTTTCAATTTGTTCTTCAGGTGCATGAACCTTATTTTTCGAAATACCGAACAATGCTGGTTTGCCATCAAATACGCCACTATTGACTAATAGCCCTAAGAATATGCGTGATCCCCATACTGCTGTTAAGAAGCTGGTTAGTATACTGATGATAAGGATTAGCGCGAAACCTTTTACAGAGCTTGTCCCAAGATAGAATAGGACTAATGCTGCAATAATGGTCGTAATATTTGCATCAAGAATGGCTGAGAATGATGATTTTGCACCCGCCATGAACGAGGTCTTGATGGATTTGCCAACACGCAATTCCTCACGTATTCTTTCATACATTAAGATATTTGCATCTACGGCCATTCCGACCCCGAGCATAAGTGCCGCAATTCCTGGCAAAGTCAGTACACCATTAATAAGTGTGAATACAAGCAATATGATGAAAATATAAATCGTTAATGTAATAACTGCCACTAAACCAGGCAAACGGTAATAGACGAGCATGAAAATAAAGATAAGTGAGATACCAATAATTCCAGCGTAAATCGTCTTGTTAAGTGCCTGTTCACCGAACTGTGCACCGACCGAAGTAGAATATACCTCTTCTAGATGTACGGGCAATGCTCCTGCGTTTAAAATTCCCGCAAGGTTTTTCGTTTCTTCCACGGTGAATGATCCAGATATTTCAACGTCTGAAGAATTTATTGGATTCGCTACATAAGGTGCAGATACGAATTTAGGTTTCTCTTTTGTGACTTCCTCTTTAAAAGAATCTTCACCTTCTACGAAATCGAGCCAAATTACCATTACATTTTCCGGCTTTTTCTGTGCAATCTTCGTCGTGACTTCACCGAATTTAGTCGGGGATTTCATTTCAAGCGTAACAACTGGATTGTTGGTTTCCCCAAAGTTCGCTTTGGCTTTTCCTTCCTTCAAGTCGTTACCGTCAAGAAGAAGATTGTCATCCGCATCCCTGAAAGTTAGATTCGCCTGCGTTGACAGGAGTTCCCGTGCAGATTCCTGATCTTCAACCCCTGCAAGCTGAACACGAATACGATTATTCGATTCAATTTGAATACTTGGTTCACTAACTCCGAGTACGTCTATCCTGTTCGAAAGCGCATTCGCAGTATCTTTAACCATTTCTTCAGTTATTGGCTTCCCATCTTCCTTCAATGGTTCAACTTGATAAAGAACTTCAAAACCACCCTGTAAATCAAGGCCCAATTTTACATCTTTCACTATCGGACTAGTAGTCGTTCCAATCGTCAAGCCAAAAAAGACGACTAATAATAGAAAGGCTACGATCCGTCCTCTTCTTTTCATAATCCCATTTCCCCCTCTAAATATGGAGTGCAGCTGTACTCATTCTACCTATGTACATACTCCGAGAATAGCTACAGCGCCTATGCAACAACTAGGCGCCGTAGACTAACCAATTAAATATATAATATATCTATTATGAAACACGGCCAATCATGTGTCAAATGGTCGAATAGTAGTATTATAACTTCTTTTTCGATTTGTGTGGTGTAAGAAGTATTTGTAGTTCGTCACTGTTCAAATCTGAAAACCAGTTTGAACCGCGTTGTTCTTCAATCTGAGTATACGTCATAAACTCAGCAGGTGAGATTTTTAGGATCCCATTCGCAATTTCATGCAGTCCCATTTTCTCTATATCATTCTTACGCCATTTTTTTTTGACACAAAACGTCCAAATATCCGCAGCGGTTACTGTCGTGTACCCATAGAGATGAAACTCAGTCTTTTTACTATCTATTGCAGGTAGCATGTGATCAAATAGTTGTCTGAATTGCGTGGTCATATTCCCCATTCCTCTCCTGGGCAGTCGTAAGGATGTATATTTCCGCATACGTTTAGTGTATGATATACCGTTTTAACGATTTTTTGAACGCCTTCTTTAGGGGTTTTATCTTCTATATTCTAACTCATTGCACCTATATATACACGCGTTTTCGTTAGTAAGTTAGATTTAAAAAATAAAATAAAAACACCGTCCTGTTTTGAACGATGTTTTTACATGAATTCTCTTTTAGAAAACGATAATTATTGACTATTGTCTTCTTGTTGCTCTGTAGGTTCTTCAGATGGGTCCGGCTCATCTTCATCCACACCGTTGCAGCCGAACAAAAGCCCTGCTGATAAAATAACTGACATTAGTGCAAAACTTTGTTTTTGCTTCATCTTAATCCCTCCAATCTGTATCTACTTTTGTTACTATTTCCTGCTTCTAGAAAAGTATTCATACAACGTCAATAATCTTTTTTCGTTCGATCAATATTTCAATCGGTTCACTTTGCAACGAGTCAATGAAAATATGTCCTTCAGTTTACGCATATAAGTAGGTTAGCGACAGGGATGGTAGCTTGCTGAATCTTTAATCTAATATGTATATTATTTTACAGCATAAAAACATTGATATGACAGTATTTAATGGATGGATTTCTACATATGTTTGAGGTATACGAAATGACTGGAATTAAGAAGGAGTTGCTTACATTGTCTTCATTCATCCGTGGAACTGTCGTTCTGATGGTTGCCGTATTTCTAACTAAGCTTTTAGGATTTGTTTTCCGGATCCAATTTATGCGGATTGCCGGTGAAGAGGCCGTGGGTGTTTACATGACAGCTTACCCCGCTTTCATCTTCTTTCTATCGCTCGTCCAGTTAGGTGTGCCGATTGCCATAGCAAAAGTAATCGCCGAGCTTGAAGCGAAAGGGCAATCCATAAAAATCGCTTCCGTAATGAAAACCGCTTCCCTCATCACAATTTTGACGGGGACTGTTTTCATTCCAGCTTCCATCTTATTTGTACCTTATCTATCGGAGACACTTCTCGGTAATTCTGCTTCTTCAATGACATTATATGTTGGAATTGCCATTGTTCCCATTGCAGCAATTGGCGGCTTAATCCGCGGCTATTTCCAAGGAATCGCACGGATTGAGGAAACAGCCTGGTCGCAAATTATCGAACAATTATGCCGTATCGTCCTAATTACAGGACTATTGCCGCAGCTGCTTTCATCTGATAATACGGCGATGAATGCTGCCTATGCAATGGGAATTACGTTATTGGCGGAAGTCCTTTCTGTCTTGTATTTACTGTTTAAATACAGACAACAACAAAAACGGGGTCCAAAACAGACTGGGAAAGTAAAACGCTATCCAATGGAACCCCTTCTAGCCATTGCCCTGCCTTCTTCTGGCAGCCGGTTATTTGGGACGTTTACTTGGTTTCTTGAACCTATTATTTTTCTTCGTGCTCTTTCTTTTTCAGGAGTTACCGTCATAGCCGCAACTTCACTATATGGAATAGTATCGGGCGTTCTTGTTCCGTTACTCCTTTTCCCCGCCTTCATCCCATATGCATTATCAGTCGTCCTGGTACCCGCTGTCAGCGGAGCAGTTGCATCGGGCAATACGAGCAAGTTGAAAGAACGGATTCATCTGTCACTCCGCTTATCCGCATTGACAGGTACTGTTGCAGCCGCAGTTTTTTTCATACATGGAGAGGAGATGGCCGTAAAGCTGTTCCATGTTACCCAAGGGGCATCCTATATGGCTCTTCTAGCTCCAGTTTTTTTCTTTTATTATATTCAAGGCCCTCTTTACTCCATTTTACAAGCAACAGGGGATGCCAAAGCAGGAATGATGAACTCCGTATACGGCGGCATTGCAAAATTGGCAGTCATGTTCATACTTGCATCCCAGCCAGGGCTACAGGTGACAGGAGCTGTCCTTGCCATAGGATTCGGTGTGCTAATCACATCATTTCTACATATCGCTACGCTACGTAAAAACAAATCAACTGCAACTGGTTTCACTATGTTCGCCTTGCCTTATGCTTCATTCATCATGACATGCATTATGCGGCCAATCTTTATTCCGATTGGAGATTTTGGTTTAATAACGGAATGTGCAATAACAACCCTCTTTTTATTAGTAATTCTAATTTTAACTGGCCAAGTTAAGAAGAGCGATTTATTCTTATTCAAGAGGCTTTTGAAAAGTTATTGATACTCAACTTTTAGTTGAAACTTCAGTTGCTCATTTTCATATGAACAGTAAAAGATTTTATCAATTTCATTCACACCGAGCTGCTTAAGTCCCTCTAAAAGCCATGCATCTGTTTTTCCAATGAGCTCTAAATGTCTAGTTTGAATTACACCATCAGAAATAAGGGAAAGCACTGGTTGGATATCGTCATGTACAAAAACGGAGAGATTCCCCGACGGCTCTAAATAAGCAAACGAAACTTCATGAACGGAACCTATTTGCTGCTCGCGAAGTTGCTGAAACAAATCATCAAGATTGTAACGTTGTTTCCTCATTTCCCGTTCCAATATTTGCCCATGTCTAATAATAAGTGTCGGTTCACCATCAACAATGTCTCTGAATCTCTTACTTTTCAATGAAAAATAAGAAGAAACAAGTTGGATAATTAAAAGAACAATCATGGGTAGAATGGAGTGACTCAGTTTTGCATCGGGGGATTCTAGAGCAACTGCTGCAACTTCAGCCATAATTATGAAGACAACTACGTCGATAACGCCTAACTCGCCGACTTCCCTTTTCCCCATGATACGCAAGATGATCAAAATGAGTATATAAAGGAACACCGTTCGAAAAACGATGGTCAGAAATTCAGACATAAAGATCCTCCCTTTTTAAGACAGCTTGCCCTTTATGCTTGTACAAATATACATGAAAACTATGTAAAAAGAAGCGATTATCTGAACGGGAAAATGCCCGTCAAATAATCGCTTCTTGTTTTTTTAAAAAACCACTTAAGCTTCAGTGTGATTAAATCGAAGTCGTTACTCGACCTACTGCTTGTCTGTCGAACTGCAACGTAGTACCTTCAGATACTTTAAGGAAAACCGATGAATCATCTACAGCGTCAATTGTACCGTGAATTCCACCGATTGTGATGACTTTATCTCCACGTTTCAAATCTGATTGCATTTGTTTCGTCGCTTTTTGTTTCTTCTGTGCTGGTCTGATTAACAAAAACCACATCACTGCGAACATCGCAACGAATGGTAATAATTGTACTAATCCTCCACTCATATAAATAGCCCCCTTTCAATCAAGATTAATTATACAAGATTTAAAAGTTTTTTGCATTCGGTTTATTAAATCCGTAGCTTTCAAAAAACTCTTCACGGAAATCTCCGAGACGATCTTGGCGAATTGCTTCCCTTACTTGCTCCATTAAATTAAGAAGAAAATGAAGGTTATGATAAGAAGTCAGCCTGATACCGAATGTTTCATCTGCTCTGATCAGATGCCTAATATAAGCCCGACTGTAGGTTTTACATACATGACAGCTGCAATTTTCATCAAGTGGACGGAAATCCCTTTCAAATTTCGCATTACGGATGTTCAAACGCCCTTCACTCGTCATGAGCGTACCGTTTCGCGCTATGCGTGTTGGTAGGACACAGTCGAACATATCAATACCGCGGATTGCGCCGTCAATGAGTGAATCAGGAGAACCTACACCCATCAGGTAACGTGGCTTGTCCGATGGCAGAAGAGGTGTCGTGTGTTCCAGAATACGGTTCATGATATCCTTCGGCTCGCCAACGGAAAGTCCGCCGATCGCATAACCTGGGAAATCAAGTGACACAAGGTCCTTTGCACTTTGCGCGCGCAGATCCTCAAATTCGCCTCCTTGCACAATTCCGAACAGTGCCTGATCATTTGGACGTGCATGTGCCCCTAGACACCTTTCAGCCCATCTAGACGTTCGTTCAACGCTTGCTTTCATATATTCACGCGTAGCAGGGAATGGCGGACATTCATCGAATGCCATCATAATATCTGCGCCTAATGAATTTTGGATTTCCATTGCTTTTTCGGGACTTAGAAAGAGTTTACTGCCATTTAAATGGTGTCTGAAATGGACGCCTTCTTCTTTAATCTTGCGGAATTCGCTCAATGAAAACACTTGGTAGCCGCCTGAATCAGTTAGAATCGGTCTATCCCAATTCATGAACTTATGTAGACCCCCTGCTTCTTCCACGATATCCTGCCCTGGACGCAACCATAGATGGTATGTGTTACTCAAAATAATACCCGCTCCGACTTCCTTCAGTTCTTCAGGAGACATTGTCTTAACGGTTGCCTGCGTACCCACAGGCATGAATGCTGGTGTTTCAAATGATCCGTGCGGTGTGTGGACGATTCCAAGACGAGCCCCGGTCTGTTTACATGTTTTTATATGTTCATATGTGACTGCTGACATTTTATAGTTCCTTCCTTTGTGACGGTTTGATGAACATTGCATCTCCAAAGCTAAAGAAGCGATATTTCTCCGCAACCGCTCGATTGTATGCTGCAAGTATATGGTCCTTCGTTGATAAAGCTGAAATTAGCATGATTAATGTAGACTTAGGTAAATGGAAATTAGTTACAAGGCCATCTAAAATACTAAATTGATAACCCGGGAAAATAAAAATGGATGTCCATCCGCTTGAAGATACGATTTTACCATGATTAGCTGATGCTATGGTCTCCAAAGTTCTAGCAGATGTCGTACCGACCGCTATGACACGTCCTCCAGACTCTTTTACCTGGTTAATGGCATCCGCTGCTTGTTCGGTCACATGATAATATTCGGAATGCATTGTATGTTCCTCAATCGTATCTGCACTGACAGGACGGAATGTGCCTAAACCAACATGCAGTGTGATGAATGCAATGTTCACTCCTTTATTCCTAATGCTATCCAGAATTTCATCCGTGAAATGAAGTCCTGCCGTCGGTGCCGCGGCGGATCCCCGTTCTTTCGCAAACACAGTTTGATAGCGTGCCTGATCATCAAGCTTTTCAGTAATATAAGGTGGTAAAGGCATTTCGCCAAGGGCATCTAGAATTTCATAAAAAATCCCTTCGTAACGGAATTTAAATGCCCGTCCGCCCGTTTCCATAACACCGGTGCATGTTGCAGTTAAACGTCCGTCACCAAATGTGACAATTGTTCCAAGCTTCACACGTTTCGCGGGTTTTACAAGTGTTTCCCACTCATCATCTCCTGTTTGTTTCAGGAGTAAAACTTCAATCATGGCTCCAGTTTCTTCTTTAACACCCATTAACCTTGCAGGCAGTACGCGCGTGTCATTCAGAACGAGCATGTCTCCAGCTTCGAGTTCATCAAGAAGGTCCCGGAAATGACGATGCTCCACTTCCCCAGTTTCACTGTCGAGAACCATCAGGCGGCTTGCTGTACGGTCTAGTAGCGGTGTTTGCGCTATCAAGTTATCTGGTAGTTCGAAATCGAATTCATTTACATCCATCTACATATATTCTCCCTTTATAAGTAAGTTAAAATTCATGATGCTCCGGAATCGAATATCCGAAATGTTCATAAGCAAGACGAGTTGCAACCCGTCCGCGTGGTGTACGCTGAATAAAACCTATTTGCAGCAGATACGGTTCATAGACATCCTCTATCGTCACAGATTCCTCACCAATACTAGCCGATATCGTATCGATGCCTACGGGTCCCCCTCTGAAGCGCTCAATCATTCCTGCCAGTAACTTATGATCGATGTGGTCAAGCCCCCTGGAATCGACCTGAAGCATTTCGAGTGCTTCATTCGCCATATCTAAAGTAATGCTACCGTTACCCCTGACTTGTGCGTAATCGCGTACACGACGCAACAGTCGGTTCGCAATTCTCGGAGTACCGCGAGACCTGCGGGCGATTTCAACAGCTGCCAGACCGTCTATTGAAACTTCAAATAGACCTGCACTACGAATGACGATTTCTTTAAGTGGTTCAACATCATAATACTCAAGTCGGAGCGGAACACCAAATCTGTCGCGCAAAGGCGCAGACAATGCTCCGGCACGTGTTGTTGCACCAATCAGAGTGAATGGCGGCAAATCAAGCCTAATTGACCGTGCAGATGGCCCTTTCCCAACAACGATATCTAGACAAAAGTCTTCCATTGCGGGATATAGCACCTCTTCAATCGCGCGATTCAACCTATGTATTTCATCGATGAATAGCACATCCCCTGGCTCAAGGGATGAAACGACTGCCGCTAGATCACCAGGGCGTTCAATAGCAGGTCCGCTAGTCATTCGAATATTGACGCCCATTTCATTGGCAATAACGGTTGCGAGCGTCGTTTTCCCTAAACCAGGCGGTCCATATAATAAGACATGGTCTAAACTTTCGCTTCGGCCTCTTGCCGCTTCAATGAAAATACTGAGATTTTCCTTCACTTTTTCCTGTCCGATATACTGACTTAGAAATTGTGGTCTGAGTGATTGTTCAAAGCGCTCATCGAAATCCGATACTTCTCCCGAAATAACACGTTCCTCCATTGTCCACCCTCCTTTCTCTCATTGATAAAAATTTAAGTCTGTTTCAGAAGTAACCGAAGTGCCAACTTCATATAACCTTCAGTATCATGCTCTTCTTGTTCTAATTTTGATTTTATTTTTGTCAGTTCGCGCTGTGAATAACCGAGTGCTTCCAATGCGAGTAAGGCTTCATCAAGTGCTCCATTCTCCGCCATCGTCAGTAGTGTGACATCATCCTCGGGCATGTCCATTGCATTAAATAAATCATACAATTTCCCTTTCAGATCTAGAATCATCTGTCGAGCAGTCTTTTTCCCCACTCCGGGAAATTGAATTAGGAAAGTCTCGTCTTCACGTTCGATGGCACCAATAACTTGTGATGGAATACCGCTTGCGAGTATTGCAAGGGCCCCTTTAGGTCCGATACCTGAAACGGTAATTAGCTTTTTAAATAACTCCCGCTGTTCAAGTGTTTTGAAGCCAAGGAGCAGTTGGATGTCTTCACGAACATGCAAATAAGTGAACACTTGCTGAATATCTTCAGTTTTATGAAAAGCGTATGGATTCGGCGTTGCAATAAGCCAACCAATTCCACCTTGTTCAAGTGTGATATGTTCAGGAGTCACACGTGTGACCTGCCCTTTTATGTAGTCGTACAAACTTCTCTCCCCCTATATATATTAACCAATTATACCATACGAACGCACCTTCTACCTTTAACAGGAGTCGTTTTGCAAAAGAAAAGATGGCCGCTTTGTCGGCGGCCACCGGTTGTACAGTCGTTTTTAGCAGATTACATATATCATAGCAAGTACCTCGTTTTTAATCAATGAAGTTATACGGGTATGGAAATCAGAAAAGTGGTTCCTTTTCCGACACTGCTTTCCACCTTGATTTCCCCATTCAAATGCCTAATTGTACTATAAACCATTAGCATGCCAAGGCCTGTCCCCTTTTCTTTTGTAGAATAATAAGGTATTCCCAATTGAGAAATTCCTTGTTTCGTCATACCAATTCCGCTGTCTTTAACAGTGATCAGTATATTCTTTTTGTATTCCGATATATCGACTTGAAGAGTTCCCCCATTTTGTTGCATCGACTCAATCCCATTTTTGAATAAATTAATGAGGCATTGTTGAATTTGATTCGCATCATAATTCCTTTTTAATGTGTTGGTAAAACGTACTTGGATATCGACTTGGTTCATCTTGGCGTAAGGATGCATAATGTTTTCCACGTATTCAACTTCTTTTCTAAAATCAGAAAAAACCATACTTTCTCCTTGTGGTTTCGAAAACATCAGAAAATCACTAACTATCTGTTCTGCCCGATTCAATTCCTTTATTGAAAAATCAATATATGTTTTTTCATTGGATGTAATTGTTTTCGATTCGTTTAACAGCTGCAGGAAGCCATTCGTAACAGTTAAAGGATTTCTAATTTCGTGGGCTATGCTAGCCGATAAATCACTTATGTCATTCAGTCTTTCTGAACGCAAATACAATTCCCGCTTTTTAATATTAGTAATAATTTTTTCGACGATAGACACGATAATAAATACCACAACGAGGTGAGTGGTTATATAAAAGAGCACTAATGTCCAATACTCAATGGTTAGCTTTGGGAAAACAAAACTTAATGTAAAAAAATAAAAAGAAAATACTGATACACCGGTAACTGTTGCACAAAAAACTCTTTTATGTGAGGACTGACGTATGAAATAACTATGCAATAAAGGAATCACTAGAAAAATGAGAGTGGAGAAAATGAGTGATTGATAAATCCCCTCTCCGCCGATGATAAACCGGTAAGCATTTAAAACGAGGTATAGTGGAAAAACCATCTTATACCCACCGTAAAGAGCTACAATTATAAACGGAATATATCTCAAATCTATGATGTATCCTTGATCTAATTTAATAGGGAATGCCATGCATAATATGAGGGAAACAGCCGAAAGCGAAACGAGTATGTATTTATTGGAATTCGTTAACTTATCTTCAAAGAAAATTAAGGCCGTTAAAACCGGAAATAGTAAAAACAAGAAATTTAACAATATTGTTTCTATCAAGCCAAACTTCCTTCCTGACTTTCATCAATTTACATTCTTCATTGAAATTGTACACTATGGAACGACGCTAGTGTATATAATTCAATCACTCTAAAAAAAATATCCATCCACCAATCTTGCTTAGTGGATGGATATTACTATGAATCAAAATTAATCTTTCAATTCTGCATTATGGTAAACGTCTTGAACGTCGTCGTTATCTTCAAGGACTTCTAGCATTAAACGTTGATATGACAAGGTTTCCATTCAATTATCCCGTACAAATATTGTTAGATACATCATAGCAAAGTAAGTCATATAAATCAACGCTAGTGATAGATATATCTTAAGTTAAGATGAGTTCCTTCTATTAATATAAGCAAGTGTACTTGGCTCATCAATCGGACATCCCCGGTAAGAACGTAGTCTCTCCCCCCATCTTATATTCTTCTATATAATGACCGTATACGTAACACCTTTTCTCCATAAAAAAATCACCTCGATATATTTCTATCGTGATGATCAATGCAAATCATAAAATACATATTTTATTCTAGTTCACTTTCGCATTGGAAAGAATACTCTTCGAAGGTTGAATTCGCTATAGTCATATGAAATCCGTTGATTTCTATATATGGAGACGGCGGGATTCGCCACCCACGTTATTACCTGTTTATTAAAAGTCATTTATAGTAACGATTTATCGAAAACTAAACGCAGGTACTTTCGATTAATATTAACGTTTTGTATGCCAGGAAGTATGCCACGACTTTACATGGAGGAGGCTTAAATGTCCCCTCTTTTTTTTTTACATAATGAAATAAAGCAGTTAATACTTTTTATTACTTTTTATTAATGGACAGGCATCATCTTTATCTTCCCAACATATGGTGATAAGGAGTAGTAAAAAGTAATAAAAAGAGATAAAGGAGGGCTGCGAAATGGAAGCAAAGAAAACAACAATAAATATTCAAGCGAAGCTGAATCCCGAAATCGATGCCGATTTAATCGAAGAAATTGAAAAGATACCCAAACGTGATCGAAGTCGTACTTATCGTGAAGCCTTGCGGTTTTATTTCAAACACCTCAAATTGAATGGAGGATAATGCTACCTGATCCATTGCTCGATTAACTTCCCGTCGCGTTGCCTTATGAAGCACTTTGACAACTAAACAACGTTAAATATTTGCTTTCAGTGTTGTTCCATTTCAATTTCCCATTCGGCAGACGAACTGGATACTTAAAAGATCAAGCGCCGCATGGGTTGACTTCGCTTTTCCTGTCTACCCGATAAGTTAAGCTCTTACTACGTAAGAGAACCCTGTGGTGTTGATCTTAAAGGAGGAATGAAGAAATGATATTCGAAATCATGACCACTGGAGTCATGGGTGGTATTGCGTTGAAAGCTTATGTGAAAAAGAAAGGATTAGCGACCAATGATTCTGGAAAAATCCAGCGAATTATTTCGTTGAGTGGCTTAAATGTAAAGGATGGAAAAGATACTTTGACAACTCAGCTTATACGCAAAAAAAATTATGACTGGGGATGGGAATATAAATATCGTTTGCCCCTCGGTAGAAGCTTTGAAGACTATCGGAATAAACAAAGCATCTTGGAAGATGGGTTAAACAATAGGCGACAACGTCTATCGTTTGCTGACTTGAAAGATTTACAATTAGATGCAAATATCATTGATAATTTGAAAACGTTATGGACTAACAAACTGATCGAAAAGAAGGAATTGGAATTGTCATTTGATGGACTACTGACTCTAAGAGTCTATGATGAACCAATGCCTACACAAGTCCCCTTTCAAGTTGGTGAGGGATGGTCTGTCCCTGTTGGAGTGGCAAGGGAAAAGAATGAGTTCAAGTTTCACGACTTTGAAAAGATAAGTCATCTCGCGCTCGGGGGATCCACAAGGTACGGAAAAAGTAATTTCATTAATTCAATGATTGTTAGTCTGGTACAAAGCAAACCAGAGGACGTCAAACTCTTCCTCATCGACTTAAAAGGTGGAGTAGAACTATGCGACTACGAGAACATCAAACAGACTGTATCCATTGCATACGAGCCACACGAAGCTCTAGAGACATTGCAACTAGCCTACGACCAGATGAGACAGGTGCAAACTAGAATGAGGTCTTTAGGCAAAAAGAACGTGCAAGAAGCAGGAATAAAGGAAAGATATTTTGTCATCATAGATGAGGTTGGTGAATTAAATCCGTCAGAAGCAATCGGTAAAGAAGATAAGGATTTGAAGTTGAAATGTCAAATCCTTATGAGTCAGATTGCTCGTTTAGGAGCAGGATTAGGATTTAGGCAGATACTAGCTACCCAATACCCTACTGGTGACGTGATTCCAAGACAATGTAAACAGAACTCAGACGCTAAACTTTCATTTAGAGTTCAATCTGCTGTAGCTTCGAGGGTAGTATTGGATGAGGTAGGTGCTGAGAATCTTCCACAAATTAAAGGTAGAGCCATATATCAGACTGCCGATAAGCGTGAAATATTGCAGACTCCTTTAATCACATCCGAAGTTATCCGCGCTACTATCGCCCCTTATACGGAAGAAAAAGTGAAGGAGGTTGTGACAATTGAGCGATCGCGAAGAACGGATACTGTTGTTATTGAAGAAATTTGATTTTATGACGCGCGATCAATTAAACCGCTACTTTAAATTCGGGACGGTGCGAAATACAAATCGGATTCTAAGCGGCTTGAACGGTTACCTCAAAAGTACGCGCATCGGATATGCAACGATTTATTACTTATCCAAATCCGGCAAAAACTATGTAGACTGCGAAAAAATCCGCAAGGTTGACGGTCATATCCGGCATGCCATTATGCGAAACGATGTATGGCTTTTTAACGATTGTCCTCCTAAGTGGAAAAATGAAACGAGAGTTTCGGACGGAACCGCTACCGTCATTGTGGACGCCATGTTTACAGACGCATGGGATCGCAAGCATTTTCTCGAAGTTGACCACAAACAATCTATGAGCGAAAACAGAAAAAAGATTAAGCGTTATAAGGAACTGTACCAAAACGGATTGATTGAGGAAAAGTTCGGGCATTATCCTACCATCGTGTGGTTAACAACGACCGAACATCGTAGAAAACAACTCAAAGAGGGATGTGAAGGTTTACCTGTTGTCATGGTTTACACAATAGAAGACATTAAATAAAAGGAGGAAGATAAATGACTAGAAGAAAACTCGATTTCGAGGTTGTTCCAGAGCGAAATTATACAGATTTCAGCGATAGAATGGAAGGTAAATACGCAATGAGCAATAAGGCAATGGTGGGAATTGGAGTATCTACTGCTGCCGCTATAACCGCATATGGGATTCACGCTACCAAGTCTGTTCCTGCATACGCTGCCGCACCAACCTTACCTACACCCGAACTCGCACCCACTCTCACACCAACAATCGAACCCCTAAACGTACTAGCAAACTCCCCCACTATCCCCGTCTATTCCATGGAATCTATGACTCCTGAAGTGATACCAACTGGATTTATTGCTGAAGGTTCGATGGCAATGCTAACTACTGTCCTAGATCCTTTAATACAAATACTCGTCGCCATTAGTTTTCCTATCGCAAGTGTAATCATGGTAGGAGCCTGTTTCTTCTTTATGTTAGGCAACAGCGAAAAGGCTTGGCAAACTATCTTTAATGCCGGGTTAGGTTATGTATTGGTTCAGATGTCACCTTTATTCTTGAAGATACTCCAAGAAATCGGCAAGGCTGTTTGAATGGATGATGAATAATGGAGAGTAGCTATCTCCCTTTACATCCACATATAGCCAATCCATGTTAAATGTCGTACCATAGAACTATTACATCTATTAGGAGGAATATATTTTGAAGAAACTTATCGGATTTTCACTATTATCAATAGTACTTGTATTAGCTGCATGCGGAGAAGATAGCACGAAGGATGAAACGCCAAAAGAAGATACTCAAACACCTGTACCCTCTGACAAAACAGATACAAAAAAAGAGGAAAAAAGTAAAGATGTTTATTTTAAAGATAATGAAGCAAAATTAGTCGATTTAAAAATAAACATTACCGAAACAAAAGTAATTCAAGTAGGAGAAAAAGGTAATGAATATGGCGAAAAACCAGTATTCGCAATCTGGTACGATGCAACAAACTTAAGCGATAAAGACATCGATCCAATAACGGCTTGGATAGCTGTTTTTACAGCTATTCAAGACAACAATCCAAATGCCGTTAATGAAATATCTGTAGGTTCAGCACCTGATGACAGATTTTTAGATACACAGTTAGAAACAATCAAAAAGGATGGTACTGTAGAAAACGCTATTGCTTACGAGTTGGATGATTTAGAAACGCCTGTCACATTAGTTGCTAACCAAGGTTACTCAGGCGACGAATTAGGCCGACAAGACTATGAGATAAAACAATAAACTGCAAACAAACAACGACCTTTCCCTTATCGGATTGGTCGTTTTAATTTCCCATCATAATGCAAAAAATCACCTTCTCATTTGAGTTGATGGCTTTTCACATTTACTTTTTATTCTTCAACTTTTCGAGCAAGCTGCTTACTTTTTCTTTCATGTCATGAGTTTCTTCTATATAAGACTTCAAATTCATATCTCGCTTCTGAACTACTAATTAAACGATGCCGCCTTCAGCGATTTCGATATTAATTTCGGTAGCAGGAATGAGTAATTGGTTTTCTTCGTTCTGATGATCTAAGAACACATATTGACCTTCTTCAATCCGATCGATACCATAGGTAGTAGCTGAGGAGGCATATGCCCCCTCTTTTCTATTTCACAGTTATCTGATAAGTACTGCGTGATCTATTTTTTTAGTTACAATTGTAATAGAAGATAGTTCTTCACTAAAAATCTCCATTTTAACAACAAACTCTTTCCACCTGCGAATAGCGTCTTCTGAATTTTTTGCCTGAACGACAAAATCAGTACCAGCATGCGTAATATTATAAAAATCACCCATAAATTCGCAGCGGTCACAAATTGGTTCATCTTCATCTTCTAAGATTTAAAAAATATCACTCTCGCTGAAAGCAACCCCACATTTTAAGCATTTCATATTATCCACCTCCTCCTATTGTCATAATTCGACGAATAGTGAGATAGTCCTTCTATAATTCCTATAAATATCGACATTAAAAAGACCAAACCTGAATAGAATTGGTCTTTGTTTTTATTCCTTACATTGTGCGCTGACTATATCTGAAAACGGAATCCTCTCGAGTTCACAGGGGTTATGGAGCACAATACACCTAGACCGCACATCAATTACTTCCACTATGGCTCCGCGTGTCATAATCTTGCCGTCCTTCCAGGTCTTAATTAACGTTTGGCATTTACGTTTATACGCTACTTCGATTTCTTCCTGTATAGCTTGTAACTCCCACTCACCGAGTTCTGGACGCTCTTCGTAATGATCCTCATCCATCCAATTTCTCAATGCAACTATATGCTCTGGTAGCATCATAGCAGTTCATTTCTGTGTTCCTCTATCGCGATTTTTATCTACTCAATTCACACTCACGATATTATTCATGTTGATTTTTATGTTTTCATAACCTACTTGCAATGTCAATTTACCTTGTTGGCCATCAACTTCTTTCACGATTCCTGTAACTGATTCATACCTCTTTTGGGCATAAATTGTAATTTCAACCTCTACGCCGAATTCTGTTGATTCACCGATTCTCTCGCCAATTTCAAGAAAGTCGGTTTCTGTTAGTTTTGGGCCTGCCACAACCTTTGATTTTGGCGGTTTCGGAATTGCTGTCATTTATATCATCCTTTCAGAATTGGGATATCTACTTTGGCAAAGTACACACTTATTAATTCTTCAGTTCGATTGCGCAGCCTGACGTTTAAATAACGACGAAGATCTTCGTATCCGCCATGGATAAATGCATACTCGGTGAATGAACCATCTTTTCCTTTCTTAATAACCTTCATATTTCTTCTTCGCGCATACATATTTGTTTCTTTTAATTCTGCACGTACAGTCTTAAGCGTACTTTCAACGATATTGATATAAGGTTCTTTTAATTTGAATGAACTAATTTCAATCACTTGCCGGTCTCTTTCTAAAATGCTTATTATCATCGGCAAATAAATCATATTCTCGAAATGTGGTATTGCTTCTCCAGGGATTAACGCCACGACTTAAATCACCAGACTCTCCTTAGATGTGACGGGAACAAGTACCAGCACGTTATCAATTGTAAAAGTACGCTTGGATTTACGTAGAAAACAGAATGCACGGAACGATACCTCACCGACCTGTAGTGCTTTGATTCTTCGTTTGCTGATCGAACCATCTTTCGCGATGTACATCATATCTAGGGACTCGTTATATTCCATCGACTTAACTAATTGGTTGTGCACGTTTGTTCCCTCCTTTTTCATTAGTATATCGAACGATTGTTCTCATTGCAACTGGATAGTAGAAAGTATTAAATATTACCAAATAACCTATGGTACGTATTATTTGGGCAAATAAAAAAGACCGTCGATTGACGATCCCCTCTTGTTGAACTAAGCACCCGTTAGCTTAATAAGGCGATTTACAAATATTAGTCTAAAATTACTTCTTTACTCGTACGGTTAACACTCTCCATAGATATAGTAATAGCTTAAAAAACCAATAAAACAGAAAAAAATTAAGCAATAATCCCAAAGAACTAAAGGTAAAAACCCATCCACCACGATATACAAAACCCTCAGCAGGAAAACCAAAGAAATGATTCCCGTTACCATCGACTTGATAACCAATTGTAGGTATGAGTGCAAAAATAACAGTTGAAATAAGACTTAAAAGATATAATTTCTTTTTAGTGGAGTTCATTTTATTTTTGGGGCTTAATAAGCTAACTAATACTAATACAATTAACCCAAAGAGTAATAATAAATTCACCATTTCTATCCCTCCTTAAATCACACTTTACCATAAGTATCCAAAATACTTCTTATTCAACTAACCTCCCTCTATAAACATTGATGTATCAACGGCTTACACTACTTCAT
>NZ_JBYHFQ010000003.1:0-224742 GCF_057669665.1 Sporosarcina sp. Y1004 | reverse complement strand
TGTGAGAGGTCGGCTAATCAACTAATGATTAGCCTCCTACTCGATTGCAAAAGGGTGGATGTCCTTAATAAATGTTATAATTCTACTATTCTACAAAATGTGAAATAGCAAGAAAATATGTTTTTTTCGGACAAAGGTTGAAATCGCTTTCATTCTTCGTATAAACTAAAGAAGGAATGTAAGTTCACTTCATAATAAGTCTGGGGGATTATAATGGATAAAATACTAATCGCGAATCGTGGGGAAATCGCTCTTAGAATCATAAAAACGTGCAAACGTCTCGGTATTAAAACTGTGGCGGTCTATTCGGAGGCTGACCAAGATATGCCCTTTGTAAAAGAAGCGGACGAGGCCTTCTTGTTGGGACCGGCGCAAGTTCAACAATCTTATTTGAAAGCGGACAATATAATTGATATTGCATTACAAACCGGAGCAAAAGCCGTTCATCCCGGTTATGGACTGCTATCGGAAAACGCTGAATTCGCACGTAAAGTTCAAGCGGCGGGAATCCGTTTCATAGGACCTGATGCGGATACAATTGACAAAATGGGAGATAAAATTGGTTCCCGAGTAACGATGAAAGCCGCAGGAGTACCAGTTGTACCTGGAACAGATGAGGGAATCGTTTCGTTGGAAGATGCAATTCAAGCGGCGGCAGATATTGGTTATCCAATCATGTTAAAAGCATCTGCAGGTGGCGGAGGGATCGGAATGATTCGCTGTGAAGATGAGCAAGCGCTCAGTCAACATTTTCAATCCGTAAAAACACGTGCAAAAGCATACTTCGGAGATGATATTGTCTTTCTTGAAAAATTCATTTCTGATGCACGCCATATCGAAGTACAAATATTCGGCGATAATTACGGAAACGTTGTCCATATGTATGAACGGAATTGCTCAGTTCAGAGGCGCAATCAGAAAGTAATAGAAGAATCACCTTCACCGCATTTACCCGAAGAAACGCGCAAACGCCTTTTTAAAGCGGCAGTTGACGCCGGGAAAGCAGTTTCCTACAAGAACGCTGGAACTGTCGAATTTATTGTCGATGAAAACAATGAACTCTACTTCCTTGAAATGAATACTAGACTACAAGTTGAACATCCTGTGACTGAAGAAGTGACTGGATTTGACCTAGTTGAATGGCAAATTGAAATTGTTAAAGGGAATGAATTGCCCGTCATTAATCAGGATGAAATCAAGTCGAAGGGGCATGCAATCGAATTCCGTATTTACGCGGAAGATCCGGTTAAGTTTATGCCTTCACCAGGAACGATTAACACGCTGGATTGGGGAAATACAGAGGGAATCCGCATTGACTCCGGATATATCGAAGGCGGCAAAGTGACACCATTTTATGATCCACTCATATCTAAAGTAATCGTTCATGCACAAACGAGGGCAGAAGCGATTCAGAAATCTGAAGAATTTTTTTCTAAAGTGAAAATTGAAGGCTTAAAAACGAATATACCGCTATTCAATAACTTCCTTAAATCTGAAGAATTTAATTCAGGTGATTATTCAACATCCGTTTTAACTACGTGGAGCGCAAAACAAAAGGAGGAAATAACAAAATGACAGCATTAAAATCAACGATGGCAGGCACAGTGTTTACAGTAAACGCAGCAGTGGGCGAAGAAGTAACGGCGGGACAAGTAATTATCGTACTTGAATCGATGAAGATGGAAATTCCAATTGAAACAGAAATAGCTGGGAAAATTACAGAGATAAAAGTGCAAGTCGGCGATTTCGTAAATGAAGAAGATGTTCTTGCGACAATCGAAGCATAGAAAAGCAAAAGGCGCCGCCCAGCTCCGATAGGCATAGCCGAACTGACTTATGACCCGAGGAGTTGGCGCCTTTTGCTGGATCGCATAGAAACGCAGAAGATGCTTGTAGCTTGAAACAAGGGGAAATGGGTAAAAACGCTCGACGAAAGGGGTATTATAAATGACTAAAATTACAGAACAGCCAGCTTACAATGAGAAACTTGAAGAAAAATTGCAAGGGATTTTTGCTGGGGGACAACCGAAATATCATGAGAAATTAAAAGAACAGAACAAAATCTTTGTTCGTGATCGTCTCGAGCTTCTGTTTGACGATGGGGAATATACAGAAGACGGTAGGTTTGCTAACTGTGAGGCAGGAGATTTGCCGGCAGATGGCGTCGTGACGGCGATGGGGAAAGTGAATGGCCAGACAGTCTGTGTTATGGCAAATGATTCTACAGTCAAAGCGGGGTCATGGGGAGCCCGTACTGTTGAAAAAATTATTCGAATACAGGAAATTGCTGAAAAAAACCGTGTACCGATGCTATATCTCGTAGATTCAGCAGGTGCTCGTATTACAGACCAGCTTGATATGTTCCCGAACCGTCGCGGTGCAGGGAAAATATTCCACAATCAAGTGCGACTGTCAGGTTTCATTCCGCAAATTTGTATTTTGTTTGGTCCTTCTGCTGCAGGTGGTGCGTATATTCCCGCATTTTGCGATATTGTTATTATGGTGGAAGGCAACGCATCAATGTATTTGGGCTCACCGCGAATGGCTGAAAAGGTCATCGGTGAAAAAGTGACATTGGAAGAAATGGGCGGCGCACGCATGCATTGCTCAGTGAGCGGTTGCGGTGACGTTCTTGCGGAAAATGAAGAGCAAGCAATTTCAGAAGCCCGTCGTTACTTAGCGTTTTTCCCAGCGAACTTCACGGAGAAACCCGCATTGAAAGAAGCTGTGGAAGCAAAAGTTGGACGGACGCTTGAAGCAATTATTCCAGAAAACCAAAATGCACCGTTCGATATGTATGAGGCGATTGATGCATTGATTGATGAAGGAAGTTATTTTGATATCAAAAAACTTTTTGCTGGTGAAATAATAACTGGTTTGGCCAGAATCGAGGGGCAGCCAGTCGGAATCATTGCCAATCAGCCGAAAGTGAAAGGCGGAGTGCTGTTTGTTGACTCTGCAGACAAAGCTACAAAGTTTATTAATCTTTGTGATGCTTTCTCAATTCCGCTTTTATTCTTAGCTGATGTACCTGGCTTTATGATTGGAACAAAAGTTGAGCGTGCAGGAATCATCCGTCATGGTGCGAAATTGATTATGGCAATGAGTTCGGCGACTGTTCCAAAAATATCTGTAATTGTTCGTAAAGCTTATGGAGCGGGTCTCTATGCAATGGCGGGTCCTGCATTCGAACCAGATGTCTGTATCGCTTTACCCACAGCTCAAATTGCAGTCATGGGACCTGAAGCTGCGGTCAATGCGGTCTATTCAAATAAAATCGAAGCGATTGAAGATCCGAAAGAACGACTTGCATTCGTGTTGGAAAAACATAATGAGTATAAAGAAGAAATTGATATTTACAAGATGGCATCTGAACTCATCATCGATGAAATTGTAGCGCCATCCAGTCTAAGAGGTGTACTTGCAGATAGATTCCGTTTCTACAGTACAAAAGATATTCCTCAACCACCAAGAAAACATCCAGTGTATCCTGTATAATCAGATAAAGAACAAAAAGGTCTACCGCTGTTCAGGTAGGCCTTTTCATTTTGGGGGAGGGTAAACATGGATGTAGTCATTGCTGGGGCGGGTTCAATTGGGTTGTTGCTTGGATCATTCTTGTCGGAGGCTGGAATGGACGTGACTTTTTACGTCAGAAGAGAAGAGCAGGCGGAGCTCATTCGCAAAGAAGGTATTCAGCGCATTAACCAGGACGGAACTAAATTTGTGTTTCACGCGAAATCTACGACGGACATCACAGTGATTTCTCCAACAGCACTATGTATTGTTGCGGTCAAATTTGCAGGTCTTCAAAATCTTCTAATGGAAATAAAGGATGCAGGTTTGAAGAATCCGCTATTGTTCGTTCAAAATGGAATTGGTCATTTGGAAATTGTGGAAAGCATTAATTCTTTGGAAATCGCTTTCGCCACCGTGGAACAAGGAGCGCGTCGAATAGACGATCGAACGGTTTCTCATAATGGGATTGGGATGCTTACAATCGCTACTTTAAATGGTGAGGACGGCGTATTTGATTTAATCGGACAGGCACGCTCAGATATATTCCCGGTCAGTTACCATACTGATGCAGAACTGATTTTAATGCGAAAAGTAATGATCAACTGTATGATCAATCCTTTGACTGCCATTCTTAAAGTGGAAAACGGAGAGTTACTTACAAACGCTCATTGCCTTACTTTACTTAATACCCTATATAAAGAATTGATGTACGCCTTTCCAGAAATACAATCGGTTCTATCTTATGAAGAAGTAGCGGATGTCTGCAAAAAAACGGCAAACAACAAATCTTCAATGCTGTCAGATCGTATGTCCGGAAATCCTATGGAAATAGATACAATCGTTTCTGCAACTATCCGAAAGGCAAGAGGACAGGGAAAGTCGTTACCTCTCCTATCGGCGCTGGAACAGATGCTGTATGCAATTGATTGGAAAGGGGAAGGGACATGGATGGAGTGATTCCTGCACTTTTAGGGACAATCATTTTGTTCCCTTTCATTGTTACAATTGTCATCCTAATTATTATGAGAAAGCTTGGGAAAGCGCCCGTTTCCGTTATTGGGTTCGCCGCGGATTTGACGACTCCGTTCTTGTTCATTGCTGTTTATATTGTATCTTATACCATATTCGGGAAGGGATTAGGGTTTTA
The DNA here is from genome assembly GCF_057669665.1 of Sporosarcina sp. Y1004. Lineage (NCBI taxonomy): Bacteria > Bacillati > Bacillota > Bacilli > Caryophanales > Caryophanaceae > Sporosarcina > Sporosarcina sp. Y1004. Next base: position 220,076 of record NZ_JBYHFQ010000003.1, on the reverse strand, counting down.
TATTGGAGGATTTGCAATCATTCTCGCGATTATTTTTTCATTCATAGAACGCAGTAGAGTGAAGGAATTTCGTGTTGGCCGGCTGTTACGGAAAATATGGAGATTTTATTTCCTAGTTTTAATGGTTATCTATTTGAGCCTCTTAGTTACGGGAACTGTACTGAGAATTGTCGAGTATGTTAATTAAACGAATTTTGTATAAGCGTATATTTTTCAATCCTGTAACTTGGAATGTTATACTCTCTTCATACCGATAGTTACAAAGGGGCATGAATAATGGAATTGGAAGTATTGGCATTACAAGAAAAGAATAAAGTGATGCAATCGTATAATAACGATAAAGAATTTTTACATATGTTTTTCGATTATAAAAACGAAGAGAGTTCCTATCCTGCAAGACTTAATGAACTCGCGGGCCGTAATTTCGAAAGAGCTCAGCTAGCAGATGCAATTCGTACATTCATGGAACCATTTGGTATTTCCGCGGTTACAAATTCGCATATCAATGAACTTGCAGAAAATGCAGTCACTGTAATTGGCGGTCAGCAAGCCGGTATTTTAACTGGACCTTTATACTCTGTTCATAAAGCGATCACAGTTATTTTACTTGCACGTAAGCAAAGGGAAAAACTAAACGTTCCGGTAGTACCTGTCTTTTGGGTTGCAGGTGAAGACCATGACTTAAATGAAATCAATCATATTTACACTGAAATGGATGGACAGGCAACGAAAAATCAATACCGTGAAAAGTTCGTTCTTAAGCTTATGGCATCAGATGCGGTATATGACAAGAAAATGCTGTCGTCGTTTGTCAAAGATACGTTTGGTAAATTTGGTGAAACTTCAAATACGAAAGCTTTATTGGACGAAGTCCTCAGTGCGGTAGAGATAGAAGATACGTTTACACACTTCTTTGTCAGACTGATGAATGGCCTTTTTAAAAATGAAGGACTGTTATTTATAGATTCGGCTGCTAAACAGCTACGGGAGCTCGAAAAGAAACATTTTGTTCGACTTATTGTAGAATCCGAGCGTATTGCAGAAGCAGTCAAGAGTAAGGAAGAATTGTTTGCTGAAAAAGGATATGGTACTCCGCTTGGCGCTGAATCAGATGCTGCAAACTTATTCTACGTGCATGATACAGGTCGAGTTCTTTTATCTAGAAGAGATGGTTATTTTGTAAATGACAGTTCAGGCTTGCAATTTTCGAAAATAGATATGCTGCGAATTGCTGAAGAAACGCCGTGGCTATTGAGTAATAATGTTGCGACCAGACCGATTATGCAGGACATGGTATTCCCGGTACTCGCTTTCGTTGGTGGACCGGGAGAAATCGCATATTGGTCAGTCTTGAAAGAGGCGTTTCATCATCTAGACATAAAAATGCCTATTATTGTTCCACGCATGTCCATGACGCTGGTAACTACACAAGTGCAACATGCGCTGAAAGAGAAGTCTCTGACTGTTGAAGAAGTCATGTCAGGAGCGGTACTAACTGCGCGGGAACAATTCATAAGCGGATTGACTGATGAAGGTTTCGATTCAGTGATGGATGAAACAGAAGAAATCCTTCGCAAACAGTATGAAAAAATTGCTGAATTCACAGATCGGCAAGGACCAACTATGCAAGAATTGCTAACAAAGAATTTACAATTCCACAAAAAACAACTAGGTTATTTAAAAGGGAAAGCTGAAGAGGCGGTGCTATTGAAACACGCCACTGCACTCCGTACATACGGTATTCTAGAAGGAGAATTATTCCCTGAAGGCGTACTACAAGAGCGGCTTTATCCGCCATATGCTTATTTGAACGGTTACGGACCGACGCTTATAAATGACCTTCTTCAATTGCCCTACGAAATGGATGGGACACACAAAATTATATATCTGTAAAGACTGACAACACAAAACACTCTTGCTTGCATAAATGTGCAGGCAAGAGTGTTTTGTGTTTTTTTGTTGTCTAGCTCCAGGCGCCAACTCCTCGGGTCGTAAGTCGGTTTGGCTAGGAAGGATTGAACTGCATCCTTCCCGGGCAAAGGACGCCGCTCCGCCGACCCGTCTTATGCCTGTCGGAGCTGGACGGCGCATTACGCTTTTCTTGTATTCAATCTCATTGAAACAAGTACTATTGACACATTTTAATACGAATCTGGATTAATTTTAGGATACTAGTGGAGGATTGTGGGGGGATGTGGTACATTTATTTCATATAGTGGGGTGAAGAGTATGTTCATGGGCGAATATCAGCATACTGTCGATATAAAAGGTCGTCTGATTGTTCCTTCGAAGTTTCGGGAACACTTGGGAGAAGGCTTTGTGTTGACTCGTGGCCTGGACAACTGTCTCTTCGGTTATCCAATGAAAGAATGGGAACTCCTTGAAGAAAAGCTGAAAGCGTTGCCAGTGACGAAAAAAGATGCCCGCGCATTTGCAAGGTTTTTCTTCTCCGGTGCAACGGAAGTTGAATTGGACAAGCAAGGCCGCATCAATATTCCTTCTTCATTACTCCAATATGCGAAGGTTGAAAAGGATTGTGTCGTAATCGGTGTTTCAGGCCGTATTGAGATTTGGTCTAAAGCATTGTGGGATGCCTATTATGATGAATCTGAACAATCATTCAATGAAATTGCAGAAAATATTATCGACTTTGATTTTTAATGAAAATGAAATTATGAAAGTGGGCGGTTTCAATTTTTAACCATACTACAGTTTTACTTCACGAAGCCGTCGAGGGTTTGGCTATAAAAAATGACGGCATCTATGTCGACTGCACACTAGGTGGGGCAGGTCATAGTTTAGAAATTGCCAAAAAATTATCGCTTGGAGGCAGACTGATTTGTTTTGATCAGGATATTACGGCGATAGAAGTTGCAAAAGAACGATTGAAGGATTATCTTCCCCAAGTTACATTTGTGCATTCGAATTTCAGAAACTTGAAATCTGAGCTGGGTAAGATTGGTATCAATACAGTTGATGGCATCCTTTATGACTTAGGCGTGTCATCTCCACAGCTTGATACACCTGAACGTGGATTTAGCTACAATTTGGATGCCCCTCTTGATATGCGGATGGACACAGATGCTTTGTTAACTGCTCATGAAGTTGTTAATGAATGGTCCTATGAAGACCTAGTACGAATCTTTTTCCGTTATGGTGAAGAGAAATTTTCAAAAAGAGTAGCACGTAAAATTGAAGAAGTTCGACAGCAAGCCCCAATTGAGACAACTGCGGAACTTGCAGAATTAATCAAAATGAGTATTCCAGCGGCTACAAGACGGACTGGTGGGCATCCAGCGAAGAGGGTATTCCAAGCGATCCGGATTGCAGTGAATGACGAGCTTGGTGCAGCCGAAGATTCGATAACGGAAGCAATCACTTTGCTCAATCCTGGCGGACGTATAAGCGTAATTACATTCCATTCATTGGAAGATAGATTATGTAAAACAATTTTTAAAGAAGCATCCTCTTTACCGGATCTTCCACCGAACTTACCAGTTATACCGGAAGGCATGGAACCTATATTGAAATTGGTGACAAGAAAACCTATTGTACCAAGTGAAACAGAGTTAGATGTGAATAAGCGGGCACGTTCCGCAAAACTAAGGATTGTCGAAAAAAAGTAGAGGGGGAAATGTGTGAATGGCATTAGAACAAAGAAAATTCCAGACGACATATGTACGAGAACTAGAAACACCGGATATTCCTAGGAAACAACCTCAAATACGTCCTTCCCGGAAAGTTTTTTCTTTCGGGGAGAAATTCTTATTCGTGCTGTTTTCAACAGTTCTGGTTCTTTTCTCAACTATGATTTTACATACGCAAGCCCAAATTAATGATACCAACAGGGAAGTGCAATTGCTTGGAAGAGATATTACAGAAACATCAAAAAAGAATATGGAATTGTCCATCCAAGTGAAAGAAAAATCCACATATGAGCAGATATGGGAGAAAGCGAAGGAACTTGGCTTGAAGCCGAACGAGAACAACGTAAAGGTTGTGCCGGGACGATGAAAAAAAAGTTTCGATTCCAATGGGGAGCCTTTCTGATGTTTTTGGTATACGGAGGGCTCTTTTTTCTTTTGTTCGGAAGAATTTTGTTCATTCAAGTGACGGGACAAGCGGAAGGTAAAGTGATGGCGACACTTGCCGAAACGAAATACGCTCGAGAATCGGTTTTAAAAGCAGACCGAGGAACGATTGTAGATCGTAATGGTGAGTTAATAGCTTCCGATACATTGAGTTACCGGCTCATAGTTGTATTGAGTGAAAGCGCGAGTAAAGGATCGAAAAAACCATTGCATGTTGTCGATTATGAAAAGACTGCTGAAGTGCTCGCCGAATACATTCCGCTTGAAAAAGATGCAATTCTTTCTCGCTTGACTGAAGCAAAAGACAATGATAAATATCAAGTAGAGTTTGGGAATGCTGGTCGTGACATCACCAACGAAACAGTGTTGGCGATTAGAGAGAAAAAACTACCAGGAGTCCTGTTTATTGAAGACCTGAAAAGGTATTATCCGAACGGTGTTTTTGCATCGTATTTAATTGGATTTGCTATGAAGGAAGAAGATACCAACGGCAATATTGCAACTGTCGGTAAAATGGGACTTGAAAAGACGTATAATGAACAGTTGAACGGGACCGATGGAATAGTGAACTTTAAGTCGGACGGTTTCGGGTTTATGTTGCCAAAAGCGGAAAAAGCAATTGTTGCGCCTAAAGACGGCTATGAAATTCAACTGACGCTTGATAAAACGATTCAAAACTTCGTGGAAGATGCGATGAACCGCGTAGAAAAAGAGTATTCACCGAAAAGTATACTCGCTGTTGTTGCAGATCCTAAAACGGGGCAAATTCTTGCGATGAGTCAGAGACCCACATTTCATCCATCTACTCGTGAAGGACTTACGGAGAATTGGTTAAATCAGGCTGTTGAAACAACGATTGAACCGGGTTCTACAACTAAAATGTTTACAGTAGCTGGGGCAATTGAAGAAAAGAAATGGAATCCTACTGACTTCTATAAATCGGGACAATATAAACTACATGATGTGACAGTACGCGATCATAATAAAGTAGGATGGGGTTATATTTCATTCCTTGAAGGCTTCCAAAGGTCTTCGAATGTATCCATGGCTTATTTACTGGAAAAAATGGGTGATAAAACATTCATCGAGTATATGAGGAAATTCGGATTCGGGGAAAAGACCGGAATTGACTTGCCACATGAAGCATCGGGGAAAATTCTAGACGATTGGCCGATTGAACGATTGACAACTGCCTTTGGGCAGGGCTCCACAGTTACAGTAATGCAGATGATCCAAGCAGGTACTGCAATTGCCAATGATGGTGTCATGATGAGACCGTATGTGATTGATAAAATTACCGATCCAAATACAGGTAAAGTCATTCAAGATCAAAAACCTGAAGAGCATGGAAGCCCGATTTCTGCTGAGACAGCAAAAGAAGTGAGGGAGTTGCTCGCTACCACTGTGACTTCTGAAAAAGGTACAGGCAGAAAATTTGCCCTCGATGGCTATACAGTCGGTGGTAAGACAGGCACCGCAGAAATACCGAATCCATCTGGAGCGGGCTATTTATCTGGTAATGGTAATTACTTGTATTCATTCCTTGGGATGGCGCCAGCTGAAGATCCGCAATTGCTAACGTATATTGTAGTTCAGCAACCGAAACTAAAAGCGGGGGAAATCGGTTCAGATACTGTTTCAAAACTATTTACTTCAATTATGGACAACAGTTTGCGCTACAAGAACATTGTTCCAAGCGGAGATGATATCGTTGAACCGACAGTTCTCAGTGAATATACTGGGAAAGATTCGAAAGTAGCAATTGAAAAATTAACAAAAGATGGCTTTGTTCCGGAAATAATTGGTGAGGGTGGGGAAATTGACATCCAATATCCACAGGCAGGAACGAAACTAGTTAAAGGTTCAGTCGTCCTATTGCGCACAAAGGGACCGAATACATTACCTGACTTTATGGGATGGTCGAAAAAAATGGTTCTTTCGTATAAAATGTTATCTGGACTTGATATTCGGATTAACGGGGATGGTTATGTTACTGAACAAAGCCTTTCAAAAGGGTCTGTAATTGGGGATGATGAGCCCGTAGTGATTCACTTAGAATCACCTTCTGAAATCTATAAACCCGTAGAAGAGACCGAAGAAGAAGAGAGTAAAGTAGGCGGATAACGAATAGCGAACCGCGTCACATCATACGTTGATATAAAAACGAGAGGTGTGTAACCGCTGCGGACGATTATACAATTACAATCTAAAAAGAGATTACGAGCGGTATTTGTTATTTTTCTTATCTGCCTTGCAATGGTCGTTGTCAAGTTATTCCATGTGCAAATTATAAAACATGAATTACTGAAGGGACGCGCAGAAGCAAATTGGGATCGTGAAATCCCGTTCGGCGGGATTCGCGGGAACATAGTAGATCGGAATGGGGATTTAATTGTTGGCAATAAATTGGCACCAACACTGTACTTTATGCCATCTCAAAATCGTGAAGTGAAAAGTGCAGCGATTGCGCTGGCAAGTGTTTTAGAAGTAGACGCTGCTAAACTGGAAAAGAAAATGGCGCAAAGAGAAGTTATGGTTAAATTGGCGCCCGAAGGAAAAAACATTACGAAAGAGCAGGCGGATGAAATTGCTCGACTGCAAATAGATGGATTGTATACGGGTGTCGATTTTGTCAGGGAGTATCCGAATGGCGAGCTGTTATCTAGATTGATAGGCTTTACGGGATATGATAGCCAAGGACTTGCAGGTATCGAGTACGCATATGACGAAATCTTGAAAGGAACTGGCGATAACATCCGATTGTATACAGATGCAAAAGGGCTTCCGCTTCCCCATGTGGATGATGGTTTTAAAACAGGGGTAAAAGGTGCTAATGTCGAGTTGACAATCGATTTACGCATGCAGGAAATAGTGGAGCGGGAACTAATGCAAGCCATGGAAAAGTATGATGCGACTCAAGCACTTGCAATCATCATGAATCCGAAAACGGGCGAATTGCTGTCACTTGCCTCTGCCCCGACATTTCATCCTGCAGACTTTCAAAATGTAGATCCGAGTATTTATAATCGGAACTTGCCTGTCTGGATGACTTTCGAGCCTGGCTCGACTTTCAAAATTCTGACACTCGCCGCGGGACTTGAAGAAAAAGTTATAGATCTTCAAAAGGAACAGTTTTATGATCCAGGTTATGTAATGGTTGGAAAAGCGAGGTTGCGCTGTTGGAAAAGAGAAGGCCATAAGGAACAGACATTCCTTGAAGTCGTTGAAAATTCATGCAACCCTGGATTTGTTGAAATTGGCCAGCGATTGGGACCGGAAAAAATGAATAAGTATATTAGAGACTTCGGCTTTGGCCAGTCGACTGGTTCAGGCATTGCAGGCGAATCGAAAGGGATTTTATTTTCCGAAAAAGCGTTTGGTCCCGTCGAGCAAGCGACAACGGCATTTGGTCAAGGGATTTCAGTAACTCCTATCCAACAAGTTCAAGCGGTTGCCGCAGCGATTAACGGCGGTTATCTGTATCGTCCATACATTGTTAAAGAAATCATGGATGATAAAGGAAAGTCGATCCAAACATTTGAGCCTGAAATGCAGCGACGTGTGATTAGTGAAGAAACCTCCAAACAGGTGAGGGAGTCATTGGAATCAGTGGTGGCAAATGGATCTGGACGTAATGCATTTACAGACGGACTTCGTGTTGGTGGAAAGACAGGTACTGCACAAAAAGTTGTTGATGGAGCTTATAAAGATGGAGATTATATCGTATCATTCATCGGATTTGCACCAGCGGATGATCCTGAATTGCTTGTTTATATTGCAATTGACAGCCCGAAAAACTCAGTTCAGTTCGGAGGCGTTATTGCGGCTCCTATCGTAGGACGCATTATTGAGGAGATTGCTCCGCTTGCTGGAATTACGCATAGGGAAGGTCAAATTGACAAAGAATACAGGTGGGGAGATTCATTGTCACACCGAGTGCCCGATCTAACGGGAATGAAGAAAAGTAAGCTCACAAGTCAATTGTATACGTACCGTATCGAGTGGCATGGTTCAGGAGAAAAAGTGAAATATCAGTTCCCCACAGCGGATACATTGATTACGGTTGATGATATTATCCACGTTTACACAGAATAACACATATAAAAGCAAAGTCTGTGACGGTGTATTTTTACAAACTGTCTCAGAAGGTAGAAGGAGAAAAAATCATGACACTTGTCACTACGTTGACGGCCATTGTGGTCGCGTTTATCATATCTACACTTTTAGGGTTTTTAATCATCCCAGCTCTCAGAAGAATGAAGTTTGGGCAGAGTATCCGAGAGGAAGGGCCTAAAACCCATCAGAAAAAAGCGGGTACACCTACAATGGGCGGGCTCATCTTTATCGGTTCGATTATCATTACAACACTTGGCCTTTCATACATATACGATGTACTGACGACTCAGACGATAGTCCTTTTGCTTGTTCTGATTGGTTTTGGGGTCATCGGTTTCCTGGATGACTTCATAATCGTTGTTTTAAAAAGGAACTTAGGACTGACGTCCATTCAAAAGCTGATTGGGCAAATTATAGTTGCAATTGCAGCATTCTTCCTATTGAAGCTGGGGCCGTTTGATACTGCGGTTCAAATACCTTTTACCGACTTTAAAATAGAACTTGGTATATTCTATGTGGCCTTTCTCATTTTTTGGCTTGTCGGGTTTTCCAATGCAGTGAATTTATCAGATGGACTAGACGGACTCGTGGCAGGAACCTCATCAATTGCTTTTGCTGCATTTGGAGTCCATGCATTGGTTTACGGACAACATGATATTGCAATCTTTGCTTTCGTGGTTACGGGAGCAATGCTTGGCTTCCTTGTATTCAATGTTAAGCCAGCCAAAGTTTTCATGGGTGATACAGGGTCATTGGCGCTCGGCGGTGCACTCGCGATGATATCTGTTTTAATCAAACAGGAATTCCTTCTTATTATTATTGGAATTGTCTATGTCGTTGAAACGCTATCTGTTATTATCCAAGTAATTAGTTTCAAAACGACGGGTAAACGGGTATTTAAGATGAGTCCGATCCATCATCATTTTGAATTATCGGGTTGGTCCGAGTGGAAAATTGTAATTGTTTTTTGGGGTGTTGCTTTCTTCGCAGCAATTCTCCCTGTCTTGTTGGAGGTGATGTAATTGAAGAATCCAAATCAGTTTAAGGGGAAAAATGTTCTTGTCTTAGGTCTTGCGAAAAGCGGTTATGCCGCGGCAAGCCTATTGCATTCATCCGGGGCGATTGTGACTGTTAATGATGCAGCGCCGTCGAAAGGGGATGCGGAGACAATAGAACTTCAAGCACTTGGAATACGTGTTATTTGCGGCGGCCATCCAGCCGATATCCTTGATGAAAGCTATGACTTCGTTGTCAAAAATCCGGGAATCCCTTATAGCAATATTGTTGTTGAAGAGGCACTCCGCAAAGGAATTCCAGTATGGACGGAAATTGAACTTACATCCAGGATAAGTGAAGCGCAAATCGTCGGAATTACAGGATCCAATGGTAAAACAACGACTACGACTTTGCTGTACCATATGCTTAGTATTGGTGGTAAACATCCACTGATTGCTGGCAATATCGGAACAGTCTCTTGCACTGTCGCAGAGAAAGCTACGAAAGAAAACATTATTGTTCTTGAAGCATCTTCATTTCAACTAATGGGAACAGATTCATTCCGCCCTGAAATAGCCATCTGGACAAATTTATATGACTCACATATAGATTACCATGGGACATCTGAAGCATACGCGGAAGCAAAGTATGGAATATCAAAAAATCAAACAGAGCAAGATTATCTTATATTCAATGACGATCAGCCGGAACTGAGTAAGTATGCTGCCCGTTCAAGTGCTAGGAAAATTCCTTTTTCACTAACTGGAAAAAAAGAGCATGGAATATCAGCTGATGATCAGCAAATATACTGGAATGGGGAACTTTATGTAAAGCGTTCCGTCATCAAGTTACCTGGACAGCATAATCTAGAAAATATTCTTGCGGCAACTGCTGCAGCTATTCTATTAGGTTGTGATAAATCAGCAATCGAAAGTGTTCTAAGTTCCTTTACAGGTGTACGACATCGAATGCAGTTTGTGAAAGAATTACATGGACGAAAGTTTTATAACGATTCGAAAGCAACGAACACGCTTGCTACAAAAAGTGCTTTGGCAGCTTTCAATGTCCCAACTATCCTGATTGCGGGGGGACTGAATCGAGGTCAATCATTTGAAGAATTAAGACCCTACATGACAAATGTAAAATCGGTCATTGCAGTCGGAGAGACCGCAGAGACGTTTTCAGAGTTTGCAGCATCCTGTGATGTCTCAGTTATTATTCAAGCTGAAGATATGGAAGATGCAGTACGAAAAGCATATCCGCTTTCAGAGACAGGCGATATTATTTTACTGTCGCCGGCTTGCGCAAGTTGGGATCAATACCCTAATTTTGAAATCCGGGGCGATCAATTCATAAGTGCAGTCATGAAATTGTAGGTTTTTAAATGATTAAATGCTATTCGCATGGGATTTAATAAAAATCCTTGCTTGATCTAGCAAATTTGCGGAAGGATGCGTTCACTGGAAGCTAAGTTGAAAACGTCTTTTATTATTTCTGCCGTGACGCTGTCGCTCATCGGATTGGCTTTTGTCCATTCCGCCGGTTCTTATTGGGGAGCTGTCCATTATGCTGATTCCTCCCCTTTCATTGTAAAACAAGCCATTTATATGGCGGTTTCTATTGGTATTGGAATCATTATCATGAAAAGTCCACTAACATCGAATCCGAAAACGTGGACGGTATTTTATATTGCGATGATTTTATTACTCATTGCGGTTCTTATACCTGGAATCGGCGCAGTACGAAACGGCTCCCAAAGTTGGATTGCATTTGGACCATTCAGTCTCCAACCGGCAGAATTCATCAAAGTCGCATTGATCGGAAAACTAGCTTGTAGTATCGCTAATTCGACTGGAAAAAGAGTTTTCCAGTTTAGTCATATCGGGTTGATACTCTTGCCGGCCGCTTTAATCATGTTGCAACCAGATTTAGGCTCCGCCGTCATAATGATTGTCTCTGCATTTGTTATTCTGTTTATTGCAGGATATCCGCTTCGTTTTTTCATGTTTTTAGGATTGGGTGGAATAGGTGCATTTATCGCGTTGATTGCCGCGGCACCTTACAGGTTAGATCGCATTAAATCGTACATTGATCCCTGGAATGATCCGCTTGGTACGGGTTTTCAAGGGATTCAGTCGTTATTTGCCATTGCACCAGGAGGGTTGGTTGGTCATGGTTACGGGAATAGCCGTCAGAAGTATCTTTATTTGCCGGAGCCCCAAAATGACTTCATTTTCTCAATAATTGCAGAAGAATCGGGATTTATTGGAGCCGCGGTGGTTTTGTTCCTGTTCGGTGTCCTTTTGGCAGCAACTTTCGGAATAGCAATCAGAACGAAAGGTAAATATGCATTTTTAATGGTAGCAGGCATGGGTTCCATGATCATCTTTCAAACCTTCTTAAATGTCGGCGTCGTTTCTGGGCTATTGCCTGTCACCGGTGTCACCTTGCCGTTTATCAGCTACGGAGGGTCATCATTAATGACTACCTGGATAGCGGCTGGAACAATTATGCATTTTACAGTTGTAAAAAAATCGTCATGATAAAGGAGGAGCCGAAATGGACAAAGTCATCGATATTGAAGAGCGAATTCCATCCATGCGGGAAAAACGCCGCAAGAAAACGAATAAAAAATTCCTTTTCATGTTGACCGTGTTCATCCTTGCGCTCCTGGCTATCCTTTACTTCCAATCACGATTCAGTAAGGTAGAAGAGATTACTGTAACTGGAGCGGTTCTCCAACAACCGGAATTTTATAAGGAACAAAGCGGTTTATTAAAGGACAAGTCTATCTGGAGCTTCAATACGGGGGAAGTTGAAGAGTCAATGGAGAAGATTATCGGTGTAGAAAAAGTCTCGGTTTCTCGGAAATGGTTTAGAAATGTTGAAATCGCTGTGACTGAGTGGGAGACTGTTGCTTATATGGAAGATGCAGGGCAATATAGTCTTCTGCTGGAAAGTGGGGAAACATTTCCGAACGATTTGTTGCTTCCAGATGCGAAATCTCCAGTTTTGAACAACTTCAAGTCTGCCAAGATACGGAAAAGGATGACAAAGCAATTGTTAAAAATGGAGGACGAAGTCTTCCATTCCATTTCCGAAATAATATTCACTGGAGATAAGTCAGATACGGATAGTATTACAATCTATATGGATGATGGATTTGAAGTCCGTGCCTTCATCTCAACTTTCGCTGAAAAGATGTCTTATTATCCCGACATCACTGCACAATTGAACGACTATGAAAAAGGTGTAATAGACATGGAAGTCGGCACATTTTTCACTCCCTTCAGCAAAGTGTACGGGTTAATTGAGGAGGAGGATACGATTGGCGAAGAAGACTAATGAGGATTACAAGAAGAGGGGTAGGAGCATACTTTTTTCTGTTGTCTTTCTCGTACTCGGTTTCATTCTCGCGTTTTCATATCGGACTCTTGGTATAAATCAGGAGGACGCAAATTTTAAATCTCCTGCATTTATAAAAGAAGAGGATTACCGGGAAAATTTAATTAGTCAGCAGGAACGGAATAAGGAATTGACAGATGAAATCGCCGCCAAGCAGGAAGAGATACGTGAGTATGAACGTTCATTCTCTACAGGGGAGAAAAATCATGCCAATCTCGTGGAAGAAGCCAAAGATCTCCGCTTGCTGCTTGGCGTAATCCCTGCTGCCGGACAAGGTGTCAAAATTACCATGAAAGATGCCGATTACGATCCGGTTGAACAGAATCCGAATGATTATATTGTTCATGAAAGCCATATTCTTCGCGTTATTAATGAACTTAGGATTTCTGGAGCGCAAGGATTAGCGATAAATGGGCAAAGAATAACATCAAACTCTTACATCAAATGCACAGGACCAGTTATTACGGTGGACGGCAAGACATTTCCTGCACCATTCGTTATAGAAGCAATTGGGGATATGAATGTACTGGCATCCGCACTCCATTTAAAAGGCGGTGTGATTGACAGTTTAATACGGGATAATATTGTGGTTACAACTGAACAATTAAAAGATATTCAACTATCGGCATTACTGGATGAAGGTTGAATAACGGTCTAGGAGGATCCGAAAGGAGGTTGGACGGATGAAGAAAATACATTGGAGATTTACTTTAATCCTGCTCCTAGTTGGATTCATGTCTGCCGTCCAATTCAATTCGTTGAAAAGTCCCGAAGAAAGGGATACGAGGGATATTTGGGCAATCCGTCAAGACTTGGCAACTGAAAAGCAATTTCATTCTGAATTGCTGTCTGAAATTCGTGAATTGGACCAAACGATTATTACATACAAATCGTTGAACGATGAAAATACTGGAACAGCCTTAACCCAAACAGTGGACAAACTCTATCGTCAAGCGGGCGTCACGGACATTCAAGGTCCTGGCATTGTCATCAAGGTAAAGCCTTCACCGGAGAGTGTGGCATTTGGGATTCCGATAACGGGGATATCACCTGATTTGCTAACACGTTTTGTCAATGAGCTAAATAGGTTTAATGGGCTTACTTATGAAATAGATGGTAAGCGGTTTACGATATTGAGTTCAATCAGGGATATTAACGGTATGACAACTGTAAATGGACTAAATGTATCTACCCCCCCGTTTACCATTAAAATCATTTCCCCGACGTTTACGGAAAGTGAAAAGTTGTATAATTATTTATTGGCTTCGACCATTCATGATGACTTTTATATCGACGATTTAATCCTCGAGGTTGGGAAACCCGAAATGGATCTTGAGATACGAGGCTATCCAGACAGATTTGATAATCAATTTTTAGAAGAATTGCCGAAAGGGGAATGACTTATGTGGTTACCTATACTCGGTCTCATAATTGGAATTTCGCTTGGACTCTTGTCAGACATTCAAATTCCACAAATATACGATAATTATTTATCAATTGCAGTACTTGCCGCTTTAGATACGTTATTTGGAGGCATTAGGGCGCATTTACAGCAAGTATACGATGACAAGGTGTTCGTATCGGGATTCTTCTTTAACATCGCTCTAGCGGCAGCACTGGCATTTCTAGGAGTGCACCTTGGAGTCGATCTGTACCTGGCAGCAATCTTTGCCTTTGGGGTCAGGTTATTCCAAAATATCGCCGTCATTAGAAGAATTTTACTTGTAAAGTGGACGGAACGAGGTAAGATTTCAAATACTAATGTATTGTAATGAAAGGGTTTGAACAAAGTATGTCGAAAATATTTAGACAATACGCTCCTGATACAATAGAATGGGAGTTAAGAGTTGATATGGGAGGTGCCAGCAATTGAGCCAATCAGAACTATATGTATCACTTGATATAGGTTCTTCATCGGTTAAAGTATTAATCGGAGAAGTAGATGGTGGATCCCTACATGTTATCGGAGTTGGTAATGTACAATCCGCGGGAATCCGAAAAGGAACAATTATCGATATAGATGCAACCGTTCAGACTATCCGAAAAGCTGTAGAACAGGCTGAAAGAATGATAGGAATGCAAATTCGTGAAGTCATACTTGGTATACCTGCAAATGGCGTACTATTACAGGATGTCAAAGGCGTTGTTGCAGTTAACTCGGAAAATCGTGAAATCACTGACGATGATCTGGATCGAGTCATGAAATCAGCACAAGTTATGTCTGTTCCACCTGAACGAGAAATTGTTAATATTATTCCAAAACAATTCATTGTTGACGATTATGATGAAATAACGGATCCACGTGGAATGATAGGCGTACGTTTGGAAATGGACGGCACGCTAATTACTACATCAAAAACATTGGTTCATAATATATTACGCTGTGTAGAACGTGCAGGACTTGTGATACGAGAAATTTACCTACAACCGCTTGCGGCTGGTACATTCGCATTAACGGATGATGAAAAAAACCATGGTACTGCTTACATTGATATTGGCGGCGGGTCTACGACAGTTTCGATTTTCGGTCAAAACAGATTCATGTCGACAGCTGTTATCCCTGTGGGTGGGGATCATATTACAAAGGATTTATCAATTATTTTAAAAACCCCAACCGAACAAGCAAGAAAAATTAAACACCAGTATGGACATGCATTCTCTGATGATGCATCTGATGATGAGTTGTTTGAAGTGCCTGTGATCGGTGCTGATTCAAAAGATCAATACAGTCAACGATACATATCTGAAATCATCGGTGTACGACTTGAGGAACTTTTCGATCTCATCCTGGAAGAACTGTATCGGATGGGTGTAAGGGATCTACCCGGTGGTGTCGTGTTGACCGGTGGAATAACGAAAATGGATGGTTTACTTCAACTTGCCAGACATGTGCTGAAAACGAGAGTTCGAATTCATACACCTGAATACATCGGGGTTAGAGAACCGATGTATACGACAGCGGTTGGTCTTATCCGTTATGCGCATATGCAAGATTCTTATTTTGGCCATGTACCAGATTCACCGACAGTAGAATCGGATAGTCATTCGGCGGCTCCTGTTAATAAGAAAAAATCGGCAGAACGCAGCAAAGAGAAGAAACCAGGATTAATGGATAAGGCTAAAAGAGTTTTCGATAATTTCTTCGAATAAGGGTATTAAATAATTGTATGTAATGGATTAGGAGGAGAAACGATGCTGGAATTTGACACGAATGTTGACGCGTTAGCCGTCATTAAAGTAATTGGTGTAGGTGGCGGTGGGAACAATGCTGTAAATAGAATGATTGAACATGGGGTACAGGGAGTCGAGTTTATTGCAGTAAACACAGATGCGCAAGCTTTGAATCTTTCTACTGCAGAAGTGAAGTTGCAAATTGGCGGTAAACTGACACGGGGACTTGGAGCAGGTGCAAATCCAGAAGTTGGTAAAAAAGCCGCTGAAGAAAGTAAAGAGCAGCTGGAAGAGGCATTGCGTGGAGCGGATATGGTCTTTGTCACTGCAGGTATGGGTGGAGGAACAGGAACGGGTGCTGCTCCGGTCATCGCACAAATCGCGAAGGATCTTGGTGCACTGACGGTCGGAGTCGTAACAAGACCATTTACATTTGAAGGCCGCAAACGCCAGACACAGGCAATCGGTGGTATTACGGCAATGAAAGAATCTGTCGATACGCTAATAGTCATTCCAAATGATAAGTTACTAGAAATCGTAGACAAAAATACACCTATGTTGGAAGCTTTCCGCGAGGCTGATAATGTACTTCGTCAAGGGGTACAAGGTATTTCTGATTTGATCGCTGTACCTGGACTTATTAACTTGGACTTTGCGGATGTTAAAACAATTATGTCCAATAAAGGTTCTGCTCTAATGGGAATCGGTATGTCAACGGGAGAAAATCGTGCGTCAGAAGCTGCGAAAAAGGCTATCTCGAGTCCTCTACTTGAAACTTCGATTGACGGTGCCAAAGGCGTACTTATGAATATCACAGGTGGCTCTAACCTGAGTTTGTTCGAAGTGCAGGAAGCTGCAGATATCGTAGCTTCAGCATCAGATGAAGATGTGAATATGATTTTCGGATCGGTCATCAATGATAACTTGAAAGACGAGATTATTGTGACAGTCATTGCAACTGGATTTACCGAAGAGCAACTAACGGTATCACGTCCGTCTAGAAGCGCTGGTTTCGGTGCAGGACGTCCACAGGCACGTGAACAACAACAACAACAACAACAACAACAACAACAACCTCCTGTACAACAACCGCCAACGCGGGAACGCAGGGAGGAAGCGCCACAGTTCCAACAACAGGAACCTCCACGCCAACCTCAAAATAATCATCAAGATGACGCGCTCGATATTCCGACTTTCTTACGTAATCGACGCAGATAATAATGAGAAATTAAAAGCTTACCAAAGATGCAATTGCATTTTTGGTAAGTTTTTTTGTGTGGAAATACTATAAACAATCCACAACTATTAGTTGTACAATATATGACGTTGGTGAAAGAAAATCCCCATCTCCACAAAACAGGAGAAAGGGATAAAATTTTACTTACGTCATTTTTTTATAAATGTAAATTGAACTAAAGAATCCTACTACACGCTGATTTCCGTTCCGAGCGGATGCGTTCCGTGGGGCGTGCGGTGAGCCTCCTCGTCGCGAAAACCGTGCTCCTGCGGGGTCTCACCTGTCACGCTAATCCCACCGGAGTCGCCTCTCTGCACTCCAATCAGCTAAAAGTGTAGGGAACGTAAGTTCAATATAAATAGAGAACAAGTAAGATTCCTTGTAGCATTAAAGTCGACTAAAGCCATCATCCAGGAGGGAACTCACTTGTCATACACTAATATTTTAAATCCCTACTCGATATTCAAGACTCAAACATCACTTTTGAAGAAAAGTTCATAAAAGAAGGGACTTTTAAAGGAAAAGTATGAAAAAAAAGTCCTTGGTAAATTGACATATAATCCTACACATTGCGAAGGGTGCGGTGTCGGAAACATTGACTAGACGGTTTATAAAAATGGGACTCAATCGTCTCGAGCTACTTTACCGATTACGGGTGTAAATCCAACCTATTTACTTTTGAAAAAGAACAATCCCTTGCAATAGACGTTAAAGATTGCACTCCGAAAACATCTTCCGTTCATAGAAAACATCTTTATTTACCCTTACAATACCGGAAGGATTGAAGGGATTAACAATAAAATTAAAGTATTGAATCGTGTCGCATATGCATACAGGAATCTCCAGAATTACAAAAACCGTATTATTTTACACTTAAGTTTAAACCATCTGATAAACATAGCGAACAAAAACGATCACGCTCTAAAGCAGCACAATCTAACTGTCGAGCATTTTATGGGATTGGGCAATTTTTGTATACATATATCTAATTTTAAAGTGCAATTTTAGTTGCTTGGAGTGCAAGATGGCGACTCCGGCGGGAACAGCTAGGAAGAGAAAGAAGTTCACTCTTCCCTGGCTGAAGCCGTGCCCGCGGAAAGCGTCCATCTGGAACGGAAAGCAACGAGATATTTGGAAACCTATATAATAAAGGATTGCCGCAAAAAATCAGTTTTACTGACTTTCTGGACAATCCGGCGACAAAAAAATCAATTATAGGCGGCTAAAATACTTCACCAACGTCATTTGACAAAGAACCCAGTTATTCAGTAAACAACCATATGTACCGAAAACCGAAATCGAATTCTGTCGATTTCTTTTTTTTACTTAACCCTCGTTCCGACAAACATTTCATGGCATAGATGATATCGTTGTTTTCAGGGAGGGCGGTTTATGTACGGAGAACTCATTGTCGGAGTGAATATGCTGTTCAATTATGCTATCCTTTCATTCGCTAACAAAGCAGGAAACGTCCAAGCCGCTCGCAGAAGACTAGTGTTAGCCGCTTTTGTAGGTGCTTTGGCTGTCACCATCTTGCCATCTTCAATCGTCACTTTAATTTTTTCCTTTATTTGTATGACTTTCTGTGCATTTGGAAGAAACTTTGGCATTTGGAAAAAGTCCTCGGTTATGGTTTTAATCGGTGCAGTATTTGCAGGTGGTTTACTTACCGCTTTTCACTATCGCATCAACATGTTCAGTTCTTCAATAAACGTTCTAACTTATGCGATTGTGGCATATGTCTCCCTATACTTCATGAAAAAGAAGTGGCTAGATGTCAGAACTGCTCGCCATGTATCGGAGCTTCGTAAGTCATCCATATTGAACATATGGAATGCAAACATTGAAATTGATGTGTTCATCGATTCAGGGAACGGTTGTACTGAGCCGTTGTCCGGAGCTCCAGTTCACTTTGTATCTTTTAAAGTGCTTGAAAGACATATTCCGAAAGATCTACTAGAACCGCTTCTTGCTTGGGATCCACAAAGTACACCCTCAATGTCTGCATTTCCGAAAGCTTATCAAAAACAAATACGGTTAATACGTTTGGTCACTCTTCAGGGACAGTCCTGGGCTGTCGGCTTCAAGTTCGATCGATGGGTGCTTGGTGATGAAGATACAATGCAACCAGGTTATATAGTCGTGACTAAAAATGACCGCCGTTATCCTGATGGTGCTGAGGCTATTTTGCACGTATCCGCAATGGATATATTAAATGGGGAAAGGGGAACTGCTTATGCTACATGAACTAAAGAAGTGGATGTCGGTTATTGCCAGTTTTTTTAAAAAGAAAAATGGCACATACTATATTGGAGGACACGAATCTCTTCCAAAGCCATTAACACGGGAAGAAGAAGCTGAAACAATCAAAGCATTCATGGAAGGCGATATGAACGCGCGTGATAGGCTTATAGAAAAAAACCTTCGCCTCGTTGTCTACATTGCACGTCGCTTTGATAACACCAACACACATATCGAGGATCTTATCAGCATCGGTGCGATCGGACTTATAAAAGCGATTGAAACATTTAAAACTGACAAAAATATCAAATTGGCTACTTACGCATCTCGTTGTATTGAAAACGAAATTTTAATGCATCTCCGTAAAACGAATAAGACGCGGTCAGAAATATCTTTTGATGAGCCACTCAATTCTGATGCGGACGGAAATGAATTGCTATTGTCGGATATACTCGGCACAGATGAGCACATTATCATTGATGACGTAGAAAAGAAAATAGAACGCCAACACATGATTGAAGCGATTACGAGCCTTGACGAACGGGAGCGCTATATTATGGAATGCCGATTTGGCTTGACGGGACAAGTGGAAATGACACAAAAAGAAGTTGCAGAACTGCTTGGGATTTCACAATCTTATATTTCCCGACTTGAAAAGAAAATAATCTCGGAATTACGTGAAAGTTTAAATCAACCCATTGCATAATGGTTGAAATTGGCGAAGCGGATTCCCGCATATTCTGGACAACTGCGGACAGACTATCTTGTACAGTCATCTACAGAATGCGGAGGAAAAGCGAATGGTACGTACTAGAGTAGAAATTTGTGGAATTGATACGTCCGAATTGCCATTACTAACAAATGATGTGATGAAAGCAACGTTTGTCAGGCTTCAAAGTGGAGATCATTCAGCAAGAGAAGAACTTGTTATTGGTAATTTGCGTCTTGTCCTTAGCTTAGTTCAGAGGTTCGCGTACAGGGGAGAACAGGCGGATGATTTATTTCAAGTCGGCTGCATTGGCTTACTTAAATCGATTGACAACTTTGATTTGAAACATAACGTCAGATTTTCAACTTACGCAGTCCCAATGATTATCGGAGAAATAAAAAGACATTTGCGTGACCATCATTCAATACGGGTATCAAGATCACTACGAGACATTGCATATAAGGCCATCAGAGCCAAAGAACAATTCATTAACGACAATCAAAGAGAACCGCGAATTTCAGATTTGTCAGAAGCAACCGGGATTCCTGCGGACGATATATTATTTGCACTAGACGCAATTCAAGATCCCATGTCACTTCATGAACCTATGAATGGAGACAGTGGGGATCCCGTGTTCATGATGGATCAGATACAAGACAAAACCGTGTCAGAAGAGCGGTGGTTGACATATGTATCTGTAAAAGAAACGGTATCATCAATGGATGAGAGGCAGCAATCCATCCTATCCAAACGATTTTATTTGGGACAGACGCAGACGGAAATTGCAAAAGAATTGGGCATTTCTCAAGCGCAAATATCAAGATTAGAGAAGAGTGCAGTTAAAACGATACGAGAAGGAATGGAACAAAATTGATAATAGTAACGCAATGCAGCGATTGCATTGCGTTATTTTTTTGTTCGTGTGCATATATTCAATCATAGGAGGGGTTTTATGAAGTTTTCAGAAATGCAAAAAAAAGAAGTTATTGATGCAACTAAGGGTTCGTTCCTAGGTTTTGTTCAAGATGCCACAATTGATATTGTTACGGGAAAAGTCGAAACATTGCTTGTCGGAGGTGGAGATCGAAGCAGTTTTTTTGATGGAAAAGACAAAGATACTAAAAGTGTCAATCTAAAAGACATTACAACAATAGGAAAAGATATCGTACTTGTAGGTAAAAAGGTATCAGGAAAATGATTTATAATTGATATGTACGGGCTAGGTTGGTACAATGAAATGAAAGATATATGAAAAGTAGTGATAATAATGGAAAACCTTCAAAGTCGGATAGAAGAAATTGAACAAATTATACAAATTACGTGTGATCGAGCAGGTCGAAAAAGGTCGGAAATAACGGTCGTTGCCGTCACAAAGGAAGTTTCGGTAGCAAGAACCTCTGAAATTTTGGAAACAGGTATTCAACATCTGGGTGAAAATCGTCCCGAAGTTCTTCTTGAGAAGCAGGTAACAATTCAAAATGATGCGATATGGCATTTTATTGGTAATGTTCAAAGTCGAAAAGTAAAAGATATCATAAACAAGATTGATTACCTACATTCAGTAGACAGACTTAGTTTACTAAAAGAGATTCAAAAGCGTGCAAACCATACAATCGAGTGTTTTATTCAAGTGAATGTCTCTGGTGAAACAACTAAATCTGGTGTCATGCCAGATGAGCTTGAAAGCTTCATTGATGAAGCTGCGGCTTTTGATAAAATCCGAATTATAGGCCTTATGACAATGGCTCCATTCACTGAGGATATGAATGCAATCCGTACAGTTTTCCGTTCATTAAGGGAACTCAGAGACAGCATCTCAGTTAAAGAACTGACACATGCACCTTGTACTCAACTATCAATGGGAATGTCGAACGATTTCACAGTCGCTATTGAAGAAGGGGCAACCCATGTTAGAATCGGTACCGCACTAGTCGGAGCAGAAAACGGGGGAGAAACATGAGCATCAAAAACAAATTTGAGAAGTGGTTTTATCTGGAAGATGAAGAAAGCGACGTTAAAGAACAACCGATTCGTGAAGAACAGCGACCAGTACAAGAGCAACCTCGCAGAGTACCTGCCCGAAAACAAACAACCGGAGAACCACAGCAATCTGCTACGGTCGTCAGTTTGCAAAGTCTCCAGAAGTCTTCAAAAGTCGTTCTTATCGAACCACGTGTTTATGCAGAAGCCCAAGATATATCCGAACACTTGAAAAATAAACGCGCTGTTGTAGTGAATTTACAGCGAATCGAACGGGACCAGGGAATTCGAATTGTCGATTTCTTGAGCGGTACAGTTTATGCAATAGGCGGAGACATTCAACGGATTGGGACGGATATTTTCCTATGCGTTCCTGAAAATGTAGAAGTTGATGGCGCAATCTCCGATTATTTTGAAAGATAGAAATTGAATGAGGTGTACGGAATAGAATGGCAGAGATCATAACATTACTTTATAGAGGTATAGCATGGCTAATTCAAATTTACTCAATACTACTTATTATATATATCCTTATGTCTTGGGTACCAGCTTCACGTGAAACTAAGTTTGGTAAAATGCTTGAAAAGATTGCAGAGCCTTATTTAGGTTTTTTCAGAAAGTTCATTCCATCACTAGGTATGATTGATATTTCACCAATCGTAGGTTTATTCGCTTTGAGCTTAATCTCAAAGGGGATTTTTGAAGTATATAAAATGATTATGTTATCCTCACTTATGTGAGGATTTTTCTATAAGGAGAGAAACAAATGGAAACAATATTGCAACACTTTAGAAAAGACGAACAACCTTTCATCGAAACGGCAATAGGCTGGATTCGTGAAGTGGAGGATACGTATTCACCTAAATTAACAGGATTCTTAGATCCAAGGCAGCTACGTATTGTTGAATCGCTCGCGGGAAGTTCTAGTTTAGTTGTCGGATCGAGTGGCGCATTTCCTGATGCGGAACGTAGAAGAGTACTTATTTACCCTGATTATTTTGTACCTGAAATGGATGATTATCGTATCGCCATGTTCAATGTCAAATACGCTTCAAAGTTTCTGTCCCTAGATCATAAGGATATTCTTGGTTCGATGATGTCATTAGGCATTGATCGTTCGAAGTTTGGAGACATTCGAGTGGATAATGATGAGGTACAGTTTGCGGTTGTGGACGAGTTAAATGATTATATGACTGCGAACTTTATATCGATTGGAAAAGCGAAAGTGACGGTTGAAGAAAGTCATAATTCTGAAGATTGGATAGACACGACAGATACATGGACAGAGGAAATGTATATTGTCAGCTCCTTAAGACTCGATGTTGTAACGGCTGCTCTATTGAATGTTGCACGCCCGAAAGCTGCTTCACTTATACATAGTGGAAAAGTGAAAGTGAACTGGGCTATACGTGATCAACCCACTTTTGAACTACAAGAATCGGATATGATATCAATTAGAGGTTCAGGTCGTTTTAAAGTGATTGCAATTGAAGGAAGAACCCGCAAAGATAAAATCAGACTCGTCGTTGGGAAGTTAGAATGAATTATTCTTCATTAACGGGCAGTATGCCTCCTACTTTAAGACTTAACCATCACGCGGCGTTCGTAATCTGAGTTCTTTTACAATCAATGGAATGAAGAGTCTCTGTTAATTGAAGTTTCACTTTATCAGACAATAGTTTAAAAAAAGAACTGTCATCTGATGTTCCAACATGTATAATAGAGAATGAATACGTTAAAAGGGAGATGCTTTAAATGGCTTTATCACCACTTGATATACATAATAAAGAGTTTGCAAGCAAGTTCCGTGGATATAATGAAGATGAGGTAAACGAGTTCCTGGAACAAATCATGAAAGACTATGAAAACGTTCTTGCGGAAAACAAAACATTACAAGCCAGTTTACAACAATCAACGGAACAAGTTTCCCACTTTAACACAATTGAACAAACGCTTCATAAGTCAATTCTTATCGCCCAAGAAGCTGCGGAGGATGTACGACGTAACTCAATGAAAGAATCGAAATTGATAATCAAAGAAGCTGAAAAAAATGCGGATCGAATCGTTAATGAAGCACTTTCACGTGCACGCCAGATTTCTGTGGAAGTAGAAGATCTTAAAAAACAATCGAAGGTTTTCCGTGCGCGGTTTAAAATGCTTATTGAAGCGCAACTTGACCTTATCCAGTCAGATGACTGGGATGTTTTGCTTGAATATGAAATCGACGCAGAACGCTTAGAAATGGTTGCTGACCTAGATTCGTAAGTAAACTTGACTTTGGTCTTAATGCACACATATAATTATATGCATATATTTAGAACAGGCGTTGAAAGAGAAAGTACTTTCCAAAATTGTGTACAGCGAGCCGGGGATGGTGGAAGCCCGGTCAACAAATTGGAAATGAAGATCACTCTTGAGCCGGATTACGGAATGATTTACGTAATCCCGGACACACCCCGTTATGGTGTCTGAGTGGTAGCAAATCTGTTTGCTGCAAGTAGGGTGGTAACGCGAGATTAATTCTTCGTCCCTTTTTAGGGGTGGGGATTTTTTTTGTTGCTCGGAAAATCATAAAATTTTTCGCCAGAGGATAATCTACGAAAGTCGTTGGCTAAACTTGGATTCTGGGTACTCTGCGTTTTTTAAATGTGCGAACTGATTACGCTTTTCAATTTTAAAGGAGGAAAACAATATGGAATATAAAGATACACTTCTTATGCCAAAAACAGAGTTCCCAATGCGAGGAAACTTACCTAACAAAGAGCCTTTAATGCAAGAGAAATGGGCAGAGATGGACATCTATAAAAAAGTACAACAACGAACTGAGGGGCGCCCGTTTTTTGTTTTACATGACGGTCCTCCATATGCAAATGGCGATCTCCATATGGGCCACGCTTTGAACAAAGTGTTGAAGGATATGATTGTCCGCCACAAGTCAATGTCAGGATTCCATGCTCCATACGTTCCTGGTTGGGATACACATGGACTACCGATTGAGCAAGCATTAGTTAACAAAGGTGTAAAGAGAAAAGAAATGACTGTAGCTGAATTCCGCAAGATGTGTGAAGAATATGCACTTAGTCAGATTGACAGCCAACGTAGCCAGTTTAAACGGATTGGTGTAAGGGGCGATTGGGATAACCCATATATCACGCTGAAGCCATCATTTGAAGCGCGTCAAATTCAAGTTTTTGGAGAAATGGCGAAAAAAGGTTATATCTATAAAGGACTAAAACCGGTTTACTGGTCTCCTTCGAGTGAATCTGCACTAGCTGAAGCAGAAATCGAATACCAAGACAAGAAATCTCCATCTATTTATGTTAGTTTCCCTGTTAAAGATGGACTTGGTGTGATTGATGAAGATGTTAATTTCTTAATCTGGACGACGACTCCGTGGACGATTCCTGCAAACCTGGGAATTTCTGTCCATCCTGAATTTATATACGTCATTGTTAAAACAGGAGAAGGAAAATTCCTAATCGCTAAAGACTTACTTACATTTGTAGCTGAAGAGCTCGGATGGGAAGATTATGCGGTTGAACGTGAACTAAAAGGTACTGAGCTAGACCGTGTCATTGCCAAACACCCATTGTATGATCGCGACTCACTTATCATGCTCGGTGAACACGTCACAGCTGAAGCTGGTACGGGGTGTGTCCATACAGCACCGGGTCACGGGGAAGATGACTTCTATGTTTCTAAGTCATACGGAATTGATGCGCTTTCACCAATTGATGACCGTGGCGTTATGACGGACGAGGCACCTGGCTTTGAAGGGCTCTTTTATGAAGATGCAAACAAAGCAGTTACTGAAGCGCTCAAAGAAGTGGGCTCACTTCAAAAGTTATCATTTATCACTCACTCGTATCCACATGACTGGCGTACGAAAAAACCGGTAATTTATCGAGCGACTTCACAATGGTTTGCTTCAATTGAATCGTTCCGTTCAGAATTGCTCGACGCAATAAAAAATACGAAATTCACACCATCATGGGGTGAAACGAGACTGTATAATATGGTTCGCGACCGCGGCGACTGGTGTATTTCACGTCAGCGCGTATGGGGAGTACCAATTCCAGTATTTTATGCTGAAAATGGAGAACCAATCATTACGGATGATACAATTGCCAACGTTTCGGAATTGTTCCGTGAAAATGGGTCTAACATCTGGTTCGAACGCGATGCAAAAGATTTACTTCCAGAAGGTTTCACACATGCTGGAAGTCCAAACGGTCTTTTCACAAAAGAGACAGACATCATGGACGTCTGGTTCGATTCAGGCTCGACGCATCAGGGTGTACTTGTAGAACGAGATGATCTTGTCTATCCGGCTGATCTCTATCTTGAAGGATCTGACCAATATCGTGGATGGTTTAATTCATCCCTTACGACGAGTGTTGCGATTAATGGCCATGCGCCTTATAAAGGCGTGCTAAGCCATGGTTTCACACTGGATGGCGAAGGACGTAAAATGAGTAAATCAATCGGTAACGTCATCGTTCCTGCGAAAGTGATGAATCAGCTGGGTGCAGATATTCTTCGTCTATGGGTATCTTCTGTTGACTATACAGCGGACGTCAGAGTGTCGGATTCAAATTTCAAACAAGTTTCTGAAGTATATAGAAAAATTCGTAATACACTACGTTTCCTTCACGGGAATACATCGGACTTTAATCCGGCAACTGACTCAGTCGCATTTGAAAATCTGCGTACAGTAGACAAATTTGTTTATGTGAAGTTGCAGGATATGATTAAAGAAGTACGTGAAGCATATGAAAATTACGAATTTGCAAATGTATATCATGCAGTAAATAACTTCTGTACGGGTGAATTGAGCTCGTTCTACCTTGATATTGCGAAAGATGTTGTATATATCGAAGGCGCAGATCATCCACATCGTCGGGCAATGCAAACAGTAATGTATGAAACCTTGATTTCGCTATTGAAATTATTGACACCAATTATTCCGCATACGACAGATGAGCTGTGGGCATTTGTTGAACATAAGACGGAAGAAAGTATTCAGCTTACAGATATGCCTGACGCGAAAGATCTTGGGGAAACAGCACAAGCATTGCGTGAACGTTTTGTTACCTTGATGCTTGTCCGGGATAATGTTCTGAAGGCGCTTGAAGAAGCGCGGAATGATAAAGTGATCGGGAAGTCGCTTGAAGCGAAAGTAACGGTTGCTGTCCCTGAAAACCTGAAAGATGTATTCGCGGCGGACGATATCGATTTCGCACAATTCTTCATCGTATCGCAATTTGCTGAAGGTGATATTACAAACATGCCTGAAGGTACTTTGAAACTGGATACGGTAAGTGTTCTTGTTGAAAAGGCAGATGGTGAAAAATGTGAACGTTGCTGGACAATTTCCGAAACAATCGGAACTGACGAAACACATCCAACACTATGTACGCGTTGTGCAGAAGTCGTGATAGAGCATTATTCGTAAGACGGGTTAAATTGAAAGCCGCCGCTGCAGTCTTTTTATTAAGCTTGCTGCAGCGGCTTTTTTTAGCGTTGAAACGCGCTCATATAGGTGTCTATGTGGTAAAATAGTACGTAATCTGTCGGACGGGGGTATTTGGATTGTTCATTTATTACGGATTGGCGGCATTGGTCATAGTTTTAGATCAGATTACTAAATGGCTTGTCGTTAAAAATATGGAGCTTGGTGAAAAAATCAGTATTGCAGAACCTTATTTGGGGCTTTTATCTCACCGCAACAGGGGAGCGGCATGGGGAATGCTCGAAGGTCAAATGTGGTTATTTTATATTGTCACAGTTGTAGTTGCAGGCGGCATCATTTATTACTTTCATAAAGAAGCGAAAGGTCAACCGCTCTTCGGTATTGGTCTAATGTTTTTGCTTGGCGGGGCAATTGGGAATTTCATTGATCGTCTATGGCGCAAGGAAGTTGTCGATTTCGTCGATGTCATGATTCCGGTTATCAATTATGATTTCCCCATTTTTAACGTGGCGGATGCGGCATTGACAGTCGGCGTGGTTATCATCATCATTCATATAATTATGGATGAAAAAAAGAACAAGAAAAAGGTGTAGGTATGGAAATAATTGAAATCGAAATAACTGAAGAACACAAGGGAAGTCGTATTGACAAAGCGTTGTCGGAAGTCAACCCAGAATGGTCACGTACACAAATTCAAACATGGCTGAAAGATGGCTTTGTTCTTGTAGACGGTACGCAAGTGAAACCAAATTATAAAGTAAAACTAGGTGATACGGTAACGGTGGATGAACCTGAACCGGAAGAACTCGACGTCGTTGCAGAAAACCTCAATCTTGATATTGTCTATGAAGATAAAGATGTCCTCGTTGTCAACAAACCGCGCGGAATGGTTGTCCATCCGGCGCCGGGTCATCCGTCAGGAACAGTTGTTAATGGACTAATGCATCATTGTACGGATCTCTCAGGTATAAATGGTGTGCTCCGTCCAGGTATTGTCCACAGAATTGATAAGGATACTTCAGGCCTGTTGATGGTCGCAAAAAATGATAAAGCGCACGTATCATTGGTCGACCAGCTTGTTAAACGGACAGTAACGCGTGTATACACTGCACTTGTCCATGGTCATATACCTCATGATAATGGAACCATCGATGCTCCGATTGGTCGTGACCCACGTGAGCGTCAAAGCATGGGGATTGTCGATAAAGGAAGACATGCCGTAACGCATTTTAAAGTACTTGAACGATTTGGTGATTACACATTAGTCGAATGTAAATTGGAAACGGGACGTACGCATCAAATCCGAGTTCATATGAAATACATCGGTTATCCACTCGTCGGAGATCCGAAATACGGACCTAAAAAAACACTTGAGTTTAATGGACAAGTATTGCATGCAGGTACAGTTGGCTTTAAGCACCCTGTAACTGACGAGTATTTGGAGTTTAACAGTCCTCTGCCAGAAGACTTTAAAGAATTAGTTGATAAAGTCAGAAAAAGTGTTGACAAGACAGAAGAGTGAATTGTATACTGAACGAAGCAATTGAATAGCGATACCTTTAACATCAGTCCAGAGAGGCTGGGAAGGTTGCACGGAAGTACAGTCAAACTGCTGCGCGCAGTTTCTATGTACATTTATTTCTGCACGTATACCCTCCCGCCGTCCTTGGCTGGGAGGGTTTTTTTATAAAAAAAAGAAACCACTTAACCCTCTTGGCTTCAGGATGGTATTATAATCGACAATCGACAGTGAAAATTGGGAAATGGAGGATGTTCAAATGGCAGAAAAAGCAAATATTCTTGATGAACAAGCAATTGGCAGGGCAGTTACGAGAATTGCTCATGAAATTATCGAACGCAACAAAGGAATTGATGAATGTATTCTTGTCGGCATCAAGACGCGTGGTGCATACCTCGCCAAGAGACTTGCAGAGAAAATCGAGCTTATTGAAGGAAAGCCAATTAAAACGGGTGAACTTGATATTACATTATATCGAGACGATTTAATGCTTAAACATAGCAACAACGAACCTCTCGTGCAGCAAGTCGACATTGAGCATGATGTGACAAATAAGAAAGTGATCCTAGTGGATGACGTCTTATACACGGGCAGAACGGTTCGTGCGGCGATGGACGCAGTTATGGACTTAGGTAGACCAGCGACAATTCAACTTGCAGTACTTGTCGACCGAGGCCATCGTGAATTGCCGATTCGACCCGACTTTGTTGGGAAAAATATTCCTACATCGAACGATGAGCAGGTCGTGGTCAGTGTACAAGAGACCGACGGCAAAGATAGCGTTTCAATTCATTCTAAATAAAAGCGAATGGGAATATCTCCCGAAGACTAGAAAGTAAATAAAGTACATCGTACGGGGGAAAATGACTATGAACGAAAAAGTTTTAGATGTCCATGAAAAACCAGCAACTGCCAGGTGGATTATTCTTAGTTTACAACATATGTTTGCTATGTTTGGAGCGACAATACTAGTTCCTCAACTAGTGGGGTTAAGTCCAGCAATCGCTCTCCTAACAAGCGGGATTGCGACAATCGTTTTCATCATTGTTACACGATTCCAAGTCCCGGCGTACTTAGGCTCATCATTCGCTTTTATCATCCCGATTCAAGTAGCGACCCAAACAGGTGGCATTGGTAGCGCGATGATTGGAAGTATGTTTGTCGCTTTGGTCTACGGTATCATTTCACTGCTAATATGGAAAACAGGCTATGTTTGGATTATGAAAGTTTTACCTCCAATTGTAGTGGCACCAGTCATCATCGTTATAGGACTTGCACTATCATCGACTGCAGTTAGCATGGCAAGTACGATTCAGGTCGGGGATGAAAAGGTATACAACCTGCTTCATTTTTCCGCGGCAATTGTGACACTTGCAGCTGCAATAATCTGCATCATGTTCTTTAAGGGAATTGTTAGTTTGATGCCAATACTTATCGGCATCATAGTAGGATACATTTACTCGGCATTCATCGGGATATTGGATTTTACAGCAGTTTTGGAAGCGAAATGGTTTGAATTTCCAGAAATGCTTATACCCGGAGTAGATTACGAATTCATCATTACGCCCACGCTGTTAGCTCTGATGGTGCCAATTGCAATCGTAACGATATCAGAACATATTGGCCATCAGCTCGTTCTCGGTAGAATTGTTGGAAGAGATTATATAAAAAATCCGGGATTGAATCGCTCCTTACTGGGTGATGGACTGGGAACGCTAATAAGCGGCTTTGTCGGAGGTCCACCAAAGACAACTTACGGTGAAAATATCGGTGTTCTAGCACTGACACGTGTCTACAGTGTATATGTAATTTTAGGAGCAGCAGTTTTCGCAATAGCTTTCTCATTCCTAGGTAAAGTTATGGCGTTAATCGCTACAATTCCTGCAGCAGTACTCGGCGGGGTTTCAATTCTCCTATTCGGAATTATCGCTTCGTCTGGCTTACGCATGCTAGTGGATCATAAAATCGATTTCGGAAATCAGCGAAACTTGGTAATTGCTTCTGTTATTCTCATAATTGGTATTGGAGGAGCATCCGTTAAATTCAATGATACGTTTCAAATTGAAGGAATGGCACTTGCAGCAATTGTAGGTGTACTGCTCAACTTAGTGCTACCAGGCCGAACGAATGATAGCATGGACGATAAAACTAAATAGAAAACCTTTTAACACTGCCCGAGAGTCAGGAAAAGGTTCGTAGACGCCCATCTGAGTGAAGGATGAGGATAGTCATACTTAACGAGCCTTTCCGTTTATCGGGAAGGCTCGTTTTTTAAAAAATCCTGATATAGAGTTTAGTCGCTTACCAATAAAAGGGGGATAAACTGAATGCAACATCTTCTATCCATGAAAGATCTGAGTGAAGCTGAAATCATGACTATCCTTGATCGTGCAGATACATATAAAAAACTTGGTGCACGGGAATTGCCCGGGAAATACTTTGTCAGTAACTTGTTTTTTGAACCTAGTACGCGGACAAAAATGAGTTTTGAAATGGCCGAACAAAAACTTAACCTTGGAGTACTGCCATTCGAATCAAATTTCTCAAGCACACTAAAAGGTGAAACTCTTTATGACACGGTGAAAACGCTTGAAGCAATCGGTGTGGATGCACTTGTTATCCGTCATCCTGAAGACGGATACTATAAGGAATTGATTGGTAGAACGAATGTATCCATTATAAATGGAGGAGATGGGGCAGGTCAGCACCCGACGCAGTCATTATTGGATTTGTTCACAATCAAGGAAGAGTTCGGTTCGTTTAAAGGTCTGAATGTTCTAATTGCAGGGGATATTACACATAGCCGGGTTGCTCGATCCAATGCAGATGCATTGACAAAACTCGGAGCCAATGTGACTTTCCTTTGCCCAGCTAAATGGGCAGGAGAATTTGAGAGCGTTGATTCGTGGGACGAAGTAATTAGTACGAGTGACGTAGTCATGCTTCTGCGTGTTCAGCATGAAAGGCACGGAGTAGGCTCAATCTTTACTGAAGAAAGTTACCATGAACGATATGGTTTGACAGAAGCTCGTGCGAAGATGATGAAGGAAAATGCCATCATCATGCATCCAGGACCTTTCAACAGAGGAGTAGAAATCTCAGAATCACTTATTGAATGCAACCAATCTAGGATCTTTAAACAGATGGAAAATGGTGTTTACATACGTATGGCTGTGTTGGAGATAGTTTTGAAAGGGAGGAATTAACTTGGAGAAACTGATTAAAGGGATTCAGATGCTTAACGAAGACGGAAAACTTATTACGACAGATGTAAAAATGACGGATGATAAAATCTCGGAAATAGGTCAGGAGCTAAATGCCGGGAGTGCACAAATCATCGATGGACAAGGACTTTTACTAGCACCAGGTTTCATTGATGTCCACGTGCATCTACGGGAACCAGGCGGGGAGCATAAAGAGACAATTGAAAGTGGTACGCTAGCAGCAGCAAAAGGCGGTTACACGACAATCTGTGCAATGCCGAATACTAGGCCGGTTCCGGATACAAAAGAAAATCTGACTTTCGTCAATGAGTTGATAGCTCAGAAATCACTAATTCGAGTCCTTCCATACGCTTCCATTACAATTCGGGAAGCCGGAAAAGAACGCACGAATCTTGCGGAATTGAAAGAATATGGCGCATTTGCATTCACAGATGACGGTGTTGGGGTGCAACAGGCAGGAATGATGTATGAAGCGATGCAAGATGCTGCCGAAATCGGAATGGCAATTGTTGCTCACTGTGAAGACAATACGCTCATCTACGGAGGCGCAATGCATGAGGGGAAACGCAATAAGGAGCTCGGTCTCCCTGGCATCCCTTCAATAGCGGAATCGGTCCATATCGCGCGGGATATTTTACTGGCTGAAGCAGCAGGCGCTCATTATCATGTTTGTCATGTCAGTACGAAAGAATCTGTTAGGGTTATACGTGATGCGAAAAAAGCAGGTATACATGTTACTGCAGAAGTAAGTCCGCATCACCTTCTTCTATCAGAAGACGATATTCCAGGAGATAATGCTGATTGGAAAATGAATCCACCGCTACGTGGAAAAGAGGATCTCATCGCATTGCGCGAAGGATTGCTTGATGGAACGCTCGATTTCATCGCAACAGATCATGCACCACATACCGCTGAAGAAAAAGCAGCGGGCTTTGCAAAAGCACCATTCGGTATTACAGGATTTGAAACAGCTTTCCCGCTTCTTTATACGAACTTTGTAAAAACAGGAATATGGACATTGCAACAACTCATCGATTGGATGACAAAAAAACCTGCTCATGTCTTCGGATTGCCATATGGGAAAATCGAAGTCGGTGCTACTGCAGATCTAGTGTTCCTAGATTTGAATAAGGAAGAAAAAATAGACCGGACGACATTTGTCTCAAATGGCAAGAACACGCCATTTGACGGTTGGACATGTACAGGGTGGCCGGTGAAAACAATATACGGTGGAAAAGTAGTCTGGGAGGATGGACAATGATGAAAAAAAGAATGCTCATTTTAGAAGACGGTACAATTTTTGAAGGAATTGCTTTTGGTTCCGATGCAGCCTCAATCGGTGAAACAGTATTCACAACAGGAATGACAGGTTATCAAGAAGCCATATCGAACCCATCAGGTGCAGGACAAATTATTGTTATGACTTACCCACTTATCGGTAATTACGGTATTAACCGAGACGATTACGAGTCAATTGAACTGGCGGCAAGCGGCGTAGTTGTCCGTGAACTGGCAGAAGAACCGTCTAACTTCCGCAGTATCATGACACTTAACGAACTGCTGACGATGAAAGGTATTCCTGGAATCCAAGGTATCGATACTCGTAAATTAACAAGGCTGTTGCGAGACAAAGGGTCACTAAAAGGTATTTTGACAGCTGCTGGGGAACAAGTGAACGTGCAAGAAATGGTTGAGCAAGCCGTATCTTATACTTTGCCTACAGATCTAGTTGCCCGCGTTTCAACGAAAAAACCGTATCCAAGCCCTGGCCGTGGAGAGCGTGTTATCCTAATCGATTACGGCATGAAACATGGTATTTTACGTGAATTAAACGATAGAGATTGCGACGTGATTGTAGTACCTTATAACACTTCGACAAAAGAAATCCTTGCATTATCACCAGATGGTATTGTGTTGTCAAACGGGCCAGGTAATCCGGAAGATGTAGAGGGCACGGTTGAAACAATAAGAGAACTGTTAGGAAAAGCCCCAATCTTCGGAATCGGCCTGGGTCATCAGCTGTTTGCCATAGCTTGCGGAGCACAGACAGTGAAATTGAAAAACAGCCATATGGGTGGCAATCACCCAGTAAAAGATTTAACGACGGGTCGTACAGAACTGACATCTCAAAGTCATGGCTATGCAGTAGATGAAAATTCACTCGTGGGTACTGGCCTTGAAGTGACACATAAAGCACTTAATGACTCATCAGTTGAAGGCGTGAAAAGCACAAAATACGCTGCATTTTCCGTTCAGTTTCATCCGGAAGCATCACCAGGACCGGAAGACTCGAAACATCTTTTTGACAGATTTATGGAATTAATGAATACGAGCAGCCGAAAGGAGAATTTCAATGCCTAAACGTACAGATATTGAAACTATATTAGTAATTGGATCAGGTCCCATTGTTATCGGACAGGCGGCGGAATTTGACTATGCCGGAACACAAGCATGTCTTTCATTGAAAGAAGAAGGTTATCGCGTTATTCTTATCAACTCGAATCCTGCTACGATAATGACGGATACAGAGATTGCAGACAAAGTATATATTGAACCCCTTACACTCGAATTTGTTAGCCGTATTATTCGAAAAGAACGTCCGGATGCACTTCTACCTACATTAGGTGGACAAACGGGTCTTAACATGGCGATTGAGCTACACGATTCAGGTATTTTGGATGAACTCGACATTGAGATTCTCGGGACAAAGCTTCATGCAATACACCAAGCAGAAGACCGTGACTTATTCCGTTCACTGATGAACGAATTAGGTGAACCTGTACCTGATAGTGATATTATCCACAACCTTGAAGAGGCGTATGCACTTGTTGAAAGAATCGGTTATCCGGTTATCGTTCGTCCTGCATTTACATTGGGTGGAACTGGCGGAGGAATCTGTTATAACGATTCAGATCTCGATGAAATCGTCACAGGCGGCTTAAAATACAGTCCAGTTACGCAATGTTTGTTAGAGAAGTCTATTGCAGGCTACAAGGAAATTGAATATGAAGTGGTACGAGATTCTGCGGACAATGCAATTATTGTTTGTAATATGGAGAACGTAGATGCTGTTGGGATTCACACAGGTGATTCAATTGTTGCAGCTCCACTTCAAACATTGACAGATCGAGAAAATCAGATGCTGCGCAATGTGTCATTGAAAATTGTTCGAGCGCTGAAAATCGAAGGCGGATGTAATGTCCAACTTGCACTCGATCCATTTAGCTTCAACTATTACATTATTGAAGTGAATCCTCGCGTTAGCCGTTCTTCTGCGCTAGCGTCTAAAGCGACGGGCTATCCAATCGCAAAAATCGCTGCAAAAATCGCGGTTGGACTCACGCTCGACGAAATGATGAATCCAGTAACAGGGACGACATACGCATGTTTCGAACCAACGCTCGATTACATCGTGACAAAAATTCCACGCTGGCCGTTTGATAAATTCGAATCTGCTAAACGGAACCTAGGCACACAAATGAAAGCAACTGGCGAAGTAATGGCAATTGGTCGTACATTCGAAGAATCAATCTTAAAAGCAGTTCGCTCGCTAGAAACTGGCCAATTCGGCTTGTCATTGAAAAATGGGGCGACGATGACTGACGAGTGGATTGAAAAACGAATTCGTCGTGCAGGTGATGAGCGTTTGTTCTTCATTGGTGAAGCATTCCGTAGGGGCGCAACAGTTGAAACGATTAACGAGTGGAGTCAAATTGACCCATTCTTCCTTCGCAAGTTTCAAAAAATCGTGCAATTTGAAGTCGAAGTAAAGGGAAATCCTTTCCATTATGAAACTTTACGTACAGCAAAACGTATGGGCTTCTCAGATGTAACGATTGCAGAACTGTGGAACACAGACGAGCGAGTAGTATACGACTGGCGGAAAGAGCATGGCCTTATTCCAGTTTATAAAAAAGTCGATACTTGTGCTGGCGAATTTGAA
Organism: Sporosarcina sp. Y1004; assembly: GCF_057669665.1. Lineage (NCBI taxonomy): Bacteria > Bacillati > Bacillota > Bacilli > Caryophanales > Caryophanaceae > Sporosarcina > Sporosarcina sp. Y1004. Next base: position 183,971 of record NZ_JBYHFQ010000003.1, on the reverse strand, counting down.
TCGGATACGCCCTATTTTTACGGCACGTACGAGGATGAAAATGAATCGATTAAATCGGATAAAAAGAGTGTCATAGTTCTCGGGTCGGGCCCGATTCGTATCGGACAAGGCGTAGAGTTCGATTATGCAACGGTCCACTCTGTTTGGGCAATTCAAGAAGCTGGCTATGAAGCAATCATTATTAACAACAATCCCGAAACGGTGTCGACAGACTTTTCGATTTCGGACAAATTATACTTTGAGCCACTGACAATCGAAGATGTAATGCACATCGTTGATCTTGAGCAGCCTGAAGGAGTCATCGTACAATTCGGTGGACAAACAGCTATCAACTTAGCAGCTGGTCTTGAAGCGCGCGGAGTGAAAATCTTAGGAACTTCGTTGGAAAATACGGACCGTGCGGAAAATCGCAATAAGTTTGAAAGTGCACTGCGTGAAATTGGAATTCCACAGCCACTTGGAAAAACAGCTGTTTCAGTACCAGAAGCTGTCGCGATTGCAAATGAAATCGGTTATCCCGTACTTGTAAGGCCTTCCTATGTTTTGGGAGGACGTGCGATGGAGATTGTTTACCACGAAGAGGAACTGCTTTATTATATGGAGCATGCTGTTGAAGCGAGTCCTGACCATCCCGTACTCGTCGATCGCTACTTGACAGGAACTGAAATCGAAGTCGATGGAATATGTGACGGAGAAAATGTACTAATTCCAGGTATTATGGAACATATTGAACGTGCAGGCGTTCACTCCGGTGACTCGATTGCCGTATTCCCGCCGCAAAACTTATCGGCTTCTCAGCTAGAAACAATTGCTGATTATACGACTCGCCTTGCAAAAGGACTTGGAATAATTGGTCTTCTCAATATCCAGTTCGTTATATCGGAAGGGCAAGTATACGTAATTGAAGTGAATCCACGGTCAAGCCGAACGGTTCCTTTCCTAAGTAAAATTACAAACATTCCGATGGCTAACATTGCAACAAAAGCAATTCTGGGTCAATCAATTATCGAACAAGGTTATAAAGATGGACTTGCTCCGGCACCGTCAGGCGTCTACGTAAAAGTACCCGTCTTCTCATTTGCGAAATTACGACGTGTTGATATCACACTCGGACCTGAAATGAAGTCAACTGGAGAAGTTATGGGTAAAGACATTACACTTGAAAAAGCCTTGTACAAAGGTCTTGTTGCGGCAGGAATGGAAATAAAAGAATATGGTTCCGTTATAATGACTGTTTCGGACAAAGATAAAGAAGAGATAGTCAGCATTGCGAAGCGCTTTACGGATATAGGTTATCGTATCTTGGCAACGTCAGGTACAGCTTCTGTTATAGAAAACGCAGGGATCCAAGTGAAAACAATTGGGAAAATCGGTTCAGAAGGACCAACGCTTCTGGATGTTATTCAAAAAGGAAAAGCCCAAATTATTATCAATACACTGACTAAAGGGAAACAGCCCGCACGTGATGGCTTTAGAATTCGCCGTGAATCAGTTGAAAATGGAATTCCTTGTTTCACTTCACTTGATACAGCAGATGCAATGTTGCGTGTCATTGAATCGATGACATTCCAAACTGAGGAAATGGGGAAAGTGGAGGAGACTATATGATCTTACAAGATCGAATGACGGTAACTTCACAACGACAAATAGCTCATAATATATTTGAAATGACGTTAAAAGGTAAGTTGGTCGGGGAAATTTCTTCCCCGGGCCAGTTTGTTCACATTCGAGTATCTGATTCATTTGAACCACTGTTAAGACGTCCAATCTCAATCGCTTCCATAGACCACATTACTGGGGAAATGACCATTATTTATCGCGCTGAAGGCCGTGGGACTACAATTCTTTCAGAGAAACGAACTGATGATAAAATTGATGTACTCGGTCCTCTAGGCAACGGTTTTCCAGTCAAAGAAACGGCGTCTGGTGAGACAGCTATTTTAATCGGGGGAGGAATAGGTGTACCTCCGTTATATGAGCTATCGAAACAATTAACAGCTGAAGGTGTGAAATGCACGCACGTCTTAGGTTTCCAATCAAAGGACGTTGTATTCTACGAAGAGGAATTCAACCAGCTTGGTGAAACACATATCGTGACTGTTGACGGCTCACAGGGAACGGCAGGATTTGTAACAAATGTTATGTCAGAACTTGATAATGAGTTCTCGACGTATTACAGCTGCGGTCCAATGCCGATGCTTGAAGCAGTGCAAAAGATGTATGTAGGGAAAAAAGGATTTCTATCATTCGAGCAGCGAATGGGTTGCGGCATTGGAGCCTGTTTCGCATGTGTTTGTCAAACAACGGAAGGGTCCGAAAAAGCATATATTAAAGTATGTTCAGATGGTCCTGTTTTCCCGGCAGGGGTGGTGGCAATATGAATCGATTATCTATTGAATTACCAGGTTTGTCATTAAAAAATCCAATTATGCCTGCTTCCGGTTGTTTCGGGTTTGGTAAAGAGTATGGTCAGCTATATGATTTGTCAATACTTGGTGCGATTATGATCAAAGCAACTACACTTGAAACAAGGCTCGGTAATCCAACGCCGCGTGTAGCTGAAACAGCATCTGGTATGTTGAATGCAATTGGATTGCAAAATCCGGGATTGAAGGGTGTTTTAGAAGGCGAATTGCCATGGCTAGAGCAGTTTGATGTTCCAATTATCGCAAACGTTGCAGGCACAGAAACAGCTGATTATGTGGAAGTAGCGAAAGTTGTATCCCAAGCGCCGAACGTCAAAGCACTTGAACTCAATATTTCTTGTCCAAACGTTAAGGCGGGTGGCATCACTTTTGGAACAGATCCAGAAATTGCAAGAGAACTGACCAGAGCGGTTAAAGAAGTATCTGCAGTTCCGGTTTATGTCAAACTATCTCCAAATGTCACTGATATTAAGGAAATTGCACAGGCGGTCGAAGCAGGAGGAGCGGACGGAATTACGATGATCAATACGCTGATTGGTATGCGTCTTGATCAGAAAACAGGCCGGCCCGTTATTGCGAACGGTACAGGCGGTTTGTCTGGCCCTGCAGTTAAACCGGTTGCCATTCGAATGGTTTATGAAGTAAGTAAAGCGGTCAGTATTCCGATAATCGGAATGGGCGGTGTCACAGAAACGGCTGACATTATCGACTTTATGTCTGCGGGCGCAAGTGCCGTAGCAGTAGGCACAGCGAACTTCGTCAATCCATTCGTTTGTCCACAAATCATTGAACAATTGCCTGCTAAACTAGATGAGCTAGGAATAGGTCATATTTCGGAGCTAATAGGAAGGAGCCACCGTTTATGAAATCATCCCCAATTATTGCACTCGATTTTGATTCGTCCGAAAAAACGTTTGAATTTCTCAGAGCATTTGACGGAGACATCAATGTGAAAGTAGGTATGCAGCTTTATTATAAAGAAGGTCCTGCAGTTGTGGCTCGCTTAAAAGAACTGGGATATGATGTGTTCTTAGATTTGAAACTGCATGATATTCCAAATACAGTAAAGTCTGCGATGGAAGTGCTTGCTGGATTCGGCGTTGACCTGTTAAACGTTCATGTTGCTGGCGGCAAGGCAATGATGGAAGCGGCACTTGAAGGTCTTGATAAGGGGACCCCTTCAGGGATAGCACGTCCTTCATTAATTGGTGTAACACAACTTACTTCAACGGATGAGCGGCAAGTTCGTGAAGAGCAGTTGATTCATGTCTCACTAGAAGATTCTGTTTCCCACTATGCCAAACTGTCAAAATCGGCAGGACTCGATGGTGTCGTTTGTTCGGTCCATGAGGCAACAGCCATTGCGAATGTTTGCGGAGAAAAGTTCTTCAAAGTCACGCCAGGCATACGTCTTTCAGATGGCGGAGCACATGATCAGAAAAGAATTGCAACGCCTGATGAAGCGCGTCTCGCCGGTTCAACCCATATCGTCGTAGGTAGAGCGATTACGGGTGCGACTGATCCAAGGGCGGCTTATGAACAAATAAATGAACTTTGGAAGGGGACAAAATAGAAATGATAAAAAAAGAAGTCGCTGAAATCCTGTTAAATGTAGGAGCGGTAGAATTAAGTCCTGACGAACCCTTTACATGGGCATCAGGTATTGAATCCCCCATCTATTGTGACAACCGCTTGACGATGTCAGATCCAATTGGCCGTAAAAAAATAGCTCAAGGGCTTTCGGAATTGATTCGTGAAAATTATCCTGAAACAACAGTCATCGCAGGAACGGCGACAGCCGGAATTCCACACGCTGCTTGGGTTGCGGACATTCTTGGACTGCCGATGGTCTATATCCGTTCAACAGCAAAAGGACACGGACGTAGTCGTCAAATTGAAGGAAAGATTGCCGATTCAGATAAGGCGGTCATTATAGAAGACTTGATTTCTACAGGGGGTAGTAGCCTAAATGCTGCTGAAGCTTTGCGCTCTGAAGGAATTGAAGTGACTGGAATTGTTTCGATATTTACATATGAACTTCAAAGTGCAGATGAAACATTTGCTAAGGCGGGATTGACGTATAAGAGTCTGACTGATTTCGGCGCACTTGCTGAAGTGGCAAAAGACAATGGTGCGATCAATAAAGATTCAATGGCAAGTTTACTTACTTGGCATGGTAATTTAAAAGCAGGTCTATTAAAATAAAAAATGCTATTCCACATGATTATCACCATGTGGAATAGCATTTTTTTATTTACTAGAAAAGTGAACTTTATTTATTGTAAAAAAAGATTTATTAGGTATTTTTATGGTTGATATTGACTTCTTCTGCGAGCTGCGAAAGTTTTAGTAAGGCTATTCTGCGCTGGTTATACTGTTGTTTATTTATTTTATTTTCTTTATTTAAAATCTCTAATAGTTCATACATAGGGACTAATTGTTTTAAAAGAGCTTCTTCAAGTTTATTTTCGTTAGCTGAAGCTAAAAGTTCTGTAATGCTAGTTTGAAATGGCTTCGATTGTTCATGCATGATACTTGAAATAAGTACCTTAACGTCACCTTGAAAGTTTTTAATGTCCATATTATGGTGCAACCCCTTAAAGAAATAGTCTAAGACAACTTAACGTTTTAATTAAAAGGAAAGGTTCATGATGTAGTTCTTTGACAGACTAATTTTAATGTGGGACAATTCAGTTAATATTTGTGTTAGCTATTTATTTGACTTTCGTGGATTACTTAGAGTAATATCTTTCCCGAAAAAAATATATTTCGAAGGCATTTGAAATACTTCTTCCAATTTCAATATTTGAGTAAATGAAATGTTAGAAGAATCTTCTTCCCATGCTTCGTATGTAGTTGTACTAACACCAATTTTTTCTGCGAGTTCAGGAGAATTCATCCCATATTTCAGTCGTAAGGAATGAAGTGTTTGAATTAGGTAAAATGGCACTTCATTTTCAGATGTCACATAGTTCACCCTTTCTATACTGATTATATATTACTAAAAGTGATATAAAAAGACAAGTGTCGTGGGAATAGTTACTACAAGCTATATTTCCGGAATTAAATTAAGATCACTTCCAAAATGATGTACAATTAGTATGAGATGTAAATGGAGGTCCTATTCATGAACAATTTTGTACAAGACCTATTTTCCAGACGGTTGAAACGATTAAGAGATAGAAATAGAATAACAATGGTAGAACTTGCAGACGCAATAGGAATGAGTCAAGCCACGATTTCGGAATGGGAAAAGGGCAATAAATTTCCGAGGGCGGGGGCATTACAACAATTGGCGAATTACTTTGAAGTTCCGATGGAATATTTCTTTAAAGGGAACTCTTTCCCCCTAGCTAAAACAGTAGCCTTAGGATGTATGCCTTCAATTAAAGCCAGTGTACTTTCTCATACAGATGGAATAGAATGCGATGATGCAGAACTTATTAAACTACCAACTAGTTTTTTAGGGAAATACGCGCAAGACGAGAACCTGGTAGCGTTCAAAGTAATAGGAGATAGTATGAATTTACTTTTTCCCGATGGTTCTCCACTCGTAGCAAAAATAATTGAGCAAGATGACATAAAAGACGGAGATATTGCTGTTTACTGTGTTGACAATGAATACGCTGTCAGACGTTACAGAAAAATTGAACAGCAAGAAGTGATTGTGTTAAGTCCCGAGTCAACAAATGAAAACTTTTACGATTATGTAGTGCCGTTCAATAATCAGAATAACTTTGAGATAATTGCAAAAGTAGTTTGGTACGGGGTATCCGTTTAGTAACGGATGCTCAATCTGTAAAAAAATGCTAATCCACATGGAATATCCATATGAATTAGCATTTTTTATTTTTTAAGTTTCATCACTATATCTTCATCAGGGTCTACTAATATCGTTTTTTGTTCAAAGTAGATGACGAATCCAGGTTTCGAACCATTTGGTTTTTTAACATGGCGCACTTCCGTATAGTCAACTGGTACAGCTGAAGAACCGCGAGCTTTACTGAAGTATGCAGATAGAATTGCTGCTTCGCGAATCGTTTCATCATCGGGATTAGCGTCATGGATAACAACGTGTGATCCCGGTATATCTTTTGTATGAAGCCAAGTTTGTTCTCTAGAAGCAAGCTTAAATGTTAAATAATCATTTTGCTTATTGTTTTTACCAACAGAAATTTTCAGGCCTGCAGATGAAATGAATGTTTCAGGCACTGGTTTTTTCGGTTTAAGCTTCTTTTTTGACTTACGAGCCTTTAAAAAGCCAAGTTCCGCTAGTTCTTCACGTATTTCTGCGATGTCTATAGGGGATGCTTGCAGTACTTGTTGTTTTATCATTTCGAAGTAAGCGATATCCTCTGCTGCTTTTTCGAGTTGCTCTGCAATCATGATAAGCGCCGTTTTCGCTTTTGAATAACGTGAATAAAAGCGTTGCGCGTTATCAATCGGAGATTTCCTAGGATCTAGCGGAATTGTTACGGTAGTGCCTTCATCGTAATAGTTGGAGACAGTTGCTTCCGTTGCACCTTTTTCAATGGCGTAGCTATTTGCAGTAAGTAACTCTCCATAAAGCTGAAACGTATCTAGCTTCCCGGCAGCTTCTTTTTCTTTTATAAGCTTCTTCACTTTTAGATTCAATTTGGCTACTTCGTTGTCTAGCCAACGTTCTAGGTCTGCGGCTTGAGATTTGACACGTTCTCTTTCAGCCCGTGCGAAATACACTTTATCCAACAAGTCACCGAGAGTATTATATTGTGCAAGCTTATTGTCCGCGTATGTCAGTTCAGTTGCAGAGAAAATGGTTTTGGTCCCGACTTCGGAAATGTTTGGTGTGCTTCCTACTCCATTGAATGAAGCGAGGAGAGTTGTGAACACTGAATATTTGTCGGCCTTCGCTTCTTTGAACCTGAACAGTAATTCTTCCGCATTAATCGGAGAAAAACCAGAAAATTTCTGGACAACATCACGAGCGCTTTCTAAATCAGGTAACAATTCATTAAATTGTTGCTCAGTGACTGTAAATGGATTTAATTTATCTTGTGGTGGTGCGGGTATGAAAGGTTGTCCGGGCAATATCGTCCGGTAACTATTCACCGATGGCGGCAAGTGTTTCATACTTTCGATGATGATGTTACGTTCCGGATCGACAAGCAGCAAGTTACTGTGTCTACCCATAATTTCGATGTATAATCTTCTGTTAATTTCATCCCCAATTTCATTTTTTGCCTTGACATCCATTGTGATAATCCTGTCTGTGCCGAATTGACCGATAGATGTAATCGAACCACCTTCCAGATGTTTTCGAAGAACCATGCAAAACAAAGGAGGTTCAGATGGGTTTGTAATTGCTTCTTCTGTCAGTTGGATACGTGAATAAGATGAATGAATTGAAATTAGAAGTTTTTGATTTTTGCCATCTGCACGTATTAGAAATACAACTTCCTGTGCGTTAGGCTGATGGATTTTAGAAATACGTCCATTTTGTAAGACTTGTAGTTCCTGCACCATTGCCGTTGTGAATAAACCATCAAATGCCATAGGGATTCCTCTTTCAAATCGTTTTTCCCCATTTTAGCACTACAACGACCTTATATGGTATAATATGAACAGATTGTTTCAATCAATTGAGTGCAACATCGGCTTGATTATGCCAATAATCACCGTAAATCAGATTAGATAAGAAGAGGGATCGCATGTATAAAAAACGTGGGCTTCTAATCGTCCTGTCCGGACCATCTGGTGTGGGCAAAGGGACGGTTCGAAAAGAGCTTTTTACACAACCGGATACAAACTACGAATACTCTATCTCGATGACAACGAGAAGTCCACGTGAAGGCGAAGTGGATGGCGTTGATTACTTTTTCAAGTCTAGAGATGAATTTGAACGGTTGATCGAGGAAGGTAAACTTCTGGAATACGCAGAGTATGTAGGCAATTATTACGGTACTCCGCTTGATTATGTCAATGAAACGCTCGATGCAGGAAGAGATGTATTCCTTGAGATTGAAGTCGTCGGAGCAGCACAGGTAAGGTCAAAAGTTCCAGACGGGCTATTTATATTCCTCGCACCCCCAAGTTTGTCGGAGTTGGAAGATCGGTTAGTTGGAAGAGGAACCGAAAAAGCCGATGTTATTGCATCGCGTATATTGAAAGCGCGTGATGAGTTTGAAATGATGAACTTGTACGATTACGTCGTGGAAAACGACGAAGTAACAAATGCCTGCGAACGTATTAATGCAATTGTCATCGCAGAACATTGCCGCAGAGAACGTGTAGAAAAGTTATATTTAGGTATGCTGAGAGGGGAATAAATCATGTTAACTCCATCAATCGATTCGTTAAAAGAGAAAATTGATTCAAAATACACACTCGTAACACTCGCTTCAAAACGAGCACGTCAAATGCAGGAGGAAGGGACTAAACTCCTTTCTTCTTATGACTCTAAAAAGAATGTAGGCAAAGCACTTGAAGAAGTTGCTGCTGGCGTTTTATCGAAAAAGAAATCGGACGATTCTATCGTTTATGAAGATGAAGTGTAATAAAAGTTCCAGGTTTAAAATTAGTGTCTAAATAGATAAATGTGATACTCCCTTAGAAATGTGTTTTTCTTTGGGAGTTTGTCATTTTAGAAGGGAAGAGATGAAGTTGTTAAATAAAAAAATCCTCCTTTGTGTAACTGGCGGAATCGCGGTCTATAAAGCTGTTGCACTTGTTAGTAAGCTATCACAGGCCGGGGCAACAGTGAGGGTCATCATGACGGAGTCTGCAAAAGAATTTGTTACACCTTTGACATTCCAAGCGATGTCACGGAATGATGTTTACTTTGATACATTCGATGAGAAAGAGTCTAGTGTTATAGCGCATATCGACTTGGCTGATTGGGCTGATTTAGTAGTTGTTGCTCCGGCAACAGCGAACGTTATAGGTAAACTGGCGAATGGCATTTCCGATGATATGGTAACAACAACTCTTTTGGCTACTCAGGCAGAAGTTTGGATTGCTCCAGCTATGAACATTCACATGTATGAAAATAAAGCAGTTATCCGAAATATTAAAACGTTGCACGAAGATGGCTACAAATTCATTGAGCCGTCCGTTGGCTTTTTGGCATGCGGCTATGTAGGGAAAGGGCGTTTGGAAGAGCCAGAAAAGATTGTGGACCTGATAGAAAATCGGTTTGCTACGAAAAAAAACCTACCTCTTGAAGGAAAGAAAGTTGTAATTACAGCTGGTCCTACACGTGAAAGAATCGATCCGGTAAGATATGTGTCGAATTTTTCAAGCGGTAAAATGGGCTATGCGATGGCGGAAGCAGCTGTGGCGCTAGGTGCTGAAACCGTTCTAATTTCAGGACCTGTCGGATTGGACAAGCCGGTTGGTGTAACTGTCATTGATGTAGAAAGTGCTGCAGAGATGTACGAAGCAGTCCTTGGGCAATTCGATGATGCGTCAATTGTTATAAAAGCTGCTGCCGTCGCAGATTACCGTCCGAGAGAGATTCACGCTCAAAAGATAAAAAAGCAAGCGGGAGATTCCGTCATTGAGCTTGAAAGAACAACTGATATATTGAAGACGATAGGGACAATGAAAACAGATCAGATTCTTGTCGGTTTTGCTGCGGAAACTGAAAATGTAATCAACTATGGTTTGGGCAAAATGGAAAGTAAAAATCTCGATTACATAATCATTAATGATGTGACAGATCCAGAAGCGGGATTCGGAAGAGATACAAATGTCGTAACACTCTTGTCAAAATACGGAATGCAAAAACCTTTCCTTGCAATGCCTAAAAAAGAATTGGCGCTCCTACTTCTGGAAAATATAATTCAAGAAGAAAGTGAACAACTCAATGATTGCTGAAGTCATTGTAGATGTGGCGGCTTATCCAATTGACAGGCCGTTTGATTACCTCGTTCCAGAATCAATGGAATCCGTAATCGAACCCGGAGTACGAGTAAAAGTACCATTCGGACCTAGGAAAGTGCTCGGTTATGTAACAAAGCTAAAAGGGGAAAGCGACCTTGCTTTGTCAAAAGTGAAACCAATTGATGAGCTTATTGATTTGGATCCTGTCATTTCCCATGAACTGCTCGAATTATCCGGATGGCTTGCAGTAGAAACTTTGTCCTATGAAATAGATGCGCTACAGGTAATGCTGCCTTCCGCAATGCGTGCCAAATATGAAAAGTTCATTGTCGTCGAGGAGCTCGCACGTATCGTCGACGAAGATTTTATTGCTTTTCTAGCGGGTAGGAAGCGAGTTAAGCTAAAAGAAGTAGACACATCCGCTCTTATGAAAATATTGAAAAGCTATGCGAGTCAAGGAATTGTTTCGGTAGATACAGCTGTAGGTCAGCAAACGGCTGTAAAAAAAGTGCGAATGATTCGTATGGCAGATGAAAAGAAACTCCTTGAATTGTACGATTCCGTTCATCTAAAAGCGAAAAAACAAGCAGAATTGATTCAGTGGATGATTGAACGCGCTGAGAAGACAATCAGTGCGAAACAACTTATGGAACAATCAGGAATTCAACCAGCTATTTTAAAAGCGGTTATTGAAAGAGGGGCAGCTTTTGAGGAATCAGCGGAAGTCTATCGCGAACCTGATGCACCACAATTAAAAGATACGGCAATTCCGGAGCAGTTGACGAGTGAGCAGCAAATTGCCCTTGATCACATCTCAACTGCTTCAGATGAACAACATGCTGAGACATTCCTACTTCATGGAGTGACGGGTAGCGGTAAAACAGAAGTGTATCTACAGGCTATTAAACGTGTGTTGGATAAAGGCAAAGAGGCAATCGTCCTTGTACCGGAAATTGCGTTAACACCGCAAATGACATCCCGATTTCTTGCGCGTTTCGGGGCGTTAGTCGCAGTTATGCACAGCGGGTTGTCTGCAGGTGAAAAATACGATGAGTGGCGAAAGATAAAACGAGGGGAAGTAAAAGTAGTCGTCGGTGCAAGGTCGGCGGTATTTGCACCCTTCGAAAATTTAGGCATCATTATTTTAGACGAAGAGCATGAGTCAACCTATAAACAAGATGATACCCCACGCTACCATGCTAGGGATGTAGCCATCAGACGCGCGAAATATTACAATTGTCCAGTCGTTCTCGGCAGTGCAACGCCTTCATTGGAGTCATATGCAAGGGCATCAAAAGGTGTATATACACTGCTGACGCTGACTAAACGACCGAGAGATCAAGCCCTGCCTACAGTAAATGTAGTTGATATGCGAGAAGAATTGAAGTTAGGTAACCGCTCGATGTTTTCATTGCCACTTGCCGAGGCAATCCGCATACGATTGGAGAAAAGAGAACAAATCGTTCTGTTTCTTAACAAGCGCGGCTTTTCATCATTCGTTCTGTGTAGAGATTGCGGTACAGTTGTCGAATGTCCAAACTGTGATATCTCGCTCACCTACCACCGTGCACATGAACAGCTGAAATGTCATTATTGCGGTCATGAAGAACGCGTCCCACAAGTTTGTCCAGAGTGTAAAAGTGAACATATACGATTTTTTGGAACAGGGACTCAAAAAGCCCAAGAAGAAATTGCAAAACTGTTTCCCGAAGCACGAGTCCTTCGAATGGACGTAGATACAACAAGACAAAAAGGTTCGCATGAACGGTTGCTCAGGCAGTTCAGTGAAGGGAATGCCGATATTCTGCTCGGTACGCAAATGATTGCTAAAGGGCTTGATTTCCCTAATATCACACTAGTAGGAGTCCTCGCGGCGGATACAACACTGCATCTAGCCGATTTTCGTGCCGCAGAAAAAACCTTTCAACTGATGACGCAGGTGAGTGGACGTGCCGGACGTCATGAATTGCCTGGAGAGGTGTTCATTCAGACCTATTCTCCTGAACATTATGCAATTGATTTGGCCAAAGCCCAACATTATGAACCGTTTTACAATATGGAAATGGCCGCGAGAAGACAATATGGCTATCCGCCTTTCTATTTCGTCACACTCGTTCAGTTCACACATGAGGATTTATTGAAAGTAGCTGACTTTGCGGATAAAGGTGCACGCTATTTGAAAGCCAATTTGTCTGCAGATACTGTCGTCATTGGACCGACTGCAGCCGCCATTAGTCGAGTTAACAATCGATATCGCTACCAATGTTTGATAAAATATAAAAAAGAGCCCAAGTTAACAGAAACGCTCCAACAGCTCATTAAATACTACCGTACGGATTGGATAAAATCAGGTCTGACAATGACGGTTGACGTAGAACCCGCGTCTATTTACTAAACAAAAGCGTAGAGTGCCGCCTAGATGCGACAGGCATAAGGTGGGCTGGCGACGCGGCGTTCTTTAGCCGCACAGCCGGACCAACTTATGACCCGAGCATCTGGCACTCGTAGCTGGACTAAACAAAAGCGTAGCTGGACGGATCAAAAGCTTAACGAGGAATCTCTAAGTTGAATTATCCCCAATATAAAAATTTTTAGATGAGTCAATATCATAATTGTTTATTTTAATTGAAAACTCTAACGTAAACGAAATTTCTTAATCAAATATTCATTTGCATGGATTTTCGTTGATTGTAACGGAAAGCGTCCGCCTCTCGTTACAATCAACCTTGTTCGGATTTTAAGACAAAATCCTCTATTATGAAATTGATTCAGACACCATAGATAGAAAAGAGGAATAGTTTTGGCTATACGTAAAATTGTGAAGCATCCGGCTCCGGTTCTTCTACAACAATGTAAAGAAGTAAAAAAATTTGATAAGAAGCTTTACAAGCTACTCGATGATATGTACGACACAATGGTGGATGCAGATGGAATTGGTCTTGCAGCACCGCAAATTGGCGAAGCTGTCCGTGTAGCAATTGTCGATATGGGCGAAGGGCAGGAAGTCATTGAAATGATAAATCCTGTTGTGACTGCAATCGGAGGCTCTGAAATAGAGGTAGAGGGCTGTCTTAGTTTCCCTGACTTATTCGGCGAAGTGGAAAGACCATTTTTTGTACGTGTAGAGGCACAAGAACGAAACGGCGATCTATACGAGCTAGAGGCAGAAGATTATGAGGCACGTGCCATCCTACATGAAATAGATCATTTAAATGGCGTATTATTCAACTCTAAAATTATTCGTATTGTTGACCCATCAGAATTGGTACTTGAAGAAGAAGATGAAGATGAGTCACTAAATAGCGGAGGTGGAAATCAATGACCAAAATTGTCTTTATGGGAACACCCGAATTTTCGGTAGCAGTTCTGACAATGCTCTATGAAGAAGGACATACAATCGCAGCGGTTGTTACTCAGCCGGATAGAGCTGTTGGACGAAAAAGGATTTTAACACCTCCTCCAGTTAAAGCTGAGGCACTTCGACTCGGACTATCAGTCATTCAGCCTGAAAAACTGAAAGGTTCAGCCGAGCTCGAGGAAATAATCGCACTCAAACCGGATTTGATTGTAACTGCAGCATTTGGGCAGATTTTACCTAAAGAACTGTTAGAAATTCCACGACTCGGCTCCATTAACGTACATGCCTCATTACTGCCAAAATACCGCGGTGGAGCACCGATTCACCAAGCCATCATGGACGGTGAAACAGAAACGGGTGTCACAATTATGTATATGGTTGAAAAACTCGATGCAGGCGATATTATATCTCAAGTGAATGTCCCCATTTCAGATACGGACAACACGGGGAGTATGTTCAAAGCATTATCGGTGGCAGGAACGGAGCTTCTTAAAGAAACGTTGCCCTCCATATTGAATGGTACAAATAAGCAAACTGTTCAAGATGAATCACTTGTAACATTTGCACGCAATATTTCCCGCGAGCAGGAACGGATTGACTGGTCCCAAAATGGAAAAGCAATCTATGATAAAATTCGTGGACTTCATCCGTGGCCGGTTGCTTATACTACTTTCCAAGGGGAAAGTGTTAAAATTTGGTGGAGTGAGAAAGTACAATCGAACGACAATGCGTTGCCTGGTACAATTATAGACATTGAGAGCAATCGCATTATTGTAAAAGCCGGCGATGATATAGCTGTAGCTTTAACGGATCTTCAGCCAGCCGGAAAAAAACGGATGCCTGCGGATGAATTCATTCGAGGGACCGGATCTAAATGGAGTAAAGGGGATCGTTTCGAGTGAATACTAGACCTAAAAAGAAAATATGGAATGGCAATGTCCGCGATGCGGCTCTTTCAATATTGATGGAAATAAACGACCATCAGGCTTATAGCAATCTGTTGCTTCACAGAACAATTGAAAAGTATGGTATTGAGACCAAAGATCGTGGTCTGTTAACAGAATTGACTTACGGCACACTCCAACATCGGATGACGCTCGATTACTATCTTGAACCTTTTGTTCACGGAAAACTGGACGGCTGGGTACGAGAACTTCTTAGGTTATCGTTATACCAAATTGTCTATTTGACGAAAATCCCTCCGCATGCGGTTGTCCATGAGGCAGTGGAAATTGCAAAAAGACGTGGTCACAAACGGATTGCACCAACAGTGAATGGTATTCTTCGTTCAGTGTTACGAAAAGGTGTCCTTTCACTGGATGATATGGAAGACAGTAGTCTGAAGACATCGATAGAAACGAGTCATCCCGAATGGCTTATTAAGAGATGGATTGAGCAATTTGGTGAGGAAGAAGCAGCTGTGATGGCGCATGAAAACAATCATCCGGCGGCGATGACGGTGCGTGTCAACACAGCAAAAGCAACCACGGAAGAAGTAGTTGCTTTACTTGAATCGGAAGGAATCGAAGTTAGAAGAGGTGAAGTAGTTGCGGAGTGCATCATTTCCGAGAGTGGAAATCTCGCCAATACACAAACCTATAAAAAAGGGCTTATCTCTATCCAAGACGAAAGTTCAATGCTTCCAATCCTGGCTCTAGATTTATCGCCTGGCATGAAAGTACTTGATATGTGTGCAGCGCCTGGAGGTAAGACGACCCATATAGCTGAAAAGATGAATGACGAAGGAGAAGTATTCGCACATGATCTTCATGAACATAAACTGAAGCTTATTGAAGCGAATGCAACAAGACTTGGTTTATCATCCATCAAAGCATTAAGCGGTGACAGTCGGAAATTGACGGATCTTTATGACTTGGCTTCGTTCGATCGTATTCTCGTCGATGCTCCCTGCAGTGGTCTCGGTGTTATTCGTAGAAAACCTGAAATCAAATACAACAAAACGAAAGCAGACTTTGATGCGTTAACAGTTATTCAATCGGACCTTCTCGACACGGCTCGCGAATTGATAAAACCGGATGGGGTAATTGTCTACAGTACATGTACCGTGGAATATTCCGAAAACCAGGGGATGGCAGAACGTTTCCTTACACGTCATCCAGACATGGAAAAGATTCCGTTGACACAATTGATTGGTAATGAGAAATTAGCGATTGAAGACAATACACTACAAGTGCTACCGCAACATTTTGGTAGCGATGGATTTTTTGTTGCAGCTTTCCGAAAGAAAGTTAAATAAACAGAGGGACTCGAGTGAAAAAGGGGAGATGGACATTGCAATTTGAAGTCTTGACTGACATTGGTAAGAAAAGAACGGTCAATGAAGATAGTGCAGCGGTATACACACTTCCTGGGGGGATTATTCTTGCTGTAGCCGCAGATGGCATGGGTGGCCATCGTGGAGGTGACTATGCCAGTTCGACTGCGGTCAAAGTTATTGGAGAACAATTCATGAAATTGGATAGTTCAACTTTTAATGCGGAAGAGAACTGGGCGGAGTGGCTTCAGAAGGCCATCATTCATGTGAACGAGATAATCTACAAACAGGCGTCTGAAAATGAAGAGTATAAAGGGATGGGTACTACACTTGAGGCGGCTTTAATTCGCGGTCGTACTTGTCTTGTATCGCATACCGGAGACAGTCGTGTATACACAATCGAAGATAAAGGAATACGGCAAGTGACCAGGGACCATTCCTACGTCAATGCACTCCTTGACAGCGGTGAAATTACCGAAGAGGAGGCAGCGTCCCATCCACGAAAGAACTGGATTATGAAAGCAATCGGTTCTGAAAAAACAATAACACCGGACCTTTATTCGTTTGAGCTGGACGATGGAATGTTCGTCCTCATTTGCACGGACGGTCTTAGTAATAAAATCGACAATGATTCCATACGAAAAATGGTCCTATCAAATTCTACGTTATGTAAGAAGGCGGAAGATCTTGTTAACTACGCGAACGACATGGGCGGAGAAGATAATATAACTGTCATTTTGATTGATCCGACCGGAGTGGAGGCGACTAATCCATGATCGGGAAAAGAATTGGCGGGCGATATGAAATTGTTAGAAACATCGGTGAGGGTGGTATGTCAAAAGTCTACCTTGCACATGATGTCATTTTAGATCGCGATGTCGCAATCAAGGTGCTCAATTATGATTTTGCCAATGAAGAGGCTTTAAAAAGAAGATTTAAACGTGAGGCACTATCCGCAACTAGTCTTACACATCCTCATATTGTCGACATATTTGATGTTGGTGAAGAAGACGAACTTCACTACCTTGTGATGGAGTATATTGAAGGGCAGACTTTGAAACAGTTTATTAAAGATAATGGTCCTTTAACGCCTGAACAGGCTTTACCAATTATGCAGCAGATTGTGTCTGCCTTGGCGAATGCCCATCATAATGGAATCATCCATCGAGATGTTAAACCCCAGAACATTCTAATGGATTCAGATGGGGATGTGAAAATTACTGATTTCGGCATTGCGATGGCACTGAGCGCAACAGCCCATACAAAAACAAACTCTGTCATTGGAACCGTTCACTACTTGTCACCTGAACAAGCACGCGGCAGAATGGCAACAAAGAAATCAGATATTTATTCGTTGGGGATCGTATTTTATGAATTACTTTCAGGCGAATTACCGTTTTCGGCCGATACAGCAGTAGCGATTGCATTGAAACATCTACAGGAAGAAACACCATCTGTAAAGAAGCTGTTCCCAACGATTCCACAAAGTGTGGAAAACGTTATTTTAAAGGCTACTATGAAAGATGCCACATATCGTTATGATTCAGCGGATGAAATGTATGATGATTTAAGCACCGTACTATTACCAGAACGTGCTGATGAGAAGAAATTCGAAATTGTATTTGACGACGATCATACACGGGCTATTCCGATTGTAAATGAAGCACCAAAATTTGATAATATTGAAATAACGAAGAAAATCGAGCCGGTTGAGTCAGAACAACCTCCATTGCCTAAGAAAAAACGTAAAAAGTGGCCATTCATCGTGGGAGGCGTCTTCGGCGTGATAATTCTATTATTACTTTTATCCCAGATTCCGGGCGTGCTAGGACCTAAAATGGTCGAAATTCCGGAGGTAGCTGGAATGGAAGAAAAAGCCGCGGAAGACTTGCTCGTTGAAAAGGGTTTTAAGGTCGATGAAAGAACTGCGCAGCCATCCAATGATGTCGATGCAGGAGATGTGATTAGAACAATGCCTGAGGCTGGAATAGAAAGGGAAGAAGGTTCATCAGTTACCCTCTATATTAGTACGGGAAAAGAAGAGATGACCCTTCTCGATTATAGGAAACGAGAGTACTCGTCAGTTACTGAACTTCTGGAAAACTTCGATTTTAAAAGTGTAAAATCGGAAGAAGAATTTTCTGATGAGCCTGAGGGAACCATTTTAGAACAAAGTCATGAACCGGGTACGGATGTAGTTCCGAGTGAAACAGATTTAGTGTTTACTGTTAGCAAAGGGAAAGATATGCGAACGGTTGGTAATATAGTAGGGTTCGATAACGACCAACTGAAGGAGTATGCAAAAACATCTGGATTCAATATTGAGGCTGGAAAACAAGAGTATCACGACACCTTACCTGCAGGGCAAGTCATTTCTCAAAATCCAGTTGCGGGAAGTAGCATTGAAAAAGGTGGAAAAGTGGAAGTAGTCGTATCAAAAGGACAGAAGGAAAAATCCACGAGGTTATATATCCGAAATGTGACAATCGAATATAAACCTGAAGTAATTGAATCCGAACCTGAAGTAATTGAACCCGACCCTGGTGAAGGAGACGATTCCGACGCAGAGAATGATCCTGAAAATGAAATCGAACCTAAACCGGTTGAGCAGATGATTCGCATTTATGTTCAAGACAAAGATAAAACGATGACGAGCCCTATCGAAGAGTTCCCCATTACGGAAACAATACAAAAAGACATTTCACTTAAATTAGAAGAAGGACAAAGCGGAGCGTATAAAGTTACACGTGATAAGGAAATTATCATTGAGAAAGAGGTTCATTACAGCGACGCAAAATAGAAGGGGTGAAAGAATGTCAGAAGGACAAATCAGAAAAGCAATTAGCGGCTATTACTATGTTGAAAATAACGGAGAAATTATACAATGTAGAGGGCGTGGGGTTTTTAGAAACCGTGGCGTCCATCCGTTAGTCGGAGATTTTGTTACCTATGTGCGGGTTGAAGATAACGATGCGACTGTAACTGAGGTGCATGAACGCTTTAATGAGCTTGTTCGTCCGCCAATTTCGAACGTTCACCAGGCGCTGTTGGTATTCTCAATTGTGGAGCCAGCATTCAGTCTTTATTTACTAGATAGGTTCCTCGTTGTCGTCGAATCATTTGATGTGAAGCCGATTATTTGCTTAACGAAAAAAGATTTAGCGAATGAAGAAGAATTGAGAGTAGTAGCCCAGCATGCTGCTTATTATGAAAAGATTGGCTATGATGTAATCGAGACATATATTGACGATCCGAAGCTGGTGGACTTGTTGAACCCATACTTGGCCGAAAAAACGACTGTTCTTGCTGGCCAATCAGGTGTAGGTAAATCAACTATGTTAAACACAATATTGCCTGAACTCGATTTAAAAACGGGCGTAATCTCCGAAGCACTTGGACGTGGAAAACATACGACACGACATGTTGAATTGCTTGAGATGTCAGGTGGCCTTGTTGCAGATACTCCAGGTTTTAGTTCACTCGAATTTGATCATATTGAGAAAGAGGAACTATCCCGTTATTTTGTTGATATGGAGGAGGTTTCACCAAACTGCAGATTTCGAGGATGCTTGCATTTGAAAGAGCCTAAGTGTGCAGTAAAAGAAATGGTGGAGACTGGAGAAATTCCACGTCACCGCTACGATCACTACTTGCAGTTCATGCAAGAAATACTTGACCGAAAGCCGAGGTATGAAAAACATGATTAAAATTGCACCTTCAATATTAGCGGCAGATTTTTCAAAGCTTGCTGAGGAAGTAAGAGAAGTAGAAGCAGCTGGAGCCGAACTCATTCATATAGATGTGATGGATGGTCACTTCGTTCCGAATATCACAATGGGAGCAATTGTTGTAGAAGCGCTTAGACCCATAACGAAATTGCCGCTTGACGTTCATTTAATGATTGAAAACCCGAATGCATATATTGAGCAATTTGCTAAAGCGGGGGCAGATTACATCACAGTACATGTAGAAGCGTGTCCCCATCTACATCGTACACTCCAACTGATTCGGTCCATGGGTGTGAAATCCGGAGTCGTTTTAAATCCGCACACACCGATTGAAACAATTCTACATGTTCTTGATGAAATCGACATGGTTTTATTCATGACGGTTAATCCGGGATTTGGCGGCCAAAAGTTCATTCACTCCGTTATTCCAAAAGTGAAACAGTTGGCGGATATTATTCGTGAAAATAAGCTTCCCATAGAAATAGAAATCGATGGAGGCATTAATGAAGAAACAATTGTTCCTTGCGTCGAAGCTGGGGCTACAATTTTTGTTGCGGGATCAGCCATCTATAATGCTCCTAATCCGACTGAAGCATTACATCGTATCAAAGCAGCAGGTGAAAGAGCTCTGAAAAAATGAAATATGCAGTCGTTTGTGCAGGTGGGCCAGATTCTGAGATTGCCGATTTGGAAAGTTTTCGCCATGTAGATACGGTGTTCATCGGTGCGGATAGAGGAGCGCTTCACTTACTAAAAAGTGGAATTACTCCTCTTGAAGCGATCGGTGATTTTGATTCGGTTTCTGAAGTTGAATACGATTTGATAGCTACATCGGTCCAGATAATAGGTCGATTTCGTTCTGAGAAGGATGAGACGGATTTGGAACTCGCAGTGAATCGCGCTCTATCCTATCAACCTGAACATATTGTTTTGACGGGTGTTACAGGTGGAAGGCTAGATCATATGGAATCCGCCCTTCATCTGATGTACCGGCTTCAGATGGCTAATAAGCAAACAATATTTTCAATTCATAATAGGACGAATGAGCTTTCGATACTTATTCCGGGAGAGCATCAAGTGAAGCCAGGTATCCGCTATCCATACATATCCTTTTTTCCATTTGGGGGAACCGTTGAAGGTCTGACGCTTACCGGATTCAAATATGAAACGACTAATGCTACCCTCGAAACAGGCATGACCTTATTCACGAGCAATGAACCAGTTTCAGAAGTCTGTACTATCTCCTTCTACAAAGGCATATGCTTAATGGTAAGGAGTTCAGATTCCTGAAAGGAGTGGGGAATTGCGGGTTTATACTTTTACAATGCCGAAGTTTGTGAGTGGAATAGTGAGGAAGTGCATGGTTGTTTTCCAAAAAGATGAATCACCGAAAGCAACTGCAAGTAACAACAAAAGTAAAAAAAGGAAAAAAGAAAAAACGCCGGGCTGAAGAAATTCAGCTCGGCGTTTTATTTCCTCTAAACTTGGGTGCCAATCGCTATGGATGGCACCCAAATTAGAATTACAGTCCATTATACACGTTGAACTTTACCTGATTTAAGGGCTCTAGCTGAGACCCATACACGTTTAGGTTTACCGTTAACGAGAATACGGACTTTTTGAAGGTTCGCACCCCATGAACGACGAGTTGAGTTCAATGCGTGGGAGCGTGCATTGCCTGTACGGGCTTTGCGTCCTGTAATAACACATTCTTTAGACATAATAGTACCTCCTTGCGAATGATGATTAGATGACTTACTTCTTTATTCGCATACCATAATAATGTATCATATGAATAGGCACGTTGCAACCCTTTTTTGCGACATCTTTCAAGGTAAATACCTTTACACGTTGAAACTCTTAGATGTGCTTTCTTTTATTATAATTTCAGGTATAGTACAATGGGATAAGTGAAAAAGGATTCAAGGGGGATTAGACATGTCAATCGAAGTGAAGAACGAATACGGCAAAATTGACATTACAAATGACGTCATTACCCAAGTAGTAGGGGAAGCGGCTATCGAATGTTATGGGATTGTTGGTATGGCTTCAAGGCATCAGATTCGAGATGGCCTTACCGAAATCCTCAGAAAAGAAAACTTTGCGCGTGGGGTCATCGTCCGTAATGTTGGTGAAGATACGCATATTGATATGTATGTAATTGTTGGATACGGTACAAAAATTACAGAAGTCGCATACCAAGTCCAATCAAAAGTAAAGTATACATTGAAAAAGACAGTCGGCATGACTGTG
This sequence comes from Sporosarcina sp. Y1004, assembly GCF_057669665.1. Lineage (NCBI taxonomy): Bacteria > Bacillati > Bacillota > Bacilli > Caryophanales > Caryophanaceae > Sporosarcina > Sporosarcina sp. Y1004. The sequence goes on along the minus strand of NZ_JBYHFQ010000003.1, from coordinate 162,068 downwards.
AAGTCTGTTAATATTTTTGTTCAGGGAGTCCGAGTGACAAACCTGTAGGTTGAAGGAGGAAAAAAGTTCTATGAAATCCATAGATGGTTTGAAATTTGCGGAAATGATAAAAATGGGTTCTCATCATCTTTATCAAAATGCCGATTATGTCGATTCACTAAACGTCTTTCCAGTACCTGATGGAGATACAGGCACCAACATGAATTTATCAATGACATCAGGAGCAAAAGAGACGGAAGAAAATGCGGTTGCGCACATTGGGCAAACTTCACAAGCGCTATCAAAAGGATTACTGATGGGAGCACGTGGTAATTCGGGTGTCATTCTTTCACAGTTATTCAGAGGCTTTGCAAAAGCAATTGAAAATGAATCTGATGTCGACGGCACACAATTCGCAGCTGCCTTGAAGTATGGCGTAGAAACAGCTTATAAAGCAGTTATGAAGCCTGTTGAAGGAACAATTTTAACTGTCGCTAAAGATGCTTCAAATGCCGGAGTGGAAAAAGCTACGCATACAAATGACTTCATTGAAGTGATGGAAGCGATAGTAATGGAATCTATTGCTTCACTCGAACGTACACCTGACTTGCTACCTGTTTTGAAGGAAGTTGGCGTTGTAGATAGCGGTGGACAAGGTTTAGTTTATGTATATGAAGGTTTCCTTGCAGTATTGAAAGGTGAAGCGCTCCCTGAAAGAACAATTGTCGAATCGATGGATGAGTTGGTTAGTGCAGAACATCATCGAAGCGTACAAGGTTTCATGAATACGGAAGACATTGAATTTGGATATTGCACGGAATTTATGGTGAAGTTTGAAAACGATAAATTGCAAACAAATCCATATGATGAATCAGACTTCCGAAATGAATTAAGCCAATTTGGTGACTCACTCTTAGTTATCTCCGATGAGGAAGTTGCAAAAGTACATATTCATACTGAAGAACCTGGAGATGCACTGAGTTATGGACAAAAGTTTGGCTCTCTCATCAACATCAAGATTGAAAATATGCGCCAGCAACATCTTGAAATTGTGGGAGTAAATCATTCAGCGCAAAATATGATAAAAGAAGAGACTTTAAAACATCCTTATGCGGTCGTTACAGTTGCAATGGGAGCAGGGATTTCTGAATTATTTAAAAGTTTAGGTGCATCCGTGGTGATTGAGGGTGGGCAGACGATGAATCCATCTACCGAGGATATCGTAAAGGCGATTCGTGAAGTGGGTGCTGAAAAGGTCATTATCTTACCGAATAATAAAAACATCATTATGGCAGCTGAACAAGCAGCCGAACTCGCTGGTATAGAAGCTGCCGTTGTTTCTACAAAAACGGTGCCAGAAGGACTTGCAGCCATTCTAGCATTTAATCCGGAAGCGGAAGTGAGTGTTAATGCTACCCTGATGTTGGAAGCGGCATCATCTGTAAAAACGGGACAAGTGACATATGCGGTGAGAGATACGTCAATCGATGGCATTGAAATTACAAAAGATGACTTTATGGGAATCTCAGGAAGTAAAATCATTACATCGGAACCTTCTCTAGAGAACGTTATAAAAACACTGCTAAAAACGCTTATCGATGAAGACGATGAAATCGTTACAATTATTTATGGTGAAGATGTCAGTAAGGAAGAAGCAACTGCTATAGCAAGTTTTGCAGAGGATAACTTTGACCATACAGAAGTTGAACTTTTCAATGGGAAACAGGCTTTATATCCATATATTATCTCTGTTGAATAACCAAGTAAAAAGCAGTGCGCCTGCAATGCCGCACTGCTTTTTTTTATGGATGTAATGCGAACAACATTTTTTGTCTTTTAAAGATTTATCGTGTAAAATGAATAACAGTATGTTCTTGACTATAAGGAGGTTTCATTTATGAAATTCAGATCAGTTTTTGATATTATAGGACCAGTAATGATTGGACCATCATCTTCACATACTGCAGGTGCTGCAAGAATCGGTCGCGTTGCAAGAACTCTTTTCGGCAGACAACCGCAATGGGCTAAAGTCCACTTATACGGATCGTTTGCAGAAACGTATAAAGGGCACGGGACCGATATAGCGATTATTGGTGGATTATTAGATTATGATACTTTCGATGAACGTATAAAATCAGCATTTGCTGATGCAGAAAAACTGGGATTGACATATGAATTTATTCCAGAAGAGGAAGAGGCAGTACACCCGAACACAGCCCGTTTAATTATTGGGGATAGTGAAGGTACGATGGAACTGACTGGGATATCCATAGGAGGCGGCACCATGGAAGTCGTTGAGCTTAACGGTTTCCCACTTAGATTATCTGGTCATTATCCAGCGCTACTAATCGTTCATAATGACCGATCAGGTGTTATTGCGAGCGTTTCCAATGCAATTGCTAATTTGAATATTAATATTGCGCATATGGAAGTGGACAGGAAAGAAAAAGGTGAAATGGCACTTATGGTTATTGAAGTCGACCAAATGATAAATGCTGAACTGATTAATGAGTTGGAATTACTACCTAACGTAACGCAAGTATCAACGTTGGCAAACTAATAACAGTAAACGAGGAGGAACACATAGATGGATATTTTATTCAGTAATGTAAAAGAGCTCGTTGCACTTGCCGAGTCACAAAATAAGCCTATTTCAGAAATTATGATTGAACAGGAAGTACTTATGACAAAGCGCTCTAGAGAAGAAATCATCGCCCAGATGGATAACAACCTGACTGTGATGGAAAAAGCTGTAGAAAGAGGTCTGGAAGGTGTTCATTCGGCTTCTGGGCTAACTGGCGGCGATGCAGTCCTTATTCAAAAATACATGGCGACTGGGAAATCACTAACCGGAGACCTCGTAATGGATGCTGTTAGTAAAGCGGTAGCCACAAATGAAGTGAACGCAGCTATGGGTACAATCTGTGCGACACCTACCGCAGGCGCAGCGGGAATCGTTCCAGGAACATTGTTTGCGGTGAAAAATAAGTTGAACCCTACACGGGAACAAATGATTAATTATCTATTTACGTCGGGTGCTTTCGGATTTGTCGTCGCAAATAATGCGTCGATATCGGGTGCTGCAGGTGGTTGTCAAGCTGAAACGGGTTCTGCTGGTTCAATGGCAGCAGCTGCAATCGTCGAAATGGCGGGCGGAACTCCTCAACAAAGTGCAGAGGCATTTTCAATCGTCATGAAAAACATGCTAGGTTTAGTTTGTGATCCAGTTGCTGGACTTGTTGAAGTGCCTTGTGTAAAACGTAATGCAATGGGTGCAGCTAAAGCACTTGTTGGTGCGGATATGGCACTAGCGGGTGTGGTAAGCCGTATTCCGACTGATGAAGTGATTGAAGCGATGCACAAAATAGGTAAATCGATGCCTTCAGCACTTCGAGAAACAGGAAAAGGTGGACTGGCCGCTACGCCGACTGGAAAAGCACTGGAAGCGAAAATTTTTGGTAATGAACAGGCCGATCGTGACACTGTCAAATCATAATTCTGTCACGACGATAAAAGGGGTGGGGAAAGCAGCCCGTGAACAGCTTGAAGCGCTTGGGATTTCCACGCTCCAAGACCTTTTCATGACATTCCCGTATCGCCATGAAGACTTCCAGTTGAAAGATTTGACCGAAACTCCGCATAATGAGCGGGTTACTATTGAAGGTCGAGTCGAAAGTGAACCATCTGTACTTTTTTTAGGTAAAAATAGATCCCGTCTACAAGTCCGCCTTCTTGCCGGAAGGCATCTTGTGAAGGCGGTTTTTTTTAATCAGCACTATTTAAAAGATCGTTTGGCACCTGGAATGATTGTTACAGTTACCGGGAAATGGGATCGTGGCAGACAAGTGATTAATGTGAGTAATTTCAAAGATGGTCCCAAAACGGAACAAGCTGACTTTGAGCCTGTATACAGCTTAAAAGGCGTTTTGCATCAGAAGACGTTTCGACGTATCATGCGCAGTGCAATGGATGCAGCTTCAGGCATTCATACGGAAACACTACCCGCTGATATTCGTGAACTTTATCGCTTGCCAGGAATCGAGAAGGCTCTTGAGATGATTCATTTCCCAAAGAGCACTGCAGAGGTAAAACAGGCAAGAAGACGTTTCGTTTACGAGGAATTACTGATGTTCCAGCTGAAAATGCTAGGCATGAAAAAAGCTCGGAAAGAAGCAGAGAAGGGTCAAATCATCAATTACGATTTAAAGAAGGTTAAGACCTTTATTGCGGCGTTACCTTTTGAATTGACAGGAGCCCAAAAGAGAGTTGTCAATGAGTTATGCATAGAACTGAAAAGCCCAACTCGGATGAACCGTCTACTTCAAGGAGATGTCGGTTCCGGAAAGACAGTTGTAGCAGCAATCGCTTTGTATGCTGCTATTACCGCCGGGTTTCAAGGTGCACTAATGGCTCCGACAGAAATCCTGGCAGAGCAACATGCCACGACGCTTGCTGGATGGCTTGAACCACACGGAGTCACTGTGGCATTCCTTGCAGGTTCAACGAAAGCGAAAGCGCGTAAAAATTTGCTTGAAAAACTCGAGTCGGGTGAAGTGAATCTACTAATCGGTACGCATGCACTGATTCAACCTGATGTAGTTTTTAAAAATCCGGGCTTGGTCATTACGGATGAACAGCATCGTTTCGGTGTTGAACAGCGGCGTGTTTTACGGGATAAGGGATTGAATCCAGATGTTTTGTTCATGACGGCAACCCCAATTCCGCGGACACTTGCCATAACTGCATTTGGTGAAATGGATGTCTCAATTTTAGATGAATTACCAGCAGGCAGGAAAGAAATTGAAACACATTGGCTAAAAGAAGACTCCTTGCAACCTGTTTTACGGAAAATGGAAAAAGAGTTGAATGCCGGATATCAGGCGTATGTCATTTGTCCGCTTATCGAAGAATCCGATAAATTGGATGTTCAGAATGCGGTGGATGTCCATAGTCAATTATCTACATATTTTAGCGGTAAATACACAGTCGGCCTTATGCATGGTCGCCTCCATTCTGATGATAAAGATGCCATTATGCGAGATTTCAGTGATTGCAAAATCAATGTACTTGTCTCTACAACTGTCGTTGAGGTTGGCGTTAACGTGCCGAATGCTACTTTCATGCTTATTTACGACGCGACGCGGTTCGGACTTGCTCAGCTGCATCAGTTGAGGGGAAGGGTAGGGCGCGGGGCTGAACAATCTTATTGCGTTCTGCTAGCTGATCCGAAGTCGGAAGAAGGAAAAGAACGGATGCAGACGATGACGGAAACGAATGACGGATTTGTCTTAGCGGAAAAAGATCTTGAGCTAAGAGGTGCCGGCGATTTTTTCGGGAAAAAGCAAAGTGGTATACCCGAGTTCAAGGTGGCTGATCCTGTACATGATTACAGGGCGCTTGAAACGGCAAGAAAAGATGCCGAGAGACTTTTGGAGTCACGTCATTTCTGGGAAAACCCCGAATACAGCTCCCTCCGATTAGACTTGGAACAGTCGGGTGCATTGAGTGGCGATAGAATTGATTGAAGTCTAACTCCAGCATGGAGGGATTGAACTACATCCCTCTTACTTGTCGCATCTAAACGGTCGTCTCCGCATTTCGGTGGTGTCCAACATCAGGCGTCAGCCCTTCGAGTCGCTTCAGGCTACAGGATAAAAGGCAAAGAGCGCCATTCTCTTCAAGACCTCCAGCGGGGAGGGATTGAACTACATCCCTTCTACCTGTCGCATCTAAACGGCCACTTTCGCATTTCAATGCTGTCTAGCTCCGACTCCCAAATGCTTGGGTCATAAGCCACTTCGGCTATGCGGCAAAAGGCGCCGCTTCGCCAATCCGTCTTATGCCTGCTGCATCTAAACGGCCACTTTCGCATTTCTATACTTGCTTTCTTTTTTTTATTTTTATATACTGCTATTAGTACCAAGTGCTAATCCGGAAGGTGAAACGATTGAGAGTGCCTAAAAGGGAAAGGCAGCGACTGCTTGGAAGGTTGCTTGATGAAAATCCGTTTCTGACAGATGAAGAACTGTCAGAACATTTTACTGTTAGCGTTCAAACAATCCGGTTGGACAGGCTTGAGAACGGTATTCCAGAGCTACGGGAGCGTTTGAAAACTGTGGCGTCTCGAACGATGAAAGAGGAAGTGAAGTCTCTTCATTCCGATGAAGTATTTGGAGATATTATTGATATGGAGCTCGATAAGAGGGCATTGTCGATATTCGATGTGACTGAGGATCATGTCTTTCAGCGCAACGGTATTGCGCGAGGGCATCACCTCTTCGCCCAAGCAAACTCACTTGCTGTTGCTGTTATGAATGATGATCTTGCTTTGACTGTGAAGTCGACCATTGACTTTCTGAAGCCGGTAAGAGCCGGTGATAGAGTAGTTGCACGTGCAGAAGTGAAAAAAGAAAGTCTTGGAGAGAAGCGGACATTAGTCGTGGTCGCATCGACGGTCAATGACGAAACGGTATTCACAGGCGAATTTCACATGTACCGGACGACTGATAGGAAGCAGGGGGAATTAAAATGATCATAGCTGTAGATGGAATGGGTGGAGATCATGCGCCAGGCGAAATTATTGCCGGGGCACTCGAAAGTCTAACTGAATTTGATGATATAAACATACATATTTATGGTGATGAACAGGCGATGGCGCCTTTCCTGAAGGAACACGCCCGTCTAAAAGTCATTCACTGTACAGAAAAAGTGGAACCAGACGATGAGCCAGTTCGTGCCATTCGCCGGAAAAAAGATGCATCAATGGTGAGGATGGCTCAAGCTGTCAAAGACGGCGAAGCTTCAGCTTGCGTTTCAGCAGGAAATACAGGTGCCTTAATGGCGGCAGGATTATTCATCGTAGGCAGGATTGACGGTATTGAGCGACCTGCTTTAGCGCCGACACTACCTACTATTGATGGAAAAGGATTCGTCATGCTGGACCTTGGCGCAAATGCGGACGCGAAACCATCCCATCTAGAACAATATGCAGTGATGGGAAGCATATACGCTGAAAAGGTACGTGGTCTCGAAAATCCACGTGTTGGATTATTAAATATCGGAACGGAAGCAGGAAAAGGGAATGAATTGACGAAGGCGGCTTTTGACTTGCTTTCGAAAGCGCCAATCAACTTCATCGGAAACGTCGAGTCTCGCGATTTATTAACGGGCGTGGCAGACGTTGTTATTACAGATGGTTTCACAGGTAATATGGTTCTTAAGACAATAGAAGGGACTGCATCCGCATTCTTCTCCATGTTGAAAGGCGTTTTTAACGCCTCTTTGAAATCAAAACTATCTGCTGGACTAGTAAAAGATGATTTACGCGGATTGAAAAGTAAAATGGATTATACCGAATACGGCGGAGCAGGCCTTTTTGGCTTGAATTCTCCCGTCATAAAAGCACATGGTTCGTCTAATGCGAACGCCATATTAAATGCAATTCGCCAAGCGAGGACGATGGTGCAGTATGACGTTTGCGGAACAATACGTAAAACGATTGGAGAGGTGGAAAAGCAATGACGAAAGTAGCATTCATTTTTCCTGGACAAGGTTCACAATCGGTTGGTATGGGAAAAGAACTCGTGGAAACCGCTGAAAAAAGCAAACTGTTTTTATACAATGCAGACCGTGTGCTTGATTTTCAACTTAGTAAAGTTATTCTAGAAGGACCTCAAGATGAACTAACGTTGACTTACAATGCGCAGCCGGCACTTCTAACGGTTGGCTCTATGATTGCGGCGCGTCTAGTCGAAGAAGGTGTTTTGCCGGACTATACGGCGGGTCATAGCCTTGGGGAGTACACAGCACTTGTGGCTTCAGGCGTAATGTCTTTTGAAGATGGTGTGTCAATTGTGCATAAGCGTGGATTATATATGAATGAAGCCGTTCCGGCAGGTGAAGGTGCTATGGCGGCAATTCTCGGTCTTGATGGTCAGAAGTTGAAGGAAGTCACAGATGCCATTACAGCAGATGGATTTGCCGTTCAACCGGCTAACTTGAATTGCCCAGGCCAAATTGTTATTTCAGGAACGAAAACTGGCGTCGATAAAGCGTGTGTACAATTGAAGGAAGCGGGAGCAAAAAGAGCAATTCCGCTGGATGTGAGTGGCCCATTCCATTCATCACTCATGAAACCTGCGGCGGAAAAATTGCGTGCAACGCTTGATGGTGTTGAGATGCAAGATGCGACCATTCCAGTCATTGCGAATGTCAACGCTTCTGTTGTAAACAAACAGGATGAAATAAAAGACCTACTTGTCAAACAACTGTATTCGCCGGTCCTTTGGGAAGATTCTGTACGCACAATGCTAGACCTTGGTGTTACACACTTTATAGAGTGTGGTCCGGGTAAGGTGTTGAGTGGACTCGTGAGAAAAATCGATCGGAGCGCCACGGTATTACCAGTCTATGATGAAGAAACGTTACAATCTGTAATTGAAGCATCGAAAGGGTGGTCGTAATGGGGAGATTTGAAGGTAAATCGGCAATTGTCACAGGGGCGTCACGTGGCATTGGTCGTGAAATTGCATTGCTTCTAGGCAAAGAAGGTGCTCGTGTTGTTGTAAACTACAGCGGCAGTAAAGACAAGGCAGATGAAGTTGTTAAATTGATCACTGATTTCGGAGGAGAAGCATTTGCTGTCCAAGCGGATGTCTCTGATGCGGACAGTGTTAAAAATATGGTTGATAAAACAGTAGATACTTTTGGTCGAATTGATATCCTGGTTAATAATGCAGGAATAACTAGAGACAATTTGCTCATGCGCATGAAGGAAGACGAGTGGGATGATGTTATCAACATTAACTTAAAAGGTGTCTTCCTTTGTACGAAAGGTGTCACGCGTCAGATGATGAGGCAACGCGAGGGAAGAATCGTCAACGTTGCATCGATTGTAGGCGTTTCTGGAAATCCCGGACAAGCAAACTATGTCGCTGCAAAAGCTGGTGTCATTGGTTTTACAAAGACTGCCGCTAAGGAACTCGCTTCACGCAATATCAATGTCAATGCTGTCGCACCGGGTTTCATTACAACCGACATGACAGATGCACTAAGCGAAGAAGTGAAAAACCAAATGATATCAGTTATCCCTCTTGCTAAGCTTGGCAAACCGGAAGATGTAGCACGCACTGTTCTCTTCCTATTATCGGAAGATGCTGCCTATATTACCGGCCAGACGATTCATGTCGATGGCGGTATGGTAATGTAATAAAGGTAAATCGAACATCCAGCCACACATTTCTTTGTTGGCGAGTTCCAGCGCCTAGAGGCTCGGGACATAAGTCGGTCCAGATAGGAAGGATGCAGGTCATGCAGTCGTTGCGACAGGACGTCGCGAAGTTAGACTGCCTTCCTATATCCGTCTTATGCCTGTCGCATCTAGCAGGCCGCTTACGCATTTCTTGATTGTCCAGTTCCAGGCGTCAGATGCTCGGTCATAAGCTGGCTCGTCCTAGGAAGGATTGAAATGCATCCTTCCCGGGCAAAGTACGCCGTTCGGACAATCCATCTTATGTCTGCCGCATCTAAACGACGCCTTCCACATTTCTTGAGAGGAGGTGACAAATTTGTCAACAGTACTTGAACGTGTAACAAAAGTGATTGTCGACCGCCTTGGCGTCGATGAAAGTGAAATTAAAATGGAAGCTTCTTTCCGTGATGATCTCGGCGCAGATTCATTGGACGTCGTAGAACTAGTAATGGAATTAGAAGATGAATTCGAAATGGAAATTTCGGATGATGAAGCTGAAAAGATTGCAACTGTCGGTGACGCAGTTTCGCATATCGAAAAGAAAGTTAACTAATGTACATTCCGGTTGAGACACTTCCGTCCTCTCTATAAAAGAGGATGGCAAGCGTCTCTTTTCGGTTTTCCCATATTTTTTTTGCACTGTAGCCTTGAAAAGGGTAAAATTATATGCACTATGCACTGAAAGGTAGAATCGATAATGACTAATACAAACAATTACAGAGGCAAAAATACAAATTCATCCCTACCGGCTGCAGTTCGAATCAAGTTCGATGAATTGCAAAAAGAATTAAACATCTACTTTAAAAATAATCTATTACTTTACAACGCATTTACACATTCATCTTATGTGAATGAGCATCGGAGAAAAAACTTCACGGATAACGAAAGACTTGAGTTTTTGGGAGATGCAGTGCTTGAATTGGGTGTTTCCCGATTCCTTTATTCGACTGAGCCTAATATGAGCGAAGGAGAACTTACGAAACTGAGAGCAGCTATTGTTTGTGAACCTTCACTTGTGAAGTTTTCAAATGAACTTGGGTTTGGACGTTACATCCTCCTTGGAAAAGGCGAGGAGCAGACAGGGGGTAGAATGCGCCCCGCACTACTCGCTGACGTGTTTGAGGCATATATTGGAGCATTGTATATAGACCAAGGAATGGAAGCAGTTATACCTTTCCTTGAAAAAGTCGTTTTCCCAAAAATCAGTATCGGTGCTTTTTCGCATGTGATGGATTATAAGAGCCGTTTGCAGGAAATTGTGCAGCAAACGAATAGCGGTCAACTTCAGTATGAAATCATTGAAGAAAAAGGCCCGGCACATGCTAAAAACTTTGTAACTGTCGTCAAATTAGGCGATACGCAACTTGGCACAGGACTTGGCAAATCAAAAAAAGAGGCCGAGCAGGAAGCAGCCCGTCAGGCAATTCAAGATTTGAAGAGTCGGCAGGCTGAAGGAGAGATTTAATCGTGTTTCTGAAAAGACTTGAAATTATAGGATTTAAATCGTTTGCGGAACGGATTGCAATCGACTTTGTCCCAGGAGTTACAGCGGTAGTTGGTCCAAATGGAAGTGGAAAAAGCAATATTACGGATGCCATTCGCTGGGTCCTTGGCGAACAATCTGCGAAATCTCTACGGGGATCGAAGATGGAGGATGTCATCTTTGCAGGGAGTGATTCAAGAAAATCACTTAACTTTGCAGAGGTGACACTCATACTAGACAATAGTAAAGGCCTCTTTCCACTTGATTATACGGAAATCAGTGTCAGCAGACGTGTTTTTCGTTCAGGAGACAGCGCCTATCTATTAAACGGACAGCAATGCCGGCTAAAGGATATCAATGATGTATTTATGGATTCTGGACTTGGAAAAGAAGCATTTTCAATTATTTCACAAGGTCGTGTAGATGAAATTCTAAATAGCCGACCTGAAGACAGGCGGAGTATTTTTGATGAAGCGGCTGGCGTTCTGAAATATAGGACGAGGAAAAAGAAGGCAGAACAAAAACTATTTGAAACAGAAGATAATCTGGACAGGGTTCTTGACATTCTGAAAGAACTCGATTCCAGAATGGAGCCTCTACGGATAAATGCAGAAGCGGCAAAAAGACATAAAGTCCTATCAGAAGAGATGCGTGAAGCCGACGTATCTCTATTGACTTTCGATGCGGGAAATCTTTACAGTGCTATTCGTGAAAAAACAGAAGAAGCTGTGCGCATACAGAAAAAGAAAGAGTTGTTAGAAGCAGACTCTGAAAAAGCTGAAAAAGCATCTGAATTAGCGAAAATAGAACTTGGGGTCATGGATGACCAATTAGATACTTTACAAAAAAAACTTGTAGTGACGAGTGCAGAGTCAGAGAAATGGGAAGGTAGACGGCTGTTATCACTTGAAAAACGCCGCAATGCAGACCAGCAGATCGAAAGAACCCGATTTGAATTGGCTGCTACGGAAAAAGAAGTGATAGCCCTTTCGGTAAAACTTAAAACAGCCCGTGAAAAACTGAAACACACAGAAACAGAATACGCAAAAACAAATGTTGAGATGGATGGGATTTCCCAAATACTCAAACGTTCAGTCAAAGAGACTGAAAAAGAAATCGATGAGTTGAAATCAGCTTATATCGATAGGCTAAACGAGGAAGCCACCATTCGCAACGATTTGAAGCATGCGGAGGAACGTCTCGTAGGTGAAAAAACATCTTCTGAAAAGATTATTCAACAGACATCAGTGCTGAAAGAACGTATTAAAAACCTTACCGAAGAGAGGTCTGTAAAATCGGACAAGTTGTCCATGTTAAAACAGAAAATGGACAAAGTGAATACGGCTTTTCACGCAATGACAAAAGCCTTGCGGAAGACCGAAGGGGAACTAAGTTCACAGCAGGAACTGATGCAAAATGCACTTAACAGACAGCACGAGATGCATGGCAGGGTGCGTGCACTTGAAAGTATGGAAGCGGACTTTTCAGGATTTTATTCGGGCGTAAAAGAAATCCTTGTTGCGAAAAAATCCGGTAAATTGACAGGGATAGATGGTGCAGTCGCAGAAATAATATCTGTAGAAAAAGAGTATATTAAAGCAGTGGAAACCGCGCTTGGTGGAGCAATGCAACATATTGTGACATCGACCGAATCCGAGGCAAGAAAGGCAATTGCTTATTTAAAAGCGAAGAATGCGGGAAGGGCGACTTTCCTACCAAAAGACGTGATGAAATCCAGGAAGCTCCAATCAGCTGCACTGGCCTCGGTTGAACAGCATCCGGAATACATAGGGACGGCAGATCGACTCGTGCAAAGTGATGCTAAGTACTTAATCATCAAGGAAAACTTGCTTGGTAATACAATTGTTGCGAAAACACTTGCGGGGGCTTCAGCAATTGCGAAAGCACTAGGCTATCGCTTCCGTGTAGTGACGCTCGACGGAGATATCGTAAATGCAGGAGGTTCGCTTACTGGTGGTGGTGCCAAGGGGCAGGCTTCTGTTTTCACAAGAAAAGCGGAACTTGAAACCTTGCAGAAACAACTAAATCAGATGGCGGAATCAATCGGATCCGCTACAAAGAAAATCGGCGACACGAAAATGGAAGTTGCGAGGAAACTGCACGAAGTGGATGATTATCGTAAGAAAACTGCTAGTCTACAAGCTGAAATTGTGGCTATGGAATCGAGTATTCGGGAGACCGGTATTGCAATCCATTCTGCTGAAGCAGAATTTACTTTGACCGACATGGGGAGACAAGGTGCAGAAAGTACGGGTTCGGCACTGTTGGAAAAGAAAGCAGAATTAGAAAAAAAACATACACACGTGAAAAAAGAATTAACTTCAATTCAAATGCAGGTGCAAACGCTTGAACGACTTGCTTCTGACCGTAGAAATGAAGAAGCTACCTTGACAGTCCGTTATAACGCACTTCGGGAGCAAGTAGCGGTTTTACGTGAACAGAAGACGCATCAGCTAACATCTATACAAGAAACGGTGCTCGCATCCGAACAGGCTGAACAGAAACTGTCTCTATTGCAAGATGAAATGCAGTATTACACTGGAAGCGACAGTGGCGGTGAATTAACCGCTGAACAAATTGCATTGGAGATTAATAGAACGACTGCAGAAAAAAACACAATTGAAAAAGCAGTTTTTGCAGGCAGAAAAAAACGTGCAAAACTTGCTGATTTGCTCGAGGAAAAAAGTATATTACTCCGAAAACTTCGAGCCAAAGCCGGAGACGTTATCTCCACATTGAATTCAGTTTCTGTTTCGTTATCCCGCGTGGAAGTGAAATACGACGCGGTCACTCAGCGTTTGTTAGATGAATATGGTTTATATCCTAACATGGATTTATCAGATGACTTTGATGAATTGCAAACTAGGTCTAACGTTGAATCTTTAAAACAAGAATTGTCCTTACTAGGTACCGTTAATCCAGGAGCCATCTTAGAATTTGAAGAAGTATCGGGACGTCATATCTTTTTAAACGAACAACGCAATGATCTACTTGAAGCGAAAACGACTCTTCACGAAGCGATGTCTGAAATGGATGCAGAAATGACGACGCGGTTCTCAATGACATTCAATGCAGTACAGAACCGATTCAGACATGTGTTCAAGGAAATGTTTGGCGGCGGGGACGCTGATTTACATCTTACGCAACCTGATAATTTACTGGAAACAGGTGTGGAAATTGTAGCCAGACCGCCAGGGAAGAAGTTGCAAAATCTAAGTCTGTTATCGGGTGGCGAACGAGCGTTAACAGCGATTGCATTGTTATTTTCAATCATTGAAGTACGGCCAGTGCCATTTTGTATTCTCGATGAAGTCGAAGCGGCACTCGACGAAGCGAATGTCTTACGCTACAGTAAATACTTGAAGAAGTTTTCTGAGAAGACACAATTCATCGTAATTACACATCGGAAAGGAACAATGGAAGGTGCCGATGTGCTTTACGGTATTACAATGCAAGAATCAGGAGTTTCCAAAGTCATTTCGGTCAAACTTTCCGATGTGCCTGCAGAAGCGATAATGTAAAGGAGAGGCTATAGTTGTCTTTTATAAAAAAAATTAAAGAAAAGATTACAGGTGCGAACGAATCAGTAACAGAAAAGTTTAAGGATGGATTATCTAAAACACGTAATCAGTTTACATCTAAAGTAAATGACTTAGTTGCCCGATTCCGGGTGGTTGATGAAGAGTTCTTTGAAGAATTGGAAGAGTTGCTATTACAGGCTGACGTCGGATATGAAACTGTTATGGAACTAATTGATTTACTGAAAGTGGAAGTAAAACGTAAGAATATTAAAGACACTGCGGGAATTCAATCGGTTATTTCTGAAAAACTCGTTGAGATTTATCAAGCCGGCGAAGAACTCGACAATCGCTTGAATATACAGGAAGAAGGCTTGACTGTTGTGTTATTAGTAGGTGTCAATGGGGTCGGAAAAACGACCACAATCGGCAAGTTGGCGGCACGTCTAATGGCGGAAGGAAAGACCGTCATGCTTGCTGCTGGTGACACTTTCCGTGCAGGTGCAATCGATCAGCTAGTTGTCTGGGGAGAACGTGCTGGGGTTGAAGTGATTCGCCAATCAGAAGGATCTGACCCGGCTGCAGTCATGTACGACGCTATCCGAGCTGCTAAAAATCGTAAAGTGGATGTCCTTATCTGTGATACTGCTGGTAGACTTCAAAACAAAGTCAATTTGATGAATGAACTTCAGAAAGTACACCGCGTCATTAGCAAAGAGGTTGAAGGTGCTCCACACGAAGTACTGTTGGCTCTGGATGCGACTACAGGGCAAAATGCATTAATACAAGCCGAGACATTCAAGGAAGCGACAGACGTTACTGGAATTGTCTTGACGAAGCTAGATGGTACTGCAAAAGGCGGTATTGTCCTTGCTATTCGAAAGAAATTGAATATCCCAGTTAAATTTGTTGGTCTAGGCGAGGGTGTGGATGATTTACAACCCTTTGATCCAGAAAAGTATGTGTATGGTCTTTTTGCTGACGGCCTTGAACAAGAGGATACTGCAACAGACAAGTAAAATAGCTTGACAGTACTCTGCCATCATATTATGATGGCTTAGGAAGACAAGCGGGGAGGCAGAGCCTATGACGCTTGCAAAAACGACACGCATCAACTTCCTCTTCGATTTTTATCAGTCGCTTTTGACTGATAAACAGAGACTTTATATGCAGCTTTATTATTTGGAAGACCTTTCACTTGGCGAGATTGCGGGGGAATACGGCGTATCACGTCAAGCTGTTTATGACAACGTCCGCCGGACTGAAGCAATGCTCGAAGACTACGAAATGAAGTTGAACTTATTTTCGAAATTCCAGAAGCGAGCAGAAATTGTGGATTCTCTTGAAGAGCTCGTAACCGATGATAATGATGAAAAATCGGAAACAATCAGGGAATTATTAATCGCAATAAAAGATAATGAGTAGGAGGCTCTGTGCATGGCATTTGAAGGATTAGCCCAGCGCCTGCAAGGGACGCTACAGAAGATTAAGGGCAAAGGAAAGATTGATGAAACTGACGTTAAGGAAATGATGCGTGAAGTACGTTTTGCGCTAATTGAAGCTGACGTCAACTTAAAAGTGGTCAAAGAGTTTGTGAAAACCGTCAGCGAACGTGCTGTCGGGCAAGACGTTATGAAGAGTCTTACACCCGGTCAGCAAGTCGTCAAAATCGTTAAAGATGAATTGACGAATCTGATGGGTGGCGAACAGAACCCAATCCAATTTGCGAGAAAATCACCGACAGTTATTATGATGGTTGGTTTGCAAGGTGCTGGGAAAACGACCACTACTGGGAAATTGGCGAGTGTTCTTCGAAAACGTCACAATAAAAAGCCACTTCTTGTTGCGGCAGACGTTTATAGACCGGCTGCAATTCAGCAGTTGGAAACACTCGGAAAACAATTGACTATGCCTGTATTTGCACTTGGAACAGACATTTCACCTGTTGAAATTGTCCGCCAGGCGCTTGCAGAGGCGGAGAAAGAACACCATGATGTCGTTATCATCGATACAGCAGGAAGGCTGCATGTCGATGAAGTTCTGATGCAGGAACTTAAGGATATCCGTGAACTCAGTACTCCAGACGAAGTATTCTTAGTTGTCGATGCGATGACGGGGCAAGATGCTGTCAATGTTGCCAAAAGTTTTGATGATACGGTAGGTATTACAGGTGTTATTCTGACAAAACTAGATGGGGATACCAGAGGCGGAGCTGCGCTTTCAATTCGTGCTGTTACAGAAAAACCGATTAAGTTTGTCGGAATGGGCGAGAAAATGGATGCGCTTGAACCATTTCATCCAGAGCGTATGGCGTCGCGAATTCTCGGTATGGGAGACGTCATGTCTCTCATTGAAAAGGCTCAGGAGAACGTTGACGAAGAGAAGTCGAAGGAACTTGAAGAAAAGTTCAGGACACAGTCATTTACACTGGACGACTTCCTTGATCAGCTTCAGCAAGTGAAGAAGATGGGGCCACTCGACGAACTATTGAAAATGATGCCTGGCGCCAATAAAATCAAAGGTCTAGAAAATGCCAAAGTAGATGAAGGTCAAATGGGACGCGTTGAAGCGGTCATTCAATCGATGACGAAAAATGAGCGCAATACACCTGAAATCATTAATGCAAATCGCCGCAAGAGAATTGCAAAAGGTTCAGGAACAAGCATTCAAGACGTCAATCGGCTATTAAAGCAATTCGAAGACATGAAAAAAATGGTAAAACAAATGTCCGGCATGCAACAAAAAGGTAAAAAGAAGATGAAAATGCCTGGATTAGATTCGTTTTTCAAATAAAATTCAAGGTGTTAAGAAAAAACACTTTACAAACAACAGAAAGCTTGATAATATACTATCTTGTGTGAAACTATTCGGAGGTGCAAGTAAAAATGTCAGTAAAAATTCGTCTTAAACGTATGGGAGCAAAGAAAACTCCTTTCTATCGTATTGTTGTAGCAGATTCACGTTCACCACGTGATGGTCGTCAAATCGAAACAGTTGGTACTTACAACCCGCTTACAAAACCGGCTGAAGTACTAATCAACGAAGAGCTAGCTCTTCAATGGTTACAGAATGGTGCTAAACCTTCTGATACAGTCCGTAACCTGTTTTCCGATAAAGGCATCATGGAAAAATACCATAACGCTAAACACGGTAAATAATCAGGAGGGGTGCACATGAAGCAGCTGATTGAAACAATCGTCAAACCGTTAGTCGATTATCCTGGAGATGTCCGGGTAGCGATGGATGAACATGATAACCGTGTCATTTATAAACTATCCGTCAACCCCGAAGATATGGGAAAAGTTATCGGAAAGCAGGGACGTGTTGCGAAAGCGATACGCACCATTGTTTATTCAGCAGCAGGCAGTCACCACGGCAAAAAGGTTTATATCGATATTATAGATTGATATAGAAAGGGAGGGAGCTCAGGTTCCTTCCTTTTTTGTCTAAGTTATTAATTGAATAATTATTAATTGTTAGGAAATAGTAGTTTGTAGACACAAAGTGTTTTAGGCTAGGTGTCAAAAGCGCAGTTCATATGTAAGCAAACGTATCTCACTTTGTTGCGATACGGTTCCGCGTACGTGGACTCTATCTCCTGACCTATCTAATGCCTGTCGTGTTTGAGCAGGCGCTTTTCTCTTCTTATATAAAGGATGGTGCAATATATGCAATGGTTTAATGTTGGTACAATTGTAAATACACACGGTATCCGTGGAGAAGTCCGTGTCGTTTCGCGTACTCATTTTCCGGAGGAGCGTTATACGATCGGAAACAAGCTGGCCTTGTTCATGCCGGACAGCAAAGCACCTATCTATTTGACTGTTGCCAGTCACAGACAACATAAGAACTTTGATCTGTTAACATTTGAAAATCATCCGAATCTTAATGATGTAGAAAAGTATCGTAGCGGTATTTTTAAAATACCTGAAAACGAGCTTGGTGATTTAGATGAAAACGAATTCTACTATCACGAAATTATCGGCTGTTCAGTGTTCACAACTGAAGGTACTGACATCGGTAAAGTGACGGAGATTCTTGAAACCGGTGCGAATGATGTATGGACGGTGATACCTGAAAAAGGGAAGCCACACTATATTCCATACATTGAAGACATCGTCAAAGAAATAGATATAGACAATAAGAAAATCATCATTGATCCGATGGAAGGGCTTCTTTCATGATGAAAATAGATGTCCTTTCACTGTTTCCAGAAATGTTTGAAGGCGTTCTCCATTCCTCAATCATGAAAAAGGCTCAGTCAAATGATGCAGTAACCTTTGGTGTAACCGATTTTCGGGACTATTCTACAAACAAGCACCATAAAGTTGATGATTATCCATATGGTGGAGGAGCGGGGATGGTCCTTAAACCGGAACCGCTCTTTGCCGCAGTCGAAGCGATTTCAGAAGGCCTTGAAAAGCCTCCCCGTGTTATTCTGATGTGTCCTCAGGGAGAACGATTTACACAGAAGAAAGCGGAAGAACTATCAGCTGAAGAGCATATTGTGTTCATATGCGGGCATTATGAGGGGTACGATGAGCGGATACGCCAGCATCTTGTGACGGACGAGTTATCCATCGGAGACTTCGTTCTGACAGGCGGCGAGATTGCTGCAATGGCTGTGATTGATAGTGTAGTGCGCCTGTTACCGAATGTCCTTGGCAATGTGGATTCTCCTGTACTGGATTCGTTTTCAACAGGCTTACTTGAACATCCCCAATATACAAGACCCTCTAATTTTAAAGGAATGGAAGTACCAGATGTATTGTTATCCGGCAACCATGCAGAAATCGATAAATGGCGTGAACAGCAGTCGCTTATTCGCACGTTTGAACGGAGAAAAGATTTGCTCAAAGACGCGCCGCTTACGGACAATCAGCGCAAGTTACTCAACCAGCTTAATCGAGAAAAAGTAGACAGATGACCTTGCATCGATTTGACCTTTGTGGTATTATGTACTATGTGCTTCTATGTGAGTACATAATTACTGATGTTCCGCTGCAAAGGCAATTAGTGCAAGAACTTCTGTGGATAGGGAGAGGTTAAATTATGCAACATATTATTTCAGAAATTACTAAAGATCAGCTTCGTACTGATCATCCATCATTCCGTGCAGGAGATACAGTTCGTTTGCACGTGAAAATTGTAGAGGGAACGCGTGAGCGTATTCAGCTATTTGAAGGAATTGTTATCTCACGTCGTGGAGGCGGAATCAGTGAATCTTTCACAGTCCGTAAAATTTCCAACGGTGTAGGTGTTGAGCGTACATTCCCTGTAAATACACCAAAAATCACTCTACTTGAAGTAACACGTCGTGGTAAAGTACGCCGTGCGAAGTTGTACTACCTTCGCAGTCTGCGCGGAAAAGCTGCACGTATCAAAGAACTTCGATAAACAAAAGCAAAATCCAGGAGGCCAACAAACGGCCTCCTTTCTTTTTGCCTCAAAATTGAATAGACTGTACAATAAGGACAGAAATACGCAGGAGGCTCAGCCGATGAATGAAGAGAAAAAGAAGAAAAATGAAACGTGGGAATGGGCGAAAGCGCTTTTAATCGCATTCGGTCTTGCTGCAATTATCAGGGTGTTCCTCTTTACGCCGATTGTTGTTGATGGGGTATCGATGATGCCGACGCTCGAAAATGGTGATCGGATGATTGTAAATAAGATTGGATACACAATTGGTGAACCGAAGCGTTTTGATATCGTGGTGTTCCATGCGCCTGAAGAAAAAGATTATATAAAAAGAGTAATCGGACTTCCTGGTGATGAAGTGGAATATCAGGACGACATTTTATACATTAATGGAGAGCCTTTCGAGGAGCCGTATCTCGATCAATACAAGTCAGAAATTATAGACAGTCCGCTAACTGAAAATTTCACTCTTGAAGAAAAAATTCAAAGTACAACGGTTCCTGCAGACCATGTATTTGTCATGGGGGACAACAGAAGAAAAAGTAAAGACTCCAGACATATTGGAGCTGTTTCAATCGATGAAATTATCGGTAGTACAAAAATCGTCTTCTGGCCGGTTAAAGATTTCGGAATTATCAACTGACAGGAGGAACTTACAGCATGACAATTCAATGGTTTCCCGGACATATGGCAAAAGCACGACGCGAAGTAACTGAAAAATTGAAGCTAGTCGACATCGTCTTTGAGTTAATCGACGCTAGGCTTCCGCTCTCTTCAAGAAATCCGATGATTGACGAGGTTATTCATCAAAAGCCGAGGTTGTTAATTTTGAATAAGATGGACCTCGCAGACGAAAAGGAGACCGCACGCTGGATTCACTATTTCGAAACGCGCGGATTACGTGCCGTTGCCATCAATTCGTTTGAAGGAAAAGGGCTTCAGACTGTTATTAAAGCTGCTAAAGAGATATTGGAACCGAAACTTGCAAGATTGCGTTCTAGGGGCATTCGTCCAGGCGCCATGCGAGCGATGATTGTTGGGATTCCGAATGTCGGAAAGTCGACCCTTATCAATCGACTTGCAAAGAAAAACATTGCCAAAACGGGCAATACACCAGGCGTTACGAAAGCGCAGCAATGGATTAAATACGAAAAAGAACTGGAACTTCTGGACACACCTGGTATTCTTTGGCCGAAATTTGAAGATAAAGAAGTTGGCTACAAACTTGCGCTGACAGGAGCTATTAAAGATACAATCGTCAATATGGAAGATTTGGCTGTATACGGCCTACGTTTTCTTGAAGCAAATTACCCCGATCGGCTGTCAGCTAGATATGGTTTGACAATGGTAGGAGAAGAAATTCTTCCGGTCTTTGAACAGATCGGATCTCTTCGTAAAGTTTATACAACTGGTGGAGAAATAGATCTTGATAAGGTAGCGGAGTTAATCGTGCGCGATATCCGAAGTGAATACCTTGGAAAACTGACATTCGACTTTACATCACTTCAACCGCAAATGGATTAAGCCGATGCCGGCACGGAATTTACTTCCGCGGCAATCGGTTTTTTCTTTGTTTAGAGTACTTTATATAGTTGACCTGTGGATACCACTCAATAGCAACCGATATAATACAAAAGGAATGAATCGATAAACCGCTTATGAATGAAAGGTGATCACGTTGAAAACCATAAAAGATATTACAGAACTGCTAAAAACGGTTGGTGAACCGGAATCGTGGATGGAAGAACTGGAACTGGATTCAAGAATGGGTGTGCAAAATGCACTTAATCGTTGGAAGCGTCGTTATGAAAAAAGAAAAGTGATAGAGCAAGCGCATGCAGAGAAAAAAGCATTTGACATGTCTTACGCGCCGTTTGAGGGTGCTATGGTTGCTGGGGTGGATGAAGCGGGAAGAGGACCGTTAGCGGGTCCTGTGGTCACTGCAGCGGTCATTTTACCTCGAGAAACGCCTGAACTCATCGGATTGGATGATTCAAAGGCCATTCCGAAGGCGGAACGGGAACGACTTGCGGAAAAGATTCGAAGTGTCGCTATCTCCTATTCAGCACATATTCAATCAGCTAAAACCATCGATGAAACAAATATTTACGCTGCGACAAGGGACTCCATGGAACGGGCTGTAAAAGGGTTGTCAATCAAACCTGATTTTGTCATTGCGGATGCAATGTCACTCGCTGTAAATTGTCCGACAGAGTCTGTTATAAAAGGCGATGCAAAGAGCTTGGCAATTGCGGCCGCTTCGATAATTGCAAAAACGACGAGAGATGCAATTATGGATGAAATACATAACGAATTTCCTGTTTATAAATTTAATAAAAATGCCGGATATGGAACATCAGAACATGTTTTGGCGCTTCAAATACATGGCCCAAGCAAACACCATCGTGCCAGTTTTGAACCTGTGAAATCAATGTTAAAAGACGGGAGGAAGAACGAATGAGTTTTCCAACTGCCGGAGTATCAATGTCGGGACAAGCGATGGTAGGAGATGCACCGAATAGACCATTCGTCTTAAATGAAGGCCAGATGTTTCATGGGCAAATAAAACAACTTTTCCCAGGACAAATGGCAGAAGTACAAATAGGCGGACAAAAGCTGTTCGCAAAACTTGAAGTGCCAATGAAAGCGGGCGACTCCTATTACTTTCAAGTAAATTCGGTAAAGCCTGAGTTACAGCTTAAAATTATAACAGGACCCCTACAAGCGACAGAAGGGCAAGCTCGTCAACTTGGTGCACTCATGGACGCAATGCAAGTTCCAAAGACGCAAGAAATGCAATCCCTATTAACGTTTGTCTTGAAAAATAGAATTCCGATGAACAGAGGGAATCTGCTAGAATCGGAAGAATTACTGAAAGGTGTACCGACATCTGCTCGGAATGAGGCGCTAGCATCCATTCAGAAAATGCATGAACTGAAATTACCGTTTACAGAAAATAACTTCAGATCACTTTTAGGCGTTGAGACGAAAGAAGGCCTGCATAGCGTATTGCAGTCATTGAAAAATGCATTGGTTCTAGATAACGCATTAGCACCACAAGTTAAAGACGCCATACTCACAGCGCTTGAAAAGATGGCTAAGCCTTTTGCGCAGGCAACAGGCGGTTCACTGCTAGGACAATCCATTGTGACGCTACTTGATCATGCCGCACCTGTTGAAAACCGTTTTGCTACACTGCAATTAATGAAAAGTGCAGGTATATTACCAGAACGGACGTCCCTTGCAAATTTACCACAAGTCCTCATTTCACTACTATCAGCTGAAAGAGTTGGCCAAGTTGGAGCGCAGGGTATTCATGCTACAAATATGGCTGGGCAGGCTGCCACCACGCCTCAACCTACCTCGTTGCCGATACCCATCGTGCAGCAAGTAGTGACACTGCTAAAAAAAGTTGAGGAGGCAAAACAACAAAATCAACAGGTTCCGTTAGCTAGTTTGAAAGCATTGATTTTATCCGATACAGGAATGAATTTACAGCAAAAAAACTTACTTTCGGCAATTATCGACCGGGCTGTAAATGCACAGCCACCAGTCGAGTCGATGACAAAATTCGTTCAGGAATTCAGTCAGGGGTTTATACGTGTAAATGCAGAAAATACAATTGCTAATCCATTCCAATCTAGCACTCCAGCAGAGGACCCCAAAGAAGCACTACTAACATTACTGGGACGGCAAGGAACGGAAAAACTATCTGTACTTTTACGGGCGGCAGAACAGTCCGTCAATCCAGACATTCAAAAAGCGATACAAACAGCTGAAGTTAATGTTGCATCATTGATTGATGGGAAGGCCGTGAAGGACGCTTTGGAAACAGTGATGCGCTCACTCGGACTTAACTACGAAGCCGGGTTGCTCGGAAAAGAACCTGACTTTGGACGTCTTGCTGAATCTTTGAAGCCACAATTGCTTGCGCTTATGCATAATCCCTCTGCATCCGTTGCTCTTCGTGAGGCCGCAGAAACTGTCGTAATGAGGATGAATGGTCCTTTGTTGCAATCCGGGGAAAACGGAATCCAGCATCAGCTCGTTATGCAAGTACCGCTCGATTTTTTTGGTAAGCGTATTGAGGCGACATTACAGTGGAACGGACGCATGAAAGAGGACGGGAAAATTGACCCTGAATTTGCAAGGATCTTGTTTTATCTTGATCTTGCATCAATAAAAAAGACGGTAATCGATATGCAAGTTCAAAATCGGATTGTATCGGTAACTATTTTTAATGCGGATGATGCGCTCAAGACAATTGGAGCACCTCTTCAGCTAAAGTTGAAGGAAGGACTCGAGTCAGCGGGTTATAAACTATCAGGAGTCTTCTTTAAAAAGTTTACGGAAGAAGAAAAAATTGTACCTAAACAGAAAAGTCCATCAAAAGTTGATGGAAAAGGAGTTGACTTTCGCATATGACTGAAGAATTGCATGTACGAAAAGAGGCTGTTGCCCTTTCATATGAACCATTCTCAGAGGGAGCACCAAAAGTGGTTGCGAAAGGGAAGGGTAAAATTGCTGAAAGTATATTGGAAAGGGCACTTGCCAATGACATTCCAATACAGGAGGATTCAAGTTTAGTCGAAATACTAGGACAGTTGAACGTCAATGAATCCATTCCGGAAGAGTTATATAAAGCGGTATCTGAGGTTTTTGCGTATATTTATCAGATTGACCGTAAACATGGAATTGGTAAATGATTTGAGAAAGTTTCGACAAAATCAAACATTCGACACACAACTATGGACAATGTTTGACAAGTTTACTACAATGGATGAGGCAGTAAATTAAAAGAGTTAGAAGTTCGAATGGAGGATGTAAGATGAATATCCATGAATATCAAGGTAAACAGTTACTAAGAGAATACGGGGTAGCTGTTTCTAATGGTCTTGTTGCTTTCTCTCCTGAGGAAGCGGTAAAAGCTGCGAAGGAACTAGGTACAGACATTATCGTAGTAAAAGCGCAAATCCACGCAGGTGGCCGCGGGAAAGCAGGCGGAGTTAAGATTGCAAAAAATCTTGATGAAGTTCGTGCTTACGCAAAAGAATTGATTGGTAAGACACTTGTTACTCACCAAACAGGTCCTGAAGGTAAAGAGATTAAACGTCTACTTATCGAGGAAGGTTCCGACATTAAGAAAGAATATTATCTTGGACTAGTCCTTGATAGTGCTACAGATCGCGTAACACTTATGGGTTCTGAAGAAGGCGGAGTGGATATCGAGGAAGTTGCGGAAGCGACACCTGAAAAGATATTCAAAGAAGTCATTGACCCAGTTATCGGTTTAACTGGATTCCAAGCACGCCGCATGGCATATAACATGAACATCCCTACACACCTTGTAAACAAAGCTGCGAAATTTATGCTTGGACTTTATCAAGTATTCGTAGAAAAAGACGCATCCATCGTTGAAATTAACCCGCTAGTTGTAACAGCTGGTGACGATGTACTTGCTCTTGACGCGAAGTTCAACTTTGACGACAGTGCACTATACCGTCACAAAGACATTCAAGAACTACGTGACTTTGATGAAGAGGATCCAAAAGAAATCGAAGCTTCGAAGTATGACCTTAGCTATATTTCCCTAGATGGTAGTATTGGCTGCATGGTTAACGGCGCAGGCCTTGCGATGGCTACAATGGATACAATCAACTACTACGGCGGATCACCTGCTAACTTCCTAGACGTTGGTGGCAGTGCGACAGCTGAAAAAGTTACTGAAGCATTCAAAATCATCCTTTCTGATAAAAATGTTAAAGGGATTTTCGTCAACATTTTCGGTGGTATCATGAAATGTGACGTTATCGCTGAAGGTGTTATTGTTGCGTCAAAAGAAGTTGGTCTTCAAGTACCACTTGTCGTTCGTCTAGAAGGTACAAATGTCGACTTAGGTAAAGCACTTTTGAATGAATCAGGTTTGAACATCATCGCTGCTGATACAATGGCAGACGGTGCTAAAAAGATTGTAGAACTAGTAGGTTAAGAAAGGCAGGGACAAACGATGAGTATTTTTATTAACAAAGATACAAAGGTTATCGTACAAGGAATTACAGGTGCTACGGCACTTTTCCATACAGAACAAATGCTTGAGTACGGAACGAAAATTGTTGGCGGAGTAACGCCTGGTAAAGGCGGAACAGAAGTAGCGGGAGTTCCTGTTTTCAATACAGTTGAAGAAGCTGTAAAAGCGACAGGCGCAAACGTTTCTGTTATTTATGTACCAGCTCCATTTGCTGCAGATGCAATTTTGGAAGCAGTAGAAGCTGAACTTGATATGACAATCTGTATTACAGAGCATATCCCAGTACTCGATATGGCAAAAGTGAAGCGCTACATGGAAGGCAAGAAAACACGTCTTGTCGGTCCAAACTGTCCGGGTGTTATTACGGCAGACGAATGTAAAATCGGTATCATGCCTGGCTACATTAATACAAAAGGTCATGTAGGCGTTGTTTCACGTTCTGGTACACTTACGTATGAAGCAGTACTTCAATTGACGAATGCTGGAATCGGACAGTCAACATCTGTTGGTATCGGCGGAGACCCTATCAATGGAACAAACTTCATCGATGTATTAAAAGCATTCAACGAAGACCCTGAGACATATGCGGTTGTTATGATCGGTGAAATCGGCGGAACTGCTGAAGAAGAAGCAGCTGAGTGGATTAAAGCGAATATGACGAAGCCTGTTGTTGGCTTTATCGGTGGTCAAACAGCTCCTGAAGGAAAACGTATGGGCCATGCTGGTGCCATTATTTCCGGCGGTAAAGGGACAGCTGCAGACAAAATCAAAGCGCTAAATGCTGCTGGGGTTGAAGTTGCAGACACTCCTTCTGTGATCGGTGAAACGTTAATTAAAGTTATTAAAGAAAAAGGTCTGTACGAAAGTTGTAAAACACACTAATATTAAAGATGCAGCGTGCTGATTAATGCGCTGCATCTTTTTTTGTTATTTAATAAGGGAGGAATTCAATGGAACTGACAGATGCTGAAAAGCGATTGCTAGGGCTTCACTATGTATTTCCGGTACCTTTGAACAGATTAAACAGCCTTTACGAGATAGACCCCAATCTCGATAGATTATATGTTTACAAGGCTATTGAACTTGCTCAAATTTTGAATATCACTACGTCAAAAGCGAGCCAATTAAAAGGTAATTTGCTTCAAAATATGTCGACCCCCTACGAAAAGTTATATCAAAGGCATGCAATCACCGCCATTCCATTCTCACACCCCCTTTACCCTGACCAGTTGCGAATACTTATCGATCCCCCGGCAGTACTGTATATTAAAGGTGATCCAACGCTATTTGCCAACGCCCTTAATGTTGCAATTATTGGATCTCGAAAAGCAACAATTTATTCAAAAAGAGCAATGTCATTGATTGTGCCACCACTCGTAGAAAATAACGCTGTTATTGTATCTGGACTTGCGATGGGTGCTGATACGATGGCTCATGAAGCTGCAATTGAATTTGGTGGAAAAACCATAGCTGTACTGGGCCATGGGTTATTACACCTGTATCCGAAAGAAAATCGATTGCTTGCGGAGAAAATAGCGGCTGAACATCTGCTAGTCACAGAGTATCCACCTTACGTAAGTCCTGAACGTTGGACATTTCCGATGCGGAATCGAATCATAAGCGGTTTAGCCGATGCAGTCGTAGTAACAGAATCCGCAGATAAAAGTGGAACGATGAGCACAGTCGAGCATGCGCTTGATCATGGGAAAGATATCTATGCCGTTCCCGGTCCTATCACATCACCATTATCGGCAGGGCCGAATAAGTTGCTAGATGAGGGCGCAAAACCGGTCTGGAATGGATTTCAAATCGTCGGATCGCTAGTTTTTAAGAATTGAAAAAACACCTTTTCCTCTAAAAAGTTTGCATTAATTCGAAATCTGGTATACATTTTGCAACAGATATTCTTTTGAGGAATAAATATGGAACCTCTTTAAGGAGGCAGACACTTAATGGCAGACTACCTAGTAATTGTAGAGTCACCCGCAAAGGCGAAAACGATCGAGCGTTATCTCGGAAAGAAATATAAAGTGCGTGCATCACTTGGTCACTTACGCGATTTACCGCGCAGCCAGATGGGTGTAGATACCGAAAATAATTATGAACCGAAGTACATTACGATCCGCGGCAAAGGCCCGATTCTTCAAGAATTGAAAAAAGAAGCTAAAAAAGCTAAAAAAATCTTTCTCGCAGCTGACCCAGATAGAGAAGGGGAAGCAATTGCTTGGCACTTAGCAAACCAACTTGGCGTAGATATTGAATCAGATTGCCGTGTTGTATTCAATGAAATAACAAAAGAAGCGATTAAAGAATCCTTTAAAAATCCACGTCCCATCGATATGGATCGCGTAGATGCTCAACAGGCACGTCGTATATTGGACCGCCTGGTAGGCTATAACATAAGTCCGATCCTTTGGAAGAAAGTTAAAAAAGGTCTTTCCGCAGGACGCGTTCAATCTGTAGCACTTCGTATGATTATCGATAGAGAAAATGAAATCAATGCGTTCGTACCTGAAGAGTATTGGAGTATTTCGGCTCAATTTGAAAAAGATGATACTTCATTTGAAGCGGAGTTTTTTGGCGATTCAAAGAAAAAAGTAAAACTGACAGACAAGAAACAAGTCGATGCCATTCTAAGTCAATTAGAAGGAGATAAATTCGATATTGGGAAAGTCGTGAAAAAAGAGCGCAAACGAAATCCGGCACTGCCGTTCACAACTTCGTCCTTGCAACAGGAAGCGGCTAGAAAGCTAAACTTCCGAGCGAAAAAGACAATGATGCTTGCCCAGCAACTATATGAAGGTATCAACCTCGGAAAAGAAGGACAAGTCGGTCTTATAACTTATATGAGAACTGACTCAACTAGAATTGCCGATAGTGCTAAAGAAGAAGCAAAATCATTCATCGAAACAATGTATGGAAAAGAGTTTGTTGCAACATCTAAGCCAGCAGCAAAAAGTACTGCAAAAACGCAGGACGCACACGAGGCGATACGCCCGACGTCAGTCATGCGACCACCAGCTGCAATGAAAACGGTGTTGTCCCGCGATCAACTGCGTCTCTATAAACTGATTTGGGAGCGACTTGTTGCTAGTCAGATGGCTCCAGCGGTACTTGATACAGTCGCTGTTGACCTTGTGAACGGTGAAGTCCGCTTCAGGGCAAATGGATCACAAGTGAAATTCCAAGGATTTATGAAAGTGTATGTTGAAGGTAATGACGATAAAGAAGAGGAGAAAGACCGTATCCTCCCGCCCCTCGAAGAAGGGGAACAAGTGAAGTTTACTGAAATTGACCCCAAACAGCACTTTACTCAACCGCCTCCGAGGTATTCGGAAGCAAGATTGGTTAAAACGCTTGAAGAGCAGGGAATAGGTCGTCCGTCCACGTACGCACCGACACTCGACACAATTCAAAAACGCGGATATGTGACACTGGATGCGAAGAGATTTATTCCGACAGAGCTTGGCGGGATAGTCCATCAGGCAGTAAATCAATACTTCCCAAATATTATTGACCTTGAATTTACAGCGCAAATGGAAAAAGAACTTGATAACGTTGAACATGGCCAGACAAAATGGGTCGAAGTAATTGATAATTTTTATGGGGATTTTGAAAAGCATGTGCAAGTTGCAGATGCTGAGATGGAAAAAATTGAAATCAAAGACGAGCCTGCAGGTGAAGATTGTGAGAAATGCGGTTCGGCTATGGTATACAAATTAGGCCGTTATGGGAAATTCATGGCATGTTCGAATTTTCCGGAATGCCGTAATACGAAAGCGATTATCAAACCCATCGGCGTCACTTGCCCAACTTGTAAAGAAGGACAGGTCGTCGAACGAAAAAGTAAAACGAAACGTATATTTTACGGATGCGATCAGTATCCCGAATGTGAATATGTTTCATGGGATAAGCCTGTTTCAAGACCTTGTCCAAAATGTGAAAACACGTTAGTTGAAAAGAAATCGAAAAAAGGCGTTCAGATTCAATGTACAGAATGTGACTACAAAGAAGATACGCAATAATAACGAAAAGTGGAAGGCGTCGTTTAGATGCGGCAGACATAAGACGGTCTGGCGGAGCAGCGTTCTTTGCTGCACAGCTGGAACGACTTATGACCGAGCATCTGACGCCTGGAGCTAGACAATAAGGAAAAGTGGAAGCGCCTGCTCAGAGGCGACAGGCATAAGACGGGCTGGCGAAGTAGCGTTTTTTGCTGCATAGCCAGGCTGCCTTATGACCCGAGCCTCTAGGCGCTGTAGCCTGGACAATAAAGAAAAGTGGAAGGCGTCGTCTACAAATGAACGCAGCCTAAGTGCGCCACTTCCTGTGGCAACAGCTGCATGACCTACATCCTGTAGGCCCGCGGTAGACATAAGACGGGCTGGCGAAGCAGCGCTCTTTGCTGCACAGCCAGAACGACGACGTACCGGTGAACTTTCCGGTATGCTTATGCCCGAGCATCTGACGCCTGGAACTCAACAATAACAACTTAGAAGAGAAGGTGAAGGTATGACACCCATCGTAAATGTGATAGGCGCAGGCCTCGCTGGGAGTGAGGCTGCATGGCAAATCGCCAGTCGTGGTGTAAATGTTCGTTTATATGAAATGCGTCCGGTAAAACAGACGCCAGCGCACCATACAGACAAATTTGCTGAACTGGTGTGCAGTAACTCACTGCGCGCAAACAATCTGACGAATGCAGTAGGTATTATTAAAGAAGAGATGAGAATGCTTGATTCACTGATTATTAGAGCGGCAGATGCTTGCTCGGTTCCTGCAGGGGGAGCATTGGCGGTTGACCGTCATGAATTTGCAGGAAAAGTAACAGAAACGATTCGAAATCATCCGCTCATCGAGGTTATTAATGAAGAAGTGACTGAACTACCAGAAGGCATTACTATCATTGCAACGGGTCCTTTGACGTCACCTGCACTAGCTGAAGAGATACGTAAACTAACAGGCGAAGACTATCTGTATTTCTACGACGCAGCAGCACCTATTATTGAAAAAGATTCAATTGATATGGATAAAGTATATTTGAAATCTAGATATGATAAAGGTGAAGCCGCTTATTTAAATT
Source organism: Sporosarcina sp. Y1004 (assembly GCF_057669665.1). Taxonomy (NCBI): domain Bacteria; kingdom Bacillati; phylum Bacillota; class Bacilli; order Caryophanales; family Caryophanaceae; genus Sporosarcina; species Sporosarcina sp. Y1004. Next base: position 131,288 of record NZ_JBYHFQ010000003.1, on the reverse strand, counting down.
GTCCGATGAATGAGGAAGAGTTTGAACGATTTTATAATGCGCTTGTCGCAGCGGAAATCGTACCACTTAAGGAATTTGAGAAAGAGATTTATTTCGAAGGGTGTATGCCCGTTGAAGTAATCGCTCAAAGAGGTGCCAAAACACTTTTATTCGGTGCACTTAAACCAGTAGGGCTTGAACATCCGGAAACTGGAGAGCTTGCAAAAGCAGTTGTCCAGCTTCGTCAGGATGATGCGGCGGGTACATTATATAACATCGTGGGCTTTCAAACACATATGAAATGGGGCGCACAAAAGGAAGTTATCAATCTTATTCCTGGCTTGGAGAATGTTGAAATCGTTCGTTATGGTGTTATGCATCGGAACACTTTCATTAACTCACCCCGTGTGTTGGATGCGACTTATCAATTGAAAGCGAATCGTAATCTGTTTTTCGCAGGCCAAATGACTGGTGTAGAAGGTTACGTCGAATCGGCTGGTTCGGGACTCATAGCAGGTATGAATGCCGCCAATTTGGCACTTGGAAATGAACCTATCACTTTCCCACACGAAACAGCACTGGGTAGCATGGCGCGATACGTCACGGAAGCTAACCCGAATAATTTCCAACCGATGAACATTAACTTTGGTCTCTTCCCAGAACTTGATAAACGCGTTAAAACCAAAGTTGAAAGAGCAGAAAAGCACGCAGAGCGCGCTCTGAATGCAATTAGTGAATTTCAGACAGTCACACTAAGTTGATTTTAATTTATTAAGATTAGTGAAGTCATGGATGTGATCCGGGCTTCTTTTTTTGCGGATATGAACAAATTGTGTCTAAAAGTAGAACAAATTGCAAGAGGTCAGACATCTTGGTGATAGATAGTTGCCGAATTAACGATATTTATTGTATAGTGAATCGTGGATGACTTTTGAATTCCTTAAGAAGTCATTATTTTACGTCTATTCATCAATTTGCTATAGTGTTTTGTGTGAAGTGTGTTATTATTCAAATGACTCAGAATAGTTTATCAGCTTTAGGACTTTTTCATTCGAGGAGTGAAATGTATGACTGTACAACCTTCTATCATTCGTGATGAATACATTTCATATGTACGCCTGGAAAAAAACTATTCTTTTTATACAGTATTAGAGTATGAAAAAGATGTAGATGCATTTCTGTCCTTTCTAGAAGTTGAGGGGATAGCAGATTTAAATGATGTCACGTATCCCGAAGCAAGGCTTTATGCGACGGAACTTTATGACAAGGGTTTATCGAGAGCATCGATTTCCAGAAAAGTATCTTCAATCCGTTCATTCTTCAAGTTTGCGAATGCCAGATATGAGATTAATGATATTGCATTCCGTTCACTCCACCATCCGAAGAAGGAAGATAGACTTCCGGCTTTTTTTTATGAAGAAGAACTGGAGCTGTTATTTTCGTCTTGTGATGGGCAGGATAAGAAGTCATTGCGTGACTATGCACTCTTGGAATTACTTTATGCAACAGGCATACGCGTCAGTGAGCTAACTTCCATCAAGATACAGGATATAGATGACCATCTTGGCATCGTTCTGGTCATGGGAAAAGGTCGCAAAGAACGATATGTTCCGTTTGGTAGTTTTGCGCAATCCGCACTCGATGCTTATCGTGAGAAAAGCAGACTGGATTTGATGAAACAAAAAGAACATGACATGTTGTTCGTCAATTTGCGGGGCGATCCTTTGACTGACCGAGGTGTGCGTCATATCTTGAGCATGATGATGGAACGCGCATCACTCCACTCAAAGATTTATCCACATATGATTCGCCACTCTTTTGCAACTCATCTCTTGGCAGGAGGGGCTGACATGAGGACTGTTCAGGAACTTCTGGGACACAGTCACTTATCTTCAACGCAAGTGTATACACACATAACAAAAGAGCACTTAAGGAAAACATATATGAATACGCATCCGCGAGCATAGGAGGATGATCTGATGGAATTCCATGCAACTACAATTTTTGCAATTCGTCATAATGGTGTAAGTGCCATGTCGGGTGATGGGCAAGTAACAGTAGGAAATGCAGTCGTTATGAAGCATACGGCAAAAAAAGTACGTAGAATATTTGGCGGTAAAGTGTTGGCAGGCTTTGCGGGATCCGTAGCAGACGCTTTTACACTATTTGAATTATTCGAAGCAAAGCTAACCGAGTACAATGGGAATCTTCAACGGGCCTCAGTAGAACTTGCTAAAGAATGGCGGGGCGACCGGATTCTTCGTAAACTTGAAGCGATGTTGCTTGTCATGGATAGCGAAACATTACTTCTAGTGTCGGGTACTGGTGAAGTGATTGAACCGGATGATGGAATTTTAGCAATCGGTTCTGGTGGTCATTATGCACTTGCTGCCGGAAGAGCATTGAAAAAGTATAGCGGTCAATCACTGAACGCTGCTGAAATTGCACAAGCGGCGCTGGAGACGGCTGCAGAAATATGCGTCTTTACGAATGACCATATTATTGTGGAGGTGCTTGAATGATAAATAAAGTAGAGCTGACACCCAAAGAACTAACTGCGCATTTAGATAGATACATTATTGGGCAGGATAAAGCGAAGAGGGCAGTGGCTGTTGCAATTCGTAACAGATACAGAAGAAGTCTTTTATTGGATGAAGAGAAAAATGAAATCATTCCAAAAAACATACTAATGATTGGTCCGACCGGTGTTGGGAAGACTGAAATCGCTAGACGCATTGCGAAACTTGTCAATGCGCCGTTCCTAAAAGTTGAAGCTACAAAGTTTACAGAAGTTGGCTATGTCGGACGTGATGTTGAATCGATGATAAGAGATTTAACTGAAGCGGGTGTGCGGATTGTTCGGGAAGAACAACGCGAAGCTGTGAAAGAGAATGCATCTATCCTTGCCGAAGAGCGTCTCATTGAACTTCTCGTTCCGGAAAAAAAGAAAATGGGTAATATACAAAATCCCTTTGAAATGCTCTTCGGGCAAAAAACAGAACAAGAAGAGCCGGACTATGCAGAAATGGCCGATGTGAAGCGTAAACGTTCTGATATCGCCGCAAGCCTTAAAGCGGGTGAACTTGAAGAGCAAATGGTTACGATTGAAATTTCTGCTCAGCAGCCATCCATGTTTGACAGCTTGCAAGGCTCGGGTATGGAACAAATGGGTGCAAATATGCAAGATGCTCTTTCTTCACTTATGCCGAAAAAGACAGTGAAGCGGAATTTGAAAGTAAAAGACGCTCGTATTGCACTCGAAGCGGAAGAGGCTGACAAACTCATTGATACTGATGAAATCGCCCGGCGTGCTATTGAATTGACAGAGCAGTCAGGGATCATCTTCATTGATGAGATGGACAAAATCGCAAGTCGGGGTGGAGGTAGTTCTTCAGCTGATGTTTCACGAGAAGGTGTACAACGAGATATTTTACCAATCGTTGAAGGTTCTTCCGTCACTACTAAGTACGGAACTGTTAAAACAGACTTTATCCTATTCATTGCTGCGGGAGCTTTCCACATGTCAAAGCCCTCTGATATCATTCCAGAGCTGCAAGGCCGATTTCCAATCCGGGTTGAACTTGAAAAACTAACTAAAGATGATTTTATCCGTATTTTAAAAGAGCCAGACTTTTCATTAATCCGGCAATACGAAAAACTGCTTAATACAGAAGATGTCGTTTTAGACTTTACGGATGAAGCAATCAGTAGGCTTGCTGAAATCGCATTTGAAGTGAATGATTCGACAGAAAATATCGGAGCTAGACGCTTACATACGATTTTGGAGAAGTTACTTGAAGAATTATCGTTTGAAGCATCTGATATTGGACCTGCAACAATAAAAATAACACCTGCATATGTCGACGAAAAGTTGAAAGATATCGCAAAAAACAAAGATTTGTCACAATTTATCCTATAACGAAACGTATTAGTTTATTTAATGATTGAAAACCTTTAGAATATTCATTAAACGACAGCAATTACTTTGAGGAGGAAATATAAAAATGAATTTGTTATCAAAAACACGCGAAATTAACGCAATGCTACAAGAATCAGCAGGAAAACCGGTAAACTTTAAAGAAATGGCTGAAAAACTCAGCTTTGTAATCGAATGTAACGCTTTTATCGTTAGTAGAAAAGGGAAATTGCTAGGTCTAGAAATTCATCATAAAATTGACAACGAACGCATGAAACAAATGTTCATCGATCGCAAATTTCCTGAAGAATATACGAATCGCTTGTTTGACGTGAGAGAGACATCTTCTAACCTTGATGTCCACAATACTCATTCAGTATTCCCAAATGAAAACCGAGAATTATTCAAAGACGGTTTGACGACAATTGTACCTATCGTCGGTGGTGGTGAGCGCCTTGGTACGCTTATCCTCGCAAGACTTAAAGATGACTTCCAAGATGACGACTTGATTCTTGCAGAGTATGGAGCAACAGTCGTAGGTATGGAAATTTTACGTGAAAAATCTGAGAAAATCGAAATTGAAGCACGCAGTAAAGCAGTCGTTCAAATGGCAATCAGTTCACTTTCTTACAGTGAACACGAAGCTATCGAACACATCTTCCATGAGCTTGACGGTAACGAAGGTTTGCTAGTGGCATCTAAAATTGCAGATCGCGTGGGAATCACTCGCTCGGTTATCGTAAATGCTTTGCGTAAACTTGAAAGTGCCGGCGTCATCGAATCTCGTTCACTTGGTATGAAAGGAACTTATATTAAAGTTCTTAACAATAAATTCCTAGAAGAACTCGAAAAGCAAAAATCATAATTAACAATTAATTTTCAAGCACTTCTTTTGAAAAAAGAGAAGTGCTTTTTTATTTGCATTAAACAAGCGTGCATAAAGTGAGTATTGAATTCAGAAAATAAATAAATACATAGTACCCATTATTTTTGAACTATTATTATCCTCATAATGACTTATATATTGTAAATAGTGCTAAATGAACTAATGGTTATTAATCATATAGTGATAGACAAGAATCTACAAAATCCGCTACAATAGTAGTAGCTATATTAATACTAAAATATAATCAGAATTATAGAGATTAGCATCATACTATTGGGGAATATATAGATTAAGAGGTGAGAAGATTGAATTTATTTGGAACGATGATTTCGCAATTGGAACGGGGGTTAGAATATTCTGCTACAAAAGGAAAAGTAATCTCGCAAAATATAGCAAATGTTGACACGCCAAATTACAAAGCGAATGACGTCAGTTTTAAAGAAGTTTTCGATGAAGCGAGGGGTAATTCTCTAGAAGCCTACAGAACGGATAAAAGGCATATCGCTTTTAATACACCTACGACTCACCCCGGAGTTTTCAATTACTCAAATCTCCGCTATCGTCAAAATGGAAACGGTGTAGACATGGATAAAGAACAAGCAAATTTAGCATCGAATCAAATTTACTATAACGCGGTCGTCGATCGGATTAATGGGAAGTTTAGTACGTTACAAAACGTCATTAAAGGAGGTCGTTAACATTGACTATATTTCATAGTTTAAACACCTCGGCATCTGCATTAACTGCTCAACGTCTTAGGATGGATGTTATATCCTCCAATATGGCGAACGTAGATACAACACGCGGGAGAATGGTTGAGGGTGAATGGCAGCCCTACCGCCGTAAATCTGTTTCGTTTCAACCCCGGGAAGGACAGTTTTCGTCAATGTTGAATGCGGCAATGGGAAAACAGGTAAAAGGATCAGCGGGGTACGGTGTTACGGTTTCCACTATTAAAGAAGATACGGAAACGCCATTTAAGCTGGTTTTTGATCCATCTCACCCTGATGCGAATGAGGATGGGTATGTTTCGATGCCAAATGTTGACCCGTTACGTGAAATGATTGACCTAATGTCTGCGACACGTTCATATGAAGCGAATGTAACGGTTATTAATGCAAATAAATCTATGCTCATGAAAGCACTTGAAATCGGTAAATGATAGTTTAGGAAGGATGATAAAAGAATGGCGATACAATCTGTTTTCAATCCAGTGCAGTCAGCAGGACTTTTAAAAATGGATACCCAAATGAAGCCGACACCCAGTGAGGCGCAACAAAGCTTTGGGACTTTCTTGAAAGAGGCAATCCAAGAAGTAAATACGAAACAATATGAATCAGATTTGATGACAGAAAAACTTGTGCGTGGCGGAGATATTGAACTTCATGACGTCATGATAGCATCGCAGAAAGCATCGATTGCCTTAAATGCAACAATGGAAGTGCGGAATAAAGTAGTGGAAGCATATCAGGAAATTATCCGTATGCCTGTATGAATGAGTGACTCATTCAAATTAAGTTGGATTTTCGAATTCCGTAAGCTGACCGGAGGATTACAATGAATGAAAGATTGGCGAAAATCAGAGCTGATATTCAGACGTTCTGGTTAAGTCGTACAAAAAAACAAAAAATAACCTATTTCGGTTCTGCCGCTGCGGTTATTATTATCGCTGCTATACTGACTTTCTTCCTATCACGGACAGAATTTGTTCCTCTGTATTCTGAAGTATCCCAATCTGAAATTGGACGGATCAAGGAACAGTTAGATAGCCAAGGCGTGCCAAGTGAAATTGCGCCAGGTGGAACTTCAATACTCGTACCAAAAGAGCGGGTAGATGATTTACTGGTATCGCTTGCCGCGGAAGGATTTCCAAACTCAGGAATGATAGATTATTCCTTTTTTGCTGAAAATGCAGGATTTGGAACAACGGACAATGAGTTTAATATGATTAAACTCGCTTCAATGCAAACGGAACTAGCTAACCTGATTAAAGGAATAGCAGGTGTTAAAGATGCGAAAGTCATGATTACGTTGCCAACGGAAAGTGTTTTCTTAAATGAAAGCACTCAACAGGCTAGTGCATCAATTGTCCTAAATACAGATGCTGGTCATCAGTTTAGCGAACCGCAGATTACTGCGTTATATAACCTCGTATCGAAGAGTCTCCCAAATCTGTCAACGGACGATATTGTCATAACCAACCAGTATTTCGAATACTTCGACTTGAAGACTACTAATAATCCATCCGGACCAAGTATTGCAGATCAAATGTCGGTCAAAAAGACAATAGAACGTGATTTACAACGACAAGTGCAGATGATGCTCGGAACAATGATGGGACAGGATAAAATTGTGGTCTCCGTAACAACGGATATTGATTTTCAACTTGAAAATAGGGAAGAGAATCTTGTAACACCAGTCGATGAGGAGAGTATGGAAGGAATCGCGCTCAGCGTCCAGCGTCTCACGGAGTCATTTACAGGGAATGGGCCAGTTGCAGGTGGCACTCCTGAAGCAGAAGATCCAACAGATAACGGTACTGGGTTTGTGGAAGGTACATTTTCAAATGGAGATTATGAAAAGATAGAAGAAACGGTAAATAATGAAGTGAACCGAATCCGTAAAGAAATTGTTGAAAGTCCTTATAAAATTCGTGATATAGGAATTCAGGTCATGGTAGAACCGCCAGTAGCAGATGATGCAACATCCATGCCACCGGGTTTGCAAGAAGATGTCCAACGGATTCTTGAAACGATTATTAGAACGTCGATTGATAAAGAAGCGTCTGGTGATTTAACTGATGCAGAGTTGAATGACAAAATCGTTGTTTCTGTCCAACCCTTCAATGGCAAGATTACGGACTTCTCAGAGCCGAAAACTGTAATCCCTTGGTGGGTATATGTGATTGGTGTGTCATTGCTAGTTATCATCGCAATTCTTGTCTTTGCCTTCTTCCAAAAACGGAGAAGAGCCGAAGAACTGGAAGATGAACTAATTATCGAAGAACAACTTGTATCATTTGATGTAAATGACATAAACACAGAGCTTGAAACAGAAGGAACTGTCCGTAGAAAACAATTGGAGAAGATGGCAAAAGAAAAACCGGAAGAGTTTGCCAAACTATTGCGTACATGGATAGCCGAGGAATGACGGAGGGATAAATTGTGGTGAAAAAAGGCAAAGGGATGACAGGTAAGCAAAAAGCAGCACTCCTACTCATTTCCCTCGGTCCAGAAGTTTCAGCATCAATCTATAAGCATCTAAATGAAGATGAAATTGAACGACTGACACTAGAAATTTCAGGGGTTAAAAAAGTTGAATCATCGGTGAAGGAAGAAATTATCGAAGAGTTTCATAATATTGCGCTTGCACAGGATTATATTTCACAAGGCGGTATTGGTTATGCGAAGACAGTACTTGAAAAAGCGCTCGGCAAGGAACATGCACAAGCGATTATTAATCGTCTTACTTCATCTTTGCAAGTACGACCTTTTGATTTTGCCAGACGTGCCGATCCTTCACAGATATTAAATTTCATCCAAAACGAGCATCCACAAACAATCGCGCTCATTCTGTCTTATTTGGAGGCAGAACAAGCTGGAATGATTTTATCGTCATTACCGCAAGAAATGCAAGCAGATATAGCAAAGAGAATTGCGACGATGGATTCCACATCACCAGAAGTCATCAGTGAAATCGAAGCAGTGCTTGAACGTAAGCTCTCTTCAACTGTAACGCAGGATTATACGGAAACGGGTGGCATTGATGCCGTTGTTGAAGTACTGAATGGTGTTGACAGAACGACGGAGAAAACGATTCTGGATGCGCTTGAAATTCAAGATCCGGAATTAGCCGAAGAAATTCGTAAACGGATGTTTGTCTTTGAAGATATCGTTACACTGGATAACCGTTCGATTCAGCGTATCGTACGTGATTGTGAAAATGAAGATTTAATCCTATCATTGAAAGTTTCAAGTGAAGAAGTGAAGGATATTCTCTACAGGAATATGTCACAACGGATGGCAGAATCATTCCAAGAAGAAATGGAAGTCATGGGACCTGTCCGTTTGAAAGATGTGGAAGAAGCACAATCACGTATTGTTGGCATTATACGTAGGCTCGAGGAGTCAGGTGAAATCATTATCGCGCGTGGTGGAGGAGATGACATCATTGTCTAATGTATTTCGATCGTTTAATACGATACTGGAAGATGGAGAAATGAAAGAAATTTCCATTCGTAGTCTGACTGTTTCGCAGGAAGCCAGCACGATAGTAGAACCATCATTAGATGAAGTGCTAGCAGAACGTGACCGCTTGTTAAAAGAAGCAAGTAAAGCGAATGAAGTTGAAAAAGCGTCGATTGAACAATTAAGACAAACCGCCACTGAAGATATAGCATCAATGCAAAAAGCATGGCAGAACGAGAAAACCGAGCTGCAGCAACAAGCATATGAAGAAGGTTTCCAAGTTGGATATGAGGAAGGGCACAACAAATCTATATCAGATATAGCTGCCTCTATTGAGACCGCAAATCGAGTCACGGAGTTATCAGATGATAACGCGCGCCAATATCTAGTTAGCCAGGAACGTGTCATTCTCGATTTAGCAATGCTGTCCGCCGAAAGAATTATCGGCCAGTCGCTTGAGGATGATAAAGAAAAGTATTTATCCGTTATTAAAAGAGCTTTGAAAGAGACACGGGAAATGAAAGAAATTAAATTATACGTTTCTCTCGACTATTTTGAACTTGTTTCGGAGAATCGTTCTGAACTTGCATCTATATTTCCGCCCAATGTGCCTTTTCTTATATTTTCAAATGAGGATTTTGAATCTGCAGATTGCTATATTGAAACAAACCACGGACGAATTGTTGTAAGCATTGATGAACAATTGAATGAACTTAGGGAAAAACTCATCGAAATCCTAGAAAGTGGTGTTTGAAGATGAGAAAAGCGGAGGAACTAATTGAATTCATTCCAAATGTGAAGACCTTCAAGAAACTTGGTCGCGTTGTCCGTGTAGTCGGTTTAATGATTGAGTCACAAGGACCTGAAAGCTCAATTGGTGATGTTTGCCATATTCATTTGAACACTTCTGGAAAAGGTACCTCGATTATTAAAGCGGAAGTCGTCGGATTCAAGGAGGAAATCGTCATCCTGATGCCTTATACAAACATTCGCGATATTTCAAGCGGCTGCCTTGTTGAAAGCTTCGGAAAACCACTCGAAATCAAGGTTGGGATGAACCTTGTAGGAAAAGTACTCGATTCAATGGGGAATCCGATTGACAATAGCATCCTTCCAAAAGGGCTGACAACTGTCAGAACAGAACAGGATCCACCGAATGCGTTAACTCGCCCACCTATCAATGAAAAACTTGCTGTTGGTGTCAAAGCGATTGATGGTATGTTAACCGTTGGAAAAGGGCAGCGTGTCGGAATTTTTGCAGGTTCCGGCGTTGGTAAAAGTACTCTGCTTGGCATGATTGCCCGCAATACGACAGCTGACCTAAACGTCATCGCACTCATCGGTGAGCGGGGACGTGAAGTTCGGGAATTCATCGAACGTGACCTAGGACCTGAAGGAATGAGCCGATCGATTGTTGTAGCGACAACTTCTGATCAGCCTGCACTCATGCGTATTAAAGGAGCGTTCACAGCTACCGCAATCGCCGAGTATTTCCGTGACAAAGGAATGAACGTCATGCTGATGATGGATTCCGTAACACGGGTTGCAATGGCACAAAGGGAAATAGGGCTTGCTGTCGGAGAACCACCCGCTACGCGCGGTTACACCCCTTCTGTTTTTGCGATATTACCTAAATTATTAGAGCGAACGGGTACGAATGAGTTCGGTTCTATAACAGCGTTCTATACAGTTCTCGTCGATGGCGATGATATGAATGAGCCTATTGCTGATGCGGTACGGGGAATTCTTGATGGTCATATTGTGCTTGACCGAACACTCGCCAACAAAGGGCAATATCCTGCTATCAATGTCTTAAAAAGCGTAAGTCGGCTTATGAACCATATTGCAGATGAAGAACATGTAAAAGCAGCAGAAAAACTGCGTGATCTTTATTATACATACGATAAATCCGAGGATTTGATCAATATCGGTGCCTATAAACGGGGAACATCGAATGAAATCGATCGTGCAATTGAATTTGAGCCACTTATTACGAACTTTTTAAAACAAGGGTATAAAGATAATATCTCAATGGAAGACAGCATAGCGGAACTCGTTTCTCTTGGCACTGGAGGTGGGAATGTATGAAACCTTATCTCTACCGCTTCGAAAAGGTCTTGACGTTCCGTGAACAAGAAAAAACAGAAACTGAAGTAGAGTTTAAAGGTGCAGTTGAGGCATTTGAAACAGTTGCTACCAAATTATACGAATTACTGAAGAAGAAAGAAGATATTCTCGTAGAGCAGCAGGTAAAGATGGCAGCTGGATTTTCAATTAATGAAATTCATCACTATGCAAGATTCATTTCCAGTTTAGAGAAAAGGACTGCAGAAATGCAACAACAAGTCATGCAAGCCCGCTCGAAAATGAACTGGTATGAGAATAAACTTTTGGAAAAAACGCTTGAGGTGCGAAAGTTTGAAAAAATGAAAGAAAAAGATCGTGAACATCATCGCGCTGAAATGGAACAGCTAGAAGCAATTCAGCTTGATGAATTGTCGACGCTGAAGTTCCGGAGAAGAGAAAACGGGTGATTATATGGCGAAAAAAACGAAACGAAAAGTAGAACAATCTAACGTCGAAAAAGAAAAAAGTGCCGGGATATTTCAAGTACTCTTGTTATGGGTGCTTATCCCGCTCCTGTTTGTTACGGCAGTGGGTTTAATCATAGCAACTGTTTTTGACGTTAATGTTTTTGATAAGGCAAAAGGATTGACGGAAAACCTTCCCTTTATTGCTGAAAAGAAAAATGAAAATCCAGACACAGGGAATTTAGTCCTTGAAGAGCGGCTTGTCACAATGCAAGCTGAAATTCAAGAGAAAGAAGCACAACTATTCAAAGTCCAGACAGACTTGGATACATCATCTGATGAAATTGAGAAATTACTGATTGAACAGGAGAAACTGCTTGATGAAATTGCCGTACTCGTTCGTGAAGAAGATGACTCCAAACGAAATTTCAAAGAGATTGTGACAACTTTTGAACAGATGTCGTCAAAATCTGCTGCCCCTGTCATTACAAAAATGAGTGATGCAGAAGCTATTCGGATTTTAATTGGCTTAAAACCGGATACCCTTGCTGGAATCCTTGAAAAAATGTCACCTGATGATGCTGCAAAATACACCACAATGATGACTAAATAGTAGACGTTTTCACCGATAGTATTGAAGGGAGGTGAATAAGTGAACATCGCAACACTACAAGCAATGAACGGAATGAAGCTCCAAACAGTGTCGAATAATGCACAACCAGTGAAGTCGGCTACAAATTCATTTGGTTCAATTTTTAGCAGTATAGCTGGAAAAGTTCCATCAGATGAAGTTATAAACTCTGAAGGAAATGACAGTAACGTACCCACCGAATCAATAATGGCGATTTTTGACGCGACATCACTCAAAGAGCTCGATACAGCTGCAAAGGGTTTAATAGATGATGAAAATGCAGATTCGACCAGTAAACTAGACTCGATTACCAACTTGGGTAATTTGGAGGAGCTTGCAAACTTGCTCGAATTAGACCCAAAACAGCTGATGGAAAGTATGCTTTTACTATTAGAAAAAGCAGGACTTAGCGAAGCTGATTTGTCAGCAGTGTCCAGTACGACTGATTTATGGGCAATAGTAAATGCCGTTGACATTGTGGCTCCACAGTTTTTCAACCAATTGACGGACGCACTTGAAGGAAAAGGTGGTATACCGCAAAGACAGGCGGTTGAACTTTTAACGTTGTTAAAAACAGTAGAACTCGCCGCACCAAAAACCGATTTGCTCATGAAGCAGGAACAACTTGTTTTCTCGTTTCAAGGCTACTTGGGAACAGCAAATAAGCATTTCGAAGAAAATGAAAACTCTGCAAAAAATGCAAAAAACGGCATAGCACAGTTGATGGAATCCAAGCATATCGGACAATTTGTCATTCAAGCAGAAAAAGGAGAACTTTTAACTACTGAGGAAAGCCGCAATAACTTGAAAAATGAGACCTTATTACGAGAAATGCAAAATATATTTAAACGTTCAAACTTTGGTCAGACAGGTGGAACGAATCGTTTACTCATCAAACTGTATCCTGAGCAGCTTGGACAAGTCCGAATTGAGTTACTTCAGACGAACGGTGTCATGACAGCAAGAATACTTGCATCAACGGCACTCGGTAAAGAAATGCTGGACAGTCAGTTGCATCAGCTTAGAAGCGCATTCCTACAGCAGAATTTGCAAGTGGAACGTATCGACATATCCCAGGCCCTGCAAGATACAGCTAAGAACGATCGAGAGCATGCATTCAACCAGCAAGAAACTAAAGATGAAGACAAACATGAACAAAACGGAGACGAAGTGATGTCATTCCAGGAATATATGATTGAGTTGGAGGTGTAAAGAATGATTGATGAACAACAACCCATTTCAAGTTCGATGTATTTGGTCAATAAGAAACGGGATGAGCGAAAAACAGGAGAAGGTGTCATGGGTAAAGATGACTTCATGAAATTATTAATCGCTCAACTGCAAAATCAAGACCCTACGAATCCCATGAAGGATAATGAGTTTATTGCACAGATGGCCCAGTTTTCTTCACTTGAACAGACAATGAATTTAACGAAGTCCTTTGATAAATTTGCTGAAGCGCAAAATCAATCACAACTGATCCAATACAACAGTTTTGTCGGTAAAAGTATTAAATGGCATGAGATGTCGGAGAAGGTCGGTGAAGATGGCAAGCCGATTGTCAATGAAGGAACAGGATTGATTAATTCCGTGAAGTTTGTTAATGGTTCGGCGGTCTTTACGATGCAGGATGGAAAAGAACTGACACCAGGAAATATATCAGAAGTGCTCGCAGGGTCAGGAAATTCTAATAGTTTAGTCGAAGCTAGCATGTTAATCGGTAAAACGGTCGGTTATTCGGTTGGTGAAGAAGAGAAGACAGGGACAGTCGTATCCGTTTCCAATAAAGAAGGGAAACTGCAATATATTTTAAACGACGGAAACAGGATTGATGGAAATAGTTTTACGTCGATAAGCCAATAAGCCAATTAGATAGAACGGAGCGATTGTATGGACAATATGAACATTCATCGCATTCCATCGCAGCCACTCATACGCCAAGGACAACCGCTACCAACTGTGCAAAGCCCAAAACAATCATTTTTAGAACATCTGAACAAAGCGGTACAACCTGCTGAACTTAAAATCAGTAAACACGCATCAGATCGTCTAGCGGAACGAAATATTCATATTTCGGATGCTGAATGGGCACATGTCACTGAAAAGGTAAACGAAGCGAAGATGAAGGGAATCAAAGAATCGCTTGTATTGATGGATCAGGCAGCTCTTATTGTCAGTGCGAAAAATTCAACAGTCATAACAGCGATGGATCGCATGGAAGCGAAAGATCAACTATTTACAAATATCGACGGCACAATCGTACTGAGTTAATACCGGCAGGACCTTAATGGATGCCGATTGCCGCTGACTGATAGATGCGGCTACACTTTTTTACAAACGAGAGGGGAAAAATATAAATGTTACGTTCAATGTACTCAGGAATCTCAGGTCTACGAAACTTTCAGACGAAGCTTGATGTAATTGGTAATAATATTTCGAATGTCAATACTTATGGGTTTAAAAAAGGACGGACGGTTTTTAAGGATTTGATTTCACAGACAGTTGCCGGGGCTTCAGGACCTGGAGATACACGAGGGGGAGTTAACCCAAAACAAGTAGGACTTGGATCGCAAATAGCTACTATTGATACACTTCATACACCGGGTTCGACACAGTTTACTGGAAACACATTGGATTTAGCGATGTCTGGAGACGGATTTTTCCAAGTAGGCCAAAAAAATGCTTCAAACGGTATTGATAATATTCAATATACAAGAGCAGGAAACTTTTATATGGATGAGGTAGGGGCTTTAGTAAACTCGGATGGTCAATACGTTGTTGGAATCCCTGCTGTAAATGGCCAAGACCCCGTGATCAGTACTACGGGAACGCCACCATCTGTTGCAGAAACTACCTTAGGAACGATTACTATTCCCACAACGGCTAAGAGCATGAGTGTTGGTCAAGATGGAAAAGTCTCATATGTAGACGATACTGGTGCACTGAAATATGCGGGAACTTTGATATTAGCAAAATTCCCTAACCCAGGTGGATTGGACAAAAACGGTGGGAATAACTTCAATAATTCTCCTAACTCTGGGACAGCCATTTTAAATACGGCCAGTTCTTCAGGTATTGGAACAATCAACTCAGGTTTCCTAGAAATGTCTAACGTCGATCTTGCCGAAGAATTCACTGAAATGATTGTCGCACAACGTGGCTTCCAAGCAAACACGCGTATCATAACAACTTCCGATGAAATTCTGCAGGAACTCGTTAACTTGAAACGATAAGCAACGTTATTAATCATTTAACCTAACATAGCTTTATTAGAAAAGGAGGGTCGGGCCGGCTCTTGCAGCCCGGCCCCTTACATATGATACAAGTTACTCGACTAAATGGGAGTACGTTCACTTTGAACGCACTTTACATAGAAAGAATTGAGTCGTTTCCAGACACGACAATTACCCTAACGACAGGGGCAAAGTATGTGGTACTCGATGCGGCTGATGAAGTAAACAGCCGGATTGGCGAATTTTATAAGGCGGTCCAGTTGTTATCAAATCCGCATACACGAGGTGTAGAAAATGAAGAATAAAATACTGACAGTATCCTTAATCATATTAGTTTGTATTACATTACTCGGCGTTGTTGCTCTCATACTAGTTATGCAGCTAAATAAAGGTGATGAAGTGAAAGAGCCCACCATTGATGAGGTTATCGAATCATCGGTCGATATTGAAGAAATTACAACAAATCTGGGTGACCGACAATTTATCCGTCTCACTTTAAAAATTCAAACGGAAAATAAAGATGCAGCAGAAGAGCTTTCTAAAAGGGATTTTCAAGTAAAAAACATTGTCATCCAAGAACTTTCTGAAATGACGGAGAAAGACCTTGAGGGGAAAATAGGGAAAATGTCGTTTGAGGACGCATTGAAATCCCAACTTAATCCCCTTATGCAAGAGGGGAAAGTTGTGAAAGTCTATATCGTATCTTATATCATTCAATAACGAATGATTATTAGTACACTAAATTCAGAAGCCGGGAGGTGACCGTATGTCCGGGGATATATTATCCCAAAACGAAATCGATGCTTTATTATCCGCGATTTCGACAGGGGAAATGTCTGCAGAAGACATGAAGAAGGAAGATGAGACTCGAAAAGTTAAAGTGTATGATTTTAAACGTGCCCTGCGATTTTCCAAAGATCAGATTCGCAGTTTAACTAGGATTCACGAAAACTTTGCAAGACTTTTGACGACTTACTTTTCAGCACAATTACGAACGTATGTCCAAATAAATGTCGCGTCGGTCGATCAGATTCCGTTTGAGGAATTTATTCGTTCAATCCCGAATATGACATTAATTAATATTTTTGAAGTTCCACCCCTGGATGGTAATATTCTAATGGAAGTGAATCCAAACATTGCCTATACGATGCTAGACCGCCTGATGGGAGGAGTTGGAGCTAGCCCAGGAAAGGTTGATAATCTGACTGAAATTGAATTGAAGATTATGACGAATCTTTTTGAACGTTCTTTTGATAACTTACGTGAAGCGTGGTCCGGAATCATTGATATCGATCCCTTTCTTACAGAGATTGAAGTGAATCCGCAATTCCTCCAAATGATATCGCCAAACGAAACGGTCGTTGTCATTTCCTTTAATATTATTATTGGGGAATCTAGCGGTATGATTAACATTTGTATTCCACATGTTGTTTTGGAGCCAATCGTTCCACAACTATCAGTCCGTTATTTTATGCAGTCCAATAAAAAAGAGCCGACCCCAGAGCAAAGTGTAGTCCTCGAAAACAGATTGAAAAAGGCTCCGCTGTCCGTTATTGCTGAGCTTGGGGTTGGTGAAATGTCAGTTGAAGATTTTCTATATCTCCAATTAGGGGATGTCATTAAGTTAGATAGTAAGATTGATGATCCGCTCATTATCAAAATCGGTGAAGTACCCAAATTCACAGCACAGCCAGGGCATCTGAAAAACCGTATGGCTGTTCAGATAATTGATTTGAAGATTAGAGGGGATGAAGATGATGAGTGATAATATTCTTTCGCAGGAAGAAATTGAAGCGTTGTTACGAGGGGAACCATTACCGAATAGTGAGTCTGTGGTTGAACCGGAAAAAGGTGTGATAACCGAAGACTATCTGGATGCAATGGAGCAGGATGCACTTGGTGAAATTGGTAATATCTCCTTCGGAAGTTCAGCGACGGCATTATCTGCATTACTTGGACAAAAAGTTGAAATTACGACACCAACTATTTCAGTAGTTAGTAAGGAAGAATTAGAAGCGGAGTTCATCCATCCGTATGTTGCCGTCAAAGTGGACTATACAGTAGGGCTTAGTGGGATGAACCTACTTGTTATCAAACTGAGTGATGCAGCTATTATCGCAGATCTGATGTTGGGAGGCGACGGTTCCGAGCCAAATATGGATCTTGGAGAAATCCATTTAAGTGCCGTTCAAGAAGCCATGAATCAGATGATGGGCTCAGCTGCCACATCGATGTCTACCTTGTTTAATAAAAAAGTTGATATTTCTCCCCCGTCAATTGATTTGATGAATGTCTTGGAAAACAAGGGCCGGGAATTAATTCCGAAAGACGATTTATTGATAAAAGTATCCTTTACACTTAAAGTAGGCTCGTTAATCGATTCGAAGATCATGCAATTACTTCCACTTGGGTTTGGAAAGAATTTAGTTGCCTCGCTCATGGGCGGGGATGTTGAGGAAGAAACCGCTGCAGTTGCAGAAATGGCTCCTCCTAAGCTGCAACAACCTTCTTCCCCTATTCAGCAAGAGTCATATCAAAGCATGGAACAACCCGCTTATGAAGCACAATATGGACAAGCCGTATCGCAACAGCAAATGCCTATGCGCGAGCAACAGCCTCAAGTGCAAGTTCAGCAGGCGCAGTTTGCTAGTTTTGATAGTCCCACATTGAAAAGTTCGGAAACGAATAACTTGAATATGCTTTTGGACATTCCTCTGCAAGTTACGGTTGAGCTGGGAAGAACAAAACGTTCTGTTAAAGAGATTTTGGAGATGTCGAGCGGTTCTATTATAGAACTAGACAAACTTGCTGGCGAGCCGGTTGATATTTTAGTAAATAATCGACATATCGCAAAAGGTGAAGTTGTCGTAATCGACGAAAACTTCGGTGTGCGAATTACAGATATTTTAAGCCAAACAGATCGTTTGAATAATTTAAGATAACTTACAGGGGGTCATGGAAATGGGTAAACGTATATTAATAGTAGATGATGCAGCTTTCATGCGTATGATGATAAAAGATATTTTGACAAAAAACAACTTTGAGGTTGTTGGAGAAGCGGCGGATGGTGCACAAGCGGTTGAAAAGTATTTAGAATTAAAGCCTGATCTCGTTACGATGGACATCACAATGCCTGAAATGGACGGAATAACTGCTCTGAAAGCGATTAAAGAGAAAGACCCAACTGCACTGGTCATTATGTGTTCGGCAATGGGACAACAAGGTATGGTTATCGATGCGATTCAAGCAGGAGCGAAAGACTTCATTGTCAAACCGTTCCAGGCAGACCGAGTCGTCGAAGCAATTGAAAAAGCATTAGGATAACCGAAGGGTGAAATTAATGAATGTACAAAAGCTTTTTTTAGCTCTCATTTTAATCGTTATTTTAGTGAATCAATTCTCATTAATAACTACTTATGCTGACACAGAGCCGGATCCCGATAAGCCTGTGTCAGATTTGTTTACTAGAGACCCGGAAACTGAAACGGAAGACCGTTCGGATTCTGAAGTAGATGTTCCGATAGATAACGTTCCTACAGAAAAAGAATCCGTTGGTACGTCAGCTGGAGATTATATAAAAACGATGTTTGCTTTACTTTTCGTCATCGGTTTATTATTTGGGCTTCTGAAGTTCGTTAATCGGAAAAATAAACTTTACGACAAAAGTCGATTCATGAAAAATATGGGTGGTATCTCACTTGGGCAGCATAAATCAATTCAGCTGGTCGTTATTGGAGAAGCCTACTACCTCATTGGTGTAGGTGATGACATCCGATTATTAAAAGAGATTACAGACCCTGAAGAAATTGACAAGCTTGTTGAGTTCTACAATACAGATACTACAGATTTGCCGAATGGAATGCTCAATCAATTACTAGTTAGAGTAGCAGGGAAATCAAAAAAATCACCTTATGAAAATTCGGAAGAGTCAACTGATTTTAGCAGTCTCTTTAAATCGAGGATTGAGGAGATGAAAGAGGAAAGGAAACGGCATATCGGCCGCTTGACAGAAAAGGAGCGCAACCGAGATGAATGATATTACTCAATTTTTTTCGGATAGTGACCCATCCAACGTATCGACATCCATTAAAATGATGTTGTTGCTGACCGTTTTATCACTTGCTCCGGCGATTTTAATTTTGATGACTTCTTTTGCGAGAATCATAATTGTTCTATCATTCGTCAGAACAGCACTCGCTACAAACCAAATGCCTCCAAACCAAGTACTCGTGGGGCTCGCGCTTTTTCTAACATTTTTTATCATGGCACCGACATTTCAGCAAGTGAACGAAGAAGCACTTACACCTTTATTTGAAGAAGAGATAACACTCGAAGAAGCCTATGAGTTGGCCAGTATGCCATTTAAAGAATTCATGAGTAAACATACCAGGCAGAAAGATTTAGAGTTATTCCTCCGATACAATGAAGCAGATCGACCTGAATCACTTGAAGATATTCCGCTAACGATGCTTGTCCCGGCGTTCGCGCTGAGTGAAATAAAAACAGCATTCCAAATGGGCTTCATGATTTTCATCCCATTTCTAGTCATTGACATGATTGTGGCAAGTATTTTAATGTCAATGGGGATGATGATGTTGCCACCAGTTATGATATCTTTACCGTTTAAAATACTGCTTTTCGTCCTGGTAGATGGATGGTATCTCATCATCAAATCATTGCTGCAGAGTTTTTAGGAGGAGTTTTGAATGACACAAGAAATGGTTATATCAATAGCTGAGCGTGCAATCTGGGTCATTCTATTGACTTCAGGACCACTTCTAATTCTTGCACTCGTTTCGGGACTTGCTGTCAGTATATTTCAGGCTACAACGCAAATTCAAGAACAGACATTGGCATTTGTTCCTAAAATAGTTGCTGTCCTCGTAGGAGTCGTTTTTTTCGGTCCATGGATGCTTGCGAGGGTTACTTCGTTTACGGCTGATATTTTTGAGAATCTTGGTCGGTATATCGGATGATTAGATGGAAGAACTAGTACCTTCATTCGCAGCATATTTACTCGTATTAACACGGGTCACGGCCTTTTTTGTAACACTTCCACTGTTCTCTTATAAGGCAATCCCCGCGACGCATCGCATTATTTTCGGAGTGGTGCTTGCTTGGATAATGGTCTATACGATTGATATTCCTGATTTAGAGATAAATGGAGCCTATTTTCTCTTGATTATGAAAGAAGCAATGACTGGATTATTTATTGGGGTCATAGCATTCATCGTCATGTCTGCAATTCAGATTGCTGGCGGGTTCATCGATTTTCAGATGGGCTTCGCCATTGCGAACGTCATTGATCCTCAAACGGGGGCACAATCTCCGTTGTTAGGACAGTTTTTCAACTCCCTAGCAATTCTTTTATTGCTCGCATTGAACGGACATCATTTGTTGTTGGATGGAATTTATTACAGCTATCAATTCATTCCAGCGGATCAACTTTGGCCAGCTTTTGGAGAAGAGCGGTTGGTTGAGTTCGTTATAAAAACGTTTGCGACTACATTTGCAATTGCTTTCCAAATGTCAATACCGATAGTGGCAACCTTATTCCTAGTCGATTTGGCACTTGGAATTACAGCAAGGGCAGTACCGCAATTAAACATTTTCGTCGTTGGATTTCCAATCAAGATTGGCGTCAGTTTCATCGTTCTATTTATTATGATGGGCGTTATGATTCAGGTGATGAAGAAATTGTTTGAAGTGATGATTTTGAGTATGAGGGACTTGATGATTATTCTTGGAGGTGGTTAATATGTTATTGCGGCTTAATCTGCAATTTTTTGCAGGGGAAAAAACCGAAAAAGCCACTCCAAAAAAGCGCCAAGATTCTCGTAAGAAAGGGCAAGTGCTTAAAAGTCAGGACGTTACAAGTGCAATTCTTCTACTTTCCGTGTTCCTTTTCCTGTTTTTTTCGGCTGGAATGATGAGGGACCGCTTTTTCGTGTTTTTCCATCAGGCGTTTAGTGAATTCATCACAATACCTAAATTGGATGAAGCCCAGGCAATGCTTATTTACAGTGATGTATTGATTCAAATGGCTTTTATCCTGTTGCCTGTTATGCTCATTGCTGTCGTTGCGGGCATAGCGGGGAATGTGTTCCAATTCGGCTTACTTATCACAGGTGAACCGTTAAAAGTGGATTTAAAAAAAATTGACCCTATCAAAGGATTCAAACGTATTTTTTCCATTCGTGCCATTGTGGAATTAATGAAATCCATATTGAAAATTTCATTTATTGGTACAACTACAACCCTTATCGTCATGGCAAATATCGACAAAGTACTTGGATTGGCGTTCAAAAGTCCATGGGATACGTTAACGACTGTAGCCCAACTGACGGCGTTAATGGGAATCGTAGCAGCATTGGTATTGTTATTCATTTCCTTATTGGATTTTATGTATCAGAAATTTGACTATGAAAAAAATCTCCGGATGTCTAAACAGGATATCAAGGATGAATATAAAAACTCTGAAGGTGATCCTATCATCAAATCACGTATTAAGCAGCTTCAACGTGAAATGTCGATGAGGCGCATGATGCAGGAAGTACCAAATGCAGATGTCGTCATTACAAATCCTACCCATTATGCGATTGCGTTAAAGTATAAGGATGGAGATATGGACGCGCCAATTGTTGTTGCAAAAGGCGTTGACTTCATTGCTCAAAAGATTAAATTGATTGCTAAAGAACATGACGTCGTAATGGTCGAGAATCGCCCACTTGCCAGATCGCTTTATGATGATGTCGAAATTGGCGGGAGGATCCCGGAAGAGTTCTTTAAAGTAATTGCTGAAGTACTTGCGTACGTGTATAGAATTCAGCGCAAAATTTAACTCAGTCACAAGTAGTAAGGATTGAACCGCATCCTTTAAGGTAGGATCGAACTATATCCTTCTAAGAAGGATTGAACTGCATCCTTCCTACTATCACTAGCTCAATTCAAAATCTGAAAATAAATATGCTTTGGCGTATTTGATTACATACAAGAAAGTAGGGATGACATGCAATTCAGAGATATAGGAGTGCTCGCGGCGGTCATCATGATTGTTGCGATGCTTGTCATCCCGCTTCCACCATGGCTTTTAAGTTTCTTAATTATTATAAATATTACACTCGGACTTTTAGTTCTTTTAACAGCCATGAATATGCAGGAAGCGTTACAGTTTTCAATTTTCCCCACATTAGTTCTTCTTCTTACGCTTTTCCGACTCGGCCTCAACGTTTCAACAACGCGTGCAATTTTAGCGAACGGTGATGCGGGGAGTGTCGTTGAGACATTTGGGACGTTCGTTACAGGCGGGAATATCGTCGTTGGTCTCGTCATTTTCATCATTCTAGTAATCATCCAGTTCATCGTCATTACAAAAGGGGCGGAGCGGGTATCTGAAGTAGCTGCCCGTTTCACACTAGATGCAATGCCAGGGAAACAGATGAGTATTGACGCCGATTTAAACGCAGGTATGATTTCGGAAACAGAAGCACGTACTAGACGTGAAAAAGTTAGTAATGAAGCCGACTTCTACGGTGCAATGGATGGAGCAACAAAATTCGTCAAAGGGGACGCAATCGCCGGTATTATCATCGTTATTATAAACTTACTCGTCGGTATGATAATCGGTGTAGCCCAAATGGGACTGCCGTTCGGGGAAGCGGCATTACTCTTCTCACAACTAACAGTCGGTGACGGGATTGTTTCCCAAATACCTGCCTTACTCACATCGACAGCTACGGGTATTGTCGTCACTCGCGCCGCATCTAAAGGTAATCTGGGTGCGGATATAACTTCACAGCTACTAGGACAGCCAAAACTGCTTTATGTCGCTGCTGCTACAGTTCTATTGCTTGGTCTAGCTACACCAATTAATGACATTTTCACAATGCCAATTGCACTTGCATTAGCGGTGGGAGCATACGTGATGTCTAAAAAAGTTGAAGAAGATCCCAAAGAATTGCTGGAAATGGAAGAGGATATAGAAACGGAAGGTCTGAAAAGTCCTGAAAACGTTGTTAATCTACTCAATATCGATCCGATTGAATTTGAATTCGGTTATGGGCTTATCCCGCTTGTTGATGCAACTCAAGGCGGGGATCTACTTGACCGTGTTGTCATGATCCGTAGGCAACTTGCAATTGAGCTTGGGCTTGTTATCCCTGTTGTCCGTATACGAGATAATATCCAACTACAACCAAATGAGTATAGGATCAAAATTAAAGGAAGTGAATTGGCGAGAGGTGAACTGCTTCTGGATCATTATCTTGCAATGAGCCCAGGAGGAGATGATTCAATCGAAGGCATTGATACAATCGAGCCGTCGTTTGGACTCCCAGCTAAGTGGATTACTGAAGAGGTGAAAGAAGACGCTGAAATTCTTGGCTATACAGTTGTTGATCCGCCAAGTGTCGTTTCGACGCATCTGACCGAAGTGATTCGTGCGAATGCTGCAGAATTGATTGGGCGTCAAGAAACAAAACAACTTGTTGATCACGTGCGTGAAACGTTCCCAATCCTTGTAGATGAGTTGACACCTACACCATTATCGATTGGTGAAATTCAAAAAGTACTTGCGAAATTACTTAATGAGCATGTTTCAGTGCGGAATTTACCAATTATTTTTGAAACACTCGCGGATTATTCTAAATTCACGTCTGATGTTGATGTCTTAACGGAGTATGTCAGGCAAGCACTTGCTAGGCAAATTACGAATCAATATGCAGCAACTGGTCAATCACTTAAAGTACTGACGGTGTCTGGAAAAGTGGAGAAAATGATTGCTGACAATATTCAACAGACTGAACAAGGTAATTATTTATCAATTGACCCGCAACATTCACAGGGAATTCTAGAATCAATCGCAGGCGAAGTAGAGCGTGTTGCATTGATGGATCAATCTCCAGTTGTTCTTTGTACTCCGGCAATCCGAATGTACTTGAGACAAATAACTGAGCGGTATTTTCCGCAAATTCCAGTGTTATCATACAATGAACTTGAATCTTCAATTGAAGTCCAAAGTGTCGGGGTGGTGGATATCTGATGAAAATGAAAAAGTATTCGGCTGATTCGATGGTAGATGCCATGAAAAAAGTACGCATGGATTTTGGGGATGATGCGATCATTCTTAGTTCATCTGTCGTTAAATCTAAAGGTTTTCTAGGGCTATTTAAAAAGAAATCCGTGGAAGTAGTCGCAGGCTTTGATGAACCGGTAATGAATGTAGCAGAAACTGTAGTTCCATTGATTGCATCAGACGTGGATAGAGTCGAGTCTGTTGAATTGAAGAAAGAAATGACTGAAGTGAAAAAAATGCTGAGGGATATGCAGCAAACTGCATCTTATTCTCGGTTTCCTGATGAAATCAAACCGTTGCTCGCGCATCTCCGTAAACAGGGGTTGTCGGAGAACACTATTCATCAAATAGGTGAAAATCTTTTTAATCGGATGAAAGCTGATAAAAAAGATTTTACTGTGGAAGAGCAACTTCAGATTGTTAAGCAATTTTTGGACCAAGAAATTGGAAGTTTACCGTTCGGCGGAATATCTTTCAACAAAAAATACATTAATGTGCTGGGACCCACAGGGGTAGGGAAAACGACTACAATCGCTAAAATTGCTGCAAGAGCACTACTTGAAAAAAAGAAGAAAATCGGTTTTATTACTACTGACACATACAGAATCGCGGCAATCGAGCAGCTACGTACATATGCGAACCTACTACAAGCACCAGTGGAAGTCGCATACAACAGCAATGATTTTGAAAAAGCGATTGAGAAACTGAAAGACTTGGATTTGGTTTTTATCGATACGGCTGGCCGGAATTATAAGGAGGCTAAGTTCGTAGAAGATTTGACACGCCTCATCGATTTTTCACTGGATATGGAATCATATCTGGTATTATCTGTGACTTCAAAGGAAGAAGATATGAGGGTAATTGTAGAACAGTTCAATGCATTTCCAATCGAGAAATTCATTTTTACAAAAATGGACGAAACAGGCTCAATGGGTCCCGTCATTAATTTGATGAAGGATTATGGAATTGGAACCGCATATTACACCGACGGTCAAGAAGTGCCGGAAGATATCATTGAAGCAGATAGCATGAAACTTATCACTTTATTATTAAAGGGTGCTTATGATGCGTGATCAGGCTGAAACGCTCAGACTTAAGATGATGGAGTCCCAAGGTGAAATATCAAAATCGATTGCAATAGTAAGTGGAAAAGGCGGAGTCGGAAAATCAAACTTCTCAACAAATTTTGCCTATGCGCTTATTTCAAAAGGGAAGAAAGTGCTTATTATCGATATGGATATCGGAATGGGTAACATTCATATCCTTCTCGGTACGACACCACAATATAGTTTGAGAGATTATTTGTTAGGAACACAGGAATTGGACGTAGTGATTAATGAGGCGCCTGGGGGTCTGTCTTTCATATCAGGAGGTTCTGGCCTTGATACGGTGATGGAGTGGTCATCGGAAATGTTCGAGAGACTCATTCAAGCATTTGAGTATCTGCAAAAACAATATGATTTCATATTGTTTGACATGGGAGCCGGTGCGACTCAAAATTCGATTGAATTGATTGTTGCGGTTGATGAAATCATTGTGATTTCGACATCCGAACCGACTTCCATCACAGATGCATACTCTATGATGAAATTCATCTGTCTTCAAGATTCTGAAAAAGTGTTCAGCATTGTAAGCAATCGGGTTACAAAAGGAGATGATGGAAACGATGCCATTACAAGACTTCAGTATGCAATGCGTAAGTTTCTTGGTAAAGAGACGAGAATTCTAGGTTTCCTTCCTGAAGACCCGGTTGTTCATAAAGCGGTTATTGCACAAGAACCATTTTTGCTTCTATTTCCAAACGCCCCTATTTCCAAGAGAATATTTGCAATTGCAGAAACTTTTATTAGCCCTAGCTCTACTGAAGCGGTCAAAATAGAAGAAAGGTTCCTTAGAAAACTTAGGAGCCTATTTACGAAAGGGCGTGGATAATTTGAATAGAGACAACCGTAAGAAAGTGCTTGTCGTGGATGATTCAGCGTTTATGCGTAAGCTCATATCAGATTTCCTTTCGGGGCATCCTGAAATCGAAGTGATTGGGACCGCTCGCAATGGTAAGGATGCGGTTGAAAAAGTGCTGTCTTTGAAACCTGACGTAGTTACGCTAGATATTGAAATGCCAATTATGAATGGCCTCGAAGCACTTGAAAAAATGATGACTGATCACCCGGTACCAGTCGTCATGCTTTCCAGCACAACAAAAATTGGAGCGGAAAATACGATGCTGGCAATGGAATACGGAGCAATTGACTTCGTCGCTAAGCCGGGTGGGGCAATTTCCTTAAATCTTCACGAGGTGAAGGAAGAAATAATTGAAAAAGTCATTGCGGCCGCAGAAGTTGATATATCTAAAGTAACAAAGAAATTCACTAATCTGCGGTTAATCGAGCCGGCACCATCAAAATTGACTAATCAACCAATCAGAACTACATCTGAGATTGCTTTGACTTCTAATAATCAGAAAGAGTCGATAAATGTTTCCAGAATAAATAGTAAAATAACAACTAAAACATTTGTTATAATAGGTACATCGACCGGGGGACCTAGGGCATTGCAAGAAGTGCTTACGGGTTTGCCCGCATCCATATCCGCGCCCATACTTATTGTTCAACATATGCCACCAGGTTTTACAAAGTCTTTGGCAGATAGACTGGACGGTCTTTGTGATATCCATGTCAAAGAGGCAGAAGATGCCGAGTTGCTTGAAAATGGGACAGCGTATATTGCACCAGGGGGAAAGCATTTAAAAATTAAAAAAATAGGCATGAATTACTACGCTCATCTGGATGCAGTGGAACTACCACGTATGGGACATCGTCCATCCGTCGACGTACTTCTTGAGTCAGCAGCAAAAAGTAATCAATTAAACTATTTGACCGTTATCATGACAGGAATGGGGTTTGACGGAAGAAATGGAATGGTGCTTCTTCGGGAAAGCTGCAGGACAATCACTATAGCCGAATCAGCAAAGTCATCAGTCGTTTACGGTATGCCAAAAGCCATAAAAGAAGCTGGACTGGCTGATCAAGTTGCAGACTTGGAAAATATAGCAGGACTGATAGTGCAAAATTTAAAGTATTGAAGGGGGTGGCATGATGGATACAAGTCAATACTTGGAAATGTTTATTGAAGAAAGTAAGGAACATCTTCAATCATGCAACGAACATCTGTTAGAACTCGAAAAGAATCCGCAAGATCTTGGCATAGTAAATGAAATTTTCCGATCCGCCCATACATTGAAAGGGATGTCGGCAACGATGGGATATGAAGACATCGCCGCACTGACCCATATGATGGAAAATGTGTTGGATGCAATCCGTAACTCAAAGATACGTGTTACAACTGAAATTTTGGACGTTGTACTTAGGGCTGTTGACTATCTTGAAGAGATGGTCTTGGATATTGCATCGGGTGGGACTGGTAAGAAAGATGTACAGGACCTTGTCCAATCACTCAACAGAATCGAAGCTGGAAAAGATCCTGTCAGCAAAGCTACATCAGAAACCGCAGCAACTGCTGAAGCGCCTGTTATAAATGGT
This sequence comes from Sporosarcina sp. Y1004, assembly GCF_057669665.1. Classification (NCBI taxonomy): domain Bacteria; kingdom Bacillati; phylum Bacillota; class Bacilli; order Caryophanales; family Caryophanaceae; genus Sporosarcina; species Sporosarcina sp. Y1004. Next base: position 103,313 of record NZ_JBYHFQ010000003.1, on the reverse strand, counting down.
AAAGATGAAGGAAATCCCCTTCATTATGATGGATATGAAATGACTGTCATCAGCCAATCTTTTGAACAAGGATTTAATGCGTTTGAAATTACCGTTCAGCTGCGTGAGGACTGCTTATTAAAAGCAGCGAGGGTTTTTATGGTATTTGAAATACTTGAGAAGTCCGGAGAAATTATCAAGTCGGAACCGAAAGTGGAACAACTTGAGAATGAAAACTTTGAAGAAATCTTTACTGTTGCATTAATTACAAAAGAAAATGCGGATGCATTAAAGACTAAAGTAATGAAAGTATCTGAAATCCAAAATGTTACTGTGACGCAAATTACAAATGATTACCTGAAGCAGGATAATGACGATCAGGTAGAAGAAGTTATGGAAAACAAAAAGGCTATTTCAAATGTCCCTGACGTGAGTAAAAGTCCAGATGAACAAAAGGGTAAACGAAATACAGGTGTGCAATCAGGCAACAAAACGATTCGAGTGAATATTGATCGACTGGATGTCTTAATGAACTTGTTTGAAGAGTTGGTTATAGACCGAGGCAGACTCCAATCAATTGCTAGCGAAATCCATAATTCGGAACTGAATGAAACTGTCGAAAGGATTACACGAATATCAGGTGATTTGCAAACAATTATCTTAAATATGCGTATGATACCCATTGAGACAGTTTTTAATCGTTTTCCTAAAATGGTAAGACAGCTAGCGCGTGATTTGAATAAGAAAATCAATCTCGAAATTATTGGAGCAGAAACAGAGCTGGACCGGACAGTTATTGATGAAATCGGCGATCCTCTTGTCCATTTAATCCGTAATGCATTGGATCATGGAATTGAAAGTCCGGCCGAACGGCTAGCACAAGGCAAGCATGAAGAAGGTACAGTAACATTACGCGCATACCATTCCGGGAATCATGTCTTTATTGAACTTGAGGACGATGGTGCAGGTGTTAATCGTCAACGTGTTCTGGCAAAAGCAATAAAGAGCGGTATCATTTCGGAGGAAATGTCTGAGACATTGACGGACCGTCAAGTAGCAGAACTCATTCTTGCATCCGGTTTCTCGACAGCTGAAAAAATTTCGGATGTCTCGGGCCGAGGAGTTGGTCTGGATGTAGTGAAAAACACAATTGAGTCTCTCGGAGGCTTCATTTCGATTGAATCGAAAGAAGGTCAAGGTTCTTTGTTCCAAGTACAGCTCCCGTTAACACTGTCTATTATTTCCGTCATGCTTGTGGAATTGGGAGATGAAGTATTCGCAATTCCACTATCATCTATCATTGAAACGGCAATTATTCAAACAACGGAAATTATGAATGCCCACAACCAAAGAGTAATTGATTTCCGTGGCAATATTATACCACTTGTCAACTTGATGGAAATTTTTGATATGCCGGAAACAGCTAGTGTTTCTGACGAACATCAGTCAATTGTTATCGTACGAAAAGGTGATAAGTTAGCAGGACTTGTTGTCGGTGGTTTTATTGGGCAGCAGGAAATTGTCTTGAAGTCACTGGGGAATTATTTACAAAGCGTATTCGCGATATCTGGCGCAACGATTCTAGGAAATGGACAAGTTGCGTTAATAGTCGATTGTAACGCATTGATTAAATAGGCGGGAGGGAACTAGAATGACTGACAAGTTAAATCAGAAAGAAATAAAAGTCATTGTTTTCCAACTAATGGATATGGAGTATGCCATTAATGTTGATGCCGTCCAATCCATCGAGAAAGTATTATCGATTACACGTATACCGAAGACGCCTCCGTATGTCAAAGGTGTCATTAATCTTAGAGGGCTCGTAACACCCATTGTAGACTTGCGTGAAAGGTTTGGACTGGCTACTAGTGAGTTGGACGACAGCACAAGGATAATTATCGTCACATTGGAAGATTATGAAGTCGGACTTATTGTTGACGCCGCAAACGATGTCTTGGATATTCCTGTCGATTCAATCGAACCGCAACCGGAAGTCGTCGGCTCCATTGAATCAGACTTCATATCGGGTGTTGCTAAGGTAGGGAAACACCTTCTAATAATGTTAAACCTAGATAAGCTCCTAGAACCTATTAAGCGGGTGACGACTGATGAACTCTGAAATTTCGATCACTGATATGCATCTAGATGTATTGAAAGAAGTCGGAAATATCGGTGCAGCACATGCAGCAACTTCATTGTCGCAGTTGCTTGATCGCAAAATAGACATGCGTGTTCCGAATGTCGAACTGGTTTCATTTGATGAGATGTTTGAACTCGCCGGAGGCGCAGAAACGATTGTAGCTGGAATATATCTTCGGATTGAAGGGGTTTTGACCGGAAGCATGTTTTTTGTATTACAATTGGATTCCGCTAACCACTTCATAAAGAAACTGATTCAGGACGAAACATTTGATTTTACGTCACCCGAAGTATCGGAAATAGGACTATCTGCAATGCAGGAACTTGGCAATATCCTTTCAGGTTCTTATTTGTCTGCACTCTCTGACTTAACAGGTTTGAAAATTTACCCAACCGTTCCATCTTTGAGTGTTGACATGGTTGGAGCAATTGTCAGCTTTGGCTTAATCGAAGTATCCCAATACAGCGATGAAGTCATTGTCATTGATACGCAAATTCGTGAGGAAGGCATTAATGGAGCCTCGAGCGTTAACGGTCATTTTTTCCTACTCCCTGACCCTTCTTCTTATGGAACGATTTTTCGCTCGTTGGGTGTTTTGTGACATGATTATATTGAAAGAGGTCGTCAGAGTTGGAATTGCAGATATGAATGTTGTCAGGGTACCGAATACAATTCGGACATCTGGACTTGGCTCTTGTGTAGGGGTAGTGTTGTATGATGATAAAAAGAAAATTGCGGGTATGGTACATATAATGCTTCCAGATTCCAGTCTGGGAAAATTAAATAAACAGAACGCTGCTAAATTTGCAGATACGGGCATTTATGCATTGATGGAATTGCTGAAAACGGAAGGGGTCCGCCCGATGGCTTTGAAAGCAAAAATTGCCGGCGGTTCACAAATGTTTCAATTCGGATCAAGCGATACAATTCGAATTGGACCACGTAATGTCGAGGCTGTCAAAAAAGAATTAAAACGGTTGTCCATTCCAATTACAGGGGAGGACACAGGCGGTTCAAGTGGCAGAACGATTGAATTTGACCCTGCACAAACAATTCTTAGCGTCCGAACAGTCAATAAAGCTACTAAAGAGATTTAACAAGGAGATATTAAGTTCCATTTCTCCTTGTTAAAGCCTCCGGCGGATGTCACAGATTTTGAAGGGAGTTATGAGGAAGGCAGTCTAAGTTCGCGACGTCCTGTCGCAAACAGGAAGGATTGAAATACATCCTTCCCCACTGCATGACCTACAAGGAAGGATGCAGTTCAATCCTTCCCCCTGTAGGTCTCAAGCTCAATTCAAAATCTTGACGCAATCACACCGAGGTGTGATTGATTAATAAAAGCGGAATCGTCTGGCCGCTTAGGAATTAAGACGGCGGCTGATCGCTTCAGTCGCCTTTTTTCGTGCTAGTTTGCTATAATAGCAGTAATTATGACAGAATCATCATGGAAAGTGAGGGATTCGATGTCGAAACAGGATTTAATGGAAGAGAATATAGGTTGGGACCTGTGGATTCGTAATCGTGATCCCGAGGCAGGTGACTTACTTGTTCGAAAATACACTCCACTTGTTACCTATCATGTGCAGCGAATCAGCTCGGGATTACCCCGAAATGTTTCACGCGATGATATTATGAGTCTCGGACTTCATGGTTTATTTGATGCATTGACGAAATTCGATCCTGGTAGGGATTTGAAATTTGAAACGTATGCCTCTTTTCGAATTCGCGGGACCATTATTGATGGCTTGCGGAAAGAGGATTGGTTACCGCGTTCTTCAAGAGAGAAATCTAAAAAACAAGAAGAAGAGATTACAAAACTGGAGCAGAAACTGCAACGCCATGCCACTGTAGATGAAATTGCTAGTCATATGGGAATAAGTGTTGACCAGGTATATCAAACTGTCCATGAACATTACTTTTCAAATGTTTTATCAATCGATGAAAAAATGAATGAAGGTGATGATGACGGACACAAATCCTTCGTTATTGTAGATCAGGAATCCAAAACACCGGAGCAAAAAACAATGATGAGTGAATTAATCGGTGACTTGGCAACGAAAATCACCGAACTGAATAAGAATGAGCAGCTAGTATTGGATTTTTTTTATACGGAAGAAATGACACTGACGGAGATTGGAGAGATTCTGAGTTTATCCACATCACGTATTTCTCAAATTCATTCGAAAGCGTTGTTTAAACTTCGCAAACTATTATCATCTGAAATAGTCGATGGAGGGATACTATGAGTTTGAAGGGTATTGAACTGCAAATTGCCATACCAAAAACATTTGATGCTGGTAAGCTAGCAGAACAAAAACACCAGCAAACCCAATTGGACATGGACCATGCCAACTCCCTTACAGAAAGGCAGACTTTAAAGGGAAGAGAGTCCGTGACTGAATTGGAGAATAGCATGAAGACGTCAGCGGATGGTCAATCCCAGGACCAAAGTCAATTGCTGGACGGGGACCGCCAACAAAACGAAGAGGAAGAGAAGACAGTGCACCCGTATAAAGGTTCATTCGTTGACTTTACAGGTTGATTTAAATGACTACAATTTTCTTAGTGTTTTTATTCATCATACAAATAATAAGCTTTTATTTTCTAGCTTTGCTATATACCAAAGTGACTAAGTTCGATGATCTTGAAAAAAAACAACAAAAGCTTATGGTAGAGATGGACAATACAATTGGAGCATATTTATCAGAATTGAAAGATGAGAATGAACGTTTAATAGAACGTCTTTCCGAAAGCGATAGACCGTCTAAGTTTGAAAAGGTTGACAAGAGTACATTTTCTGCAGAAAAAACCGCTGAATCAGAAGAGGTCAATCCTACTTTGCTTGTGAAAAGGCCTAAAATGCCAGTTAATCTTGCATTGAAGTCCTATGCTGCCTCGACCTCACAGAACCTTAAGCAGACCGATGTGATTGAAACGGTAGTGGAGGATGACAGGACGAGGACTTTTGTCCTGCATGACGCCGGTCATTCTGATGAGGAAATTGCAAAGAAACTAGGTAAAGGACTTACGGAAATAGAACTTATCTTGAAATTCCGATGAACTTGTTGCAAATGTAAAAGCTCTATGTTATATTAGCAAGTGGTATTACTACACACGTGCACGGACGTCAGAAATGGTGCCGAGAGGTCGTTCTGTCGGATGAAGTACACGGAGGGAATCAAACCAAACAGGAGGAATAACAAATGTCAGTAATCTCAATGAAACAACTGCTTGAAGCAGGGGTGCACTTCGGTCACCAAACACGTCGCTGGAACCCGAAAATGAAGAAATTTATTTTCGTAGAACGTAACGGTATCTACATCATCGATCTTCAAAAAACGGTGAAGAAATTAGAAGAAGCTTACGCATTCATGCGTCAAGTGGGTGCTGATGGCGGGAAAGTTCTATTCGTCGGTACTAAGAAACAAGCACAAGATGCAATTAAAGAAGAAGCTGAACGCGCTGGAATGTTTTATATTAACCAACGCTGGCTTGGTGGAACACTTACAAACTTTGGTACAATCCAAAAACGTGTTGCACGCATGAAACAAATCGAGAAAATGGAAGAAGACGGTACATTCGACGTACTTCCTAAAAAAGAAGTTGGACAACTTAAAAAACAACACGAACGTCTTGTGAAATTCCTTGGCGGAATCCGTGATATGAAAGCAATTCCAGATGTTATGTTTGTTGTTGACCCACGCAAAGAGCGCATCGCGGTTGCAGAAGCAATTAAATTAAAAATTCCTCTAGTCGGAATTGTTGACACGAACTGTGATCCGGATGAAATCGACTACATCATTCCTGCGAATGATGATGCGATTCGTGCGGTACGTCTGTTAACAAGTAAAATGGCTGACGCTTTGCTCGAATCTAGACAAGGCGAAGACGAAGAAGCGACTCAAGAGGAAACTGTAGTAGCTGCAGAGTAAATCCAGTAAATGAAAAGACGATAAGCGGCTTATACCCTTATCGTCTTTTTTCGGAATTGACGGCTTAATATAGGAGGAATGGAAAAATGAAAATTACAGCACAAATGGTTAAAGAACTGCGTGAAAAAACAGGTACAGGTATGATGGATTGTAAAAAAGCGTTAACTGAAACAAATGGTGATATGGAAGCAGCAATTGACTTCTTACGTGAAAAAGGTCTTTCTAGTTCAGCTAAAAAAGCGGACCGTATTGCAGCAGATGGTACAACATACATCCTTGTTGACGGCAACGAAGCGATTATTTTAGAAGTGAATGCTGAAACTGACTTTGTAGCTAAAAACGAAGGTTTCCAAACACTTGTAAATGAACTTGCTGAGCACATTCTTGCTACAAAACCTGCAACAGTTGAGGAAGCGGTTGAATCGAAATTACCAAACGGATTAACAGTAGCAGATCACATTTCTAATGCTGTTGCTAAAATTGGTGAGAAGATTTCACTACGCCGTTATGAAATCCGTACGAAAACAGACAACGATGCATTTGGTCCATACTTGCACATGGGTGGTCGTATCAGTGTTCTTGTTCTCTTAGAAGGTTCAACTGATTCAGATGCTGCAAAAGATGTTGCGATGCATATTGCTGCATTAAATCCTAAATACGTTTCACGTGATGAAGTTTCTGCTGAGGAAGTTGAACACGAACGTAAAATCCTTACAGAACAAGCACTTAATGAAGGTAAACCTGAAAATATCGTAGCGAAAATGGTCGAAGGCCGCATCGGAAAATATTTCGAAGAGATCTGTGTTCTTGATCAGTCATTCGTCAAAAATTCCGATCAAAAAGTTGGGGACTTCGTAAAATCAACTGGCGGAACATTGAAAGAGTTTATTCGTTACGCTGTTGGTGAAGGAATCGAAAAACCTGAAGATAACTTCGCTGACGAAGTTATGAATCAAGTTAAAGGTAACTGATCCATTATAAAGTAAAATGAGGAACACACGCGTGTGTTCCTCATTTTTTAAGAAAAATAGTAGATGGAGGGTACAAATGAGCATCCCAAAATATAAACGTATCGTCTTGAAATTAAGCGGAGAAGCGCTTGCAGGTGATAAAGGTTTCGGTCTATCGCCAGAAGTTATCAAAACTGTTGCAACGCAAGTGAAAGAAGTTGTCGATCTCGATGTCGAAGTTGCTGTTGTTGTCGGTGGCGGAAATATTTGGCGTGGTAAAGTTGGCAGCGAAATGGGGATGGACCGCGCAACGGCGGATTACATGGGCATGCTTGCTACAGTCATGAATTCCCTCGCTCTACAGGATTCACTAGAAAAAATCGGTGTTGAAACGCGCGTATCGTCATCTATTGAAATGAGACAGGTTGCGGAACCATACATACGCCGGAAAGCTATTCGACATCTCGAAAAAAAACGGGTCGTTATTTTTGCCGCGGGTACAGGGAATCCTTACTTTTCTACAGATACGACAGCAGCACTACGTGCGGCTGAAATTGAAGCAGATGTTATCCTTATGGCAAAAAACAATGTGGATGGTGTCTATTCCGCTGATCCAGCGAAAGATAAAAATGCAGTAAAATACCTAGAACTATCATTTTTGGATGTCATTAACCAAGGACTTGAAGTTATGGATTCAACAGCTTCAACCCTATGTATGGACAACGATATCCCGCTCGTAGTATTCTCTATTATGGAAAATGGAAATATTAAGAGAGCTGTCCTTGGTGAGCCAATCGGGACGGTCGTCAGGAGGAATATATAATGGCAAACGAAGTTATGAACGAAGCGAAAGACCGTATGGAAAAAGCAATTGGTGGATATACAAGAGAACTGGCATCAATTCGTGCAGGGCGTGCAAGCGCTTCTATGCTGGATAGATTAACGGTTGAGTATTATGGTGCATCTACTCCGGTATCACAGATGGCTGGGATTTCAGTACCTGAGGCGCGCCTTCTTGTCATTCAACCATATGACAAAACAATATTGGCTGATATTGAAAAGGCAATCATGAAATCAGATATCGGAATTACACCTTCGAATGACGGGACTGTCATTCGCCTTGCAGTTCCAGCATTGACGGAAGATCGTCGTAAAGAACTAGTGAAGTCTGTGAAAAAAGAAGCTGAAGAAGCAAAAGTTGCAATACGTAATGTTCGTCGTGACGCAAATGAAGGCTTCAAGAAGCTTGAAAAAAGCAGTGAAATTACTGAAGATGAATTACACAGATATGGTGATGAAATTCAGAAGCTGACGGATTCACAGATTTTGCGAATCGATGAAATCGCGAAAGATAAAGAGAATGAAATCATGGAAATCTGATAGAAGAACTTTCTATATTTCTGGACGTCCTAATTTCAGGACGTCTTTTTCTTTTGCTAAGGAAACTATAAAGTTCACGGACCGTGGAAAACCTTAAATAGGCGATATTCCATGTCTGGATTCCAACATCTAGAGGCGAGGATTAGGTTATGAGTCAGTCCAGGCTTATGGTAAATGACGCCGCGATTGCCTGCAGTACGCAGGTTATGGAGTGGAAAGATTGAACTTTATCACTCCTTGTCGCTAACTTAGACAGCCTTCCTTAAGTCGCCTTTTGGCTATAATCTCAGAATAGGTATTTCCGCGTTTGTTCTTTGAACAGCAATAAAAAATGAAATTAACCGTCTAATTTGTTACGATAGAGTATGAACTTGCTCTGACAGTAGCTGAGTGGAGGAAACAATATGCTGGATAAACTTTTTCGGAAAAAAACAGTGGTGCCAGAGGGCTTGTTATTGGACAAAATTGCCAAAATTCAAAGTAGGCCAATCCCTGCCCATGTAGCAATTATTATGGACGGAAATGGAAGATGGGCAAAACAACGTAATTTACCAAGAGTTGCAGGTCACCATGAAGGTATGAAAAAAGTTCGTATAATAACGCGTATTGCAAATGATCTGGGCATTAAAGTACTTACACTCTACGCATTCTCTACAGAAAACTGGAAACGACCGAAACTCGAAATAGATTTCTTAATGAAGTTACCTGGTGAGTTTTTAAGCACATATCTCCCAGAACTAATCGAGCAAAACGTGAAAGTTGAGATGATTGGGAACTTTGATATGTTGCCGACACATACAAAAGATGCAATTAGCAAAGCGATTGAAGAAACGAAACACAACGACGGTTTGACTTTAAATTTCGCCATGAACTACGGAAGCAGACTCGAGCTAGTTGAATCTGTAAAAGAAATTGCTGAACTCATTGCGGACGGTTCTATTAAACCTGAAGATATTGATGAAACACTCATCGGTTCCCATCTAATGACTGCCCATTTACCGGAACCAGACCTGCTAATCCGAACTAGCGGTGAAGTAAGATTGTCTAATTTCATGTTATGGCAGTTGGCATATGCTGAGTTTTCTTTCACTGATGTGTTATGGCCAGATTTTGATGACATATGCATGTTGAATGCAATCGAAGAATTCCAACTGAGAAATAGGCGGTTTGGAAGTGTGGAAGGGAATGGGGACGTTTGAAACAAAGGATAATGACTGCAATCGTTGCGTTAATTTTATTCGTTCCGCTAGTCATCATGGGAGGAATACCATTCACAATTGCGGTATATGTAATTGCAACAATTGGACTATACGAGCTATTGCGAATGAAAGACATACATCTATTTTCAATTGAAGGTTTTTTGACATGGATAGCGCTAGCAGTATTATTAATGCCTGCAGTTACCAGTGACAATCTATTTGAAATGATTGGCTATACAAAAATCGAATTGACATTCGCCATTGTACTTATTTTATTAATCTATACTGTCATTGTTAAAAATCGGTTTACGTTCGACCATGCAGCGTTTTCTGTTTTGGGCGCATTATATGTTGGAATCGGGTTTTATTATTTGATTGAAACACGGGTTTATGGAATCGAATATGTCGTATATGCACTAATGGTGATTTGGACAACTGATTCGGGTGCTTATTTCATAGGCAGAAAAATAGGGAAGCGTAAGCTATGGCCAGAAATATCCCCGAATAAGACCGTTGAGGGTTTTATTGGCGGAGTATTGTCCGCAGTTGTCTTTGCATTCATCTTTCAATACTTCTTCCCGGTAGCTTCAACTTACATAATACTTATTGTAGTGACAATTATAGCCTCAATTATTGGACAACTGGGTGACCTTGTCGAATCAGCACTAAAGAGGCATTTCGAGGTGAAAGACTCAGGACAACTTCTGCCTGGTCATGGTGGGATCCTAGACAGGTTCGACAGTCTCCTTTTCGTTTTGCCATTGCTTCATTTCTTACACTTCGTGGGTTAACGGAAAGGATGTCTTATGATGAAGAATATTAGTTTATTAGGTGCTACAGGATCCATTGGTTTACAGACGCTCGATATCATCGGTTCGAACCCTGAGAAATTTAAGCTCGTATCTTTTTCGGCTGGTTTGAATATTGATAAGGTACGGGAAATTGTTTCTGCGTTTCAACCGAAAACGGTATCGGTAATAAGACGAGAAGATGCTGAGAAGTTGCAAGCTGAATTCCCGAGTAGTCACTTTTTATACGGCGAAGCGGGTTTGATTGAAATCGCAGGGCACACAGGCGCTGACATTTTGGTTAACTCAGTTATTGGAAGTGTGGGACTCAAACCTACACTTGAAGCAATACGTGCGGGAATTACAATTGCTATCGCCAACAAGGAAACGCTTGTAGCAGCCGGGGATGTCGTTATGAATGAAGCTCGTAAACATGGTGTACCCATTTTACCGGTAGATAGTGAACATTCAGCGCTTTTCCAAGCATTGAATGGAGAAAATCCTAAACGTGTCTCTCGGCTTATTTTGACGGCGTCAGGAGGGAGTTTCAGGGATCTTACAAGAGATGAACTTACAAATGTGACCTTAGAACAGGCACTTGCTCATCCGAATTGGTCTATGGGGAACAAATTAACAATAGATTCAGCGACAATGATGAACAAAGGTCTTGAAGTAATCGAAGCCCATCATCTTTTTGGAATGCCTTATGAAAGAATAGATTGTTTGCTTCATAAGGAAAGTATTATCCATTCCATGGTTGAGTTCGAAGATACAAGTATTATGGCTCAACTGGGGTCACCAGATATGCGAGTTCCTATTCAGTACGCCTTAACGTTTCCAGATCGAATCCCAATGCAAAACGCAAAACCGCTTCGTCTTGAGGAGATTGGCAAGCTCCATTTCGAAAAAATGGATTTGGTCCGTTTCAAAGCATTGGCGCTTGCCTATGCAGCCGGTAAAGAGGGTGGGACAATGCCAGCAGCCATGAATGCAGCGAATGAAGTAGCGGTATCGCTGTTCATGAATGGACGCATACCTTTTGTACAGATTGAAGACATTATTGAACGAGTGATGGACACGCATCAAACAAGTTCTGCTCTGGAACTAGAATCGATTTTAGAAACGGATTCACTGACTCGAAAAATGGTGTATGCTATGATAGAATAAGTTTTTTAGAAAAGGCCAATAAGGTCAGTGAAGGTGGTTTTTCATGGAAACCGTTATAGCGTTTATCATCATATTCGGTTCTTTGGTCTTTTTTCATGAACTAGGACATTTCCTGTTTGCGAAAAAGGCGGGAATCATGGTGCGCGAATTTGCAATTGGATTCGGCCCTAAAATTATTGGAATTCAAAAAGGTGAAACTTTATATACAATCCGACTTCTGCCGCTTGGCGGTTATGTCAGAATGGCAGGAGAAGATTTCGATACGGTTGAATTACAACCGGGTTATCGCGTTGGTCTCCTGATTAATGCTTCTAATGAAGTTGAGAAAATTTATTTGAACCGTAATGTTGCAAATCCGGATGTTCTGTTTCTGGAAACAGAATCCTCAGATTTGGAAAAAGAACTATTCATTGAAGGATATGATGATGAAGGGCAGCTAGTACGTTATAACGTATCTAGAAAGGCTATCATTTTTGAGAAGGGGCAGAAGACACTTATTGCCCCATACGACCGTCAATTTGAATCGAAATCTGTTGGCGCTCGTGCGATGGCAATATTTGCAGGTCCTATGTTTAACTTTATTTTATCTTTCTTCATATTCCTTGCAATCGGTTTGTTACAAGGCGTTCCAACATATGAACCTATTATTTCGGACGTCATAAGTGAGGGTTCCGCGCAAAAAGCTGGAATGCAAGATGGAGATTATGTCAAAGCAGTTGACGGCAATCCAATTAGCACATGGCAGGAGTTTGCTGCTATCATTCAAGAGAGTGCCGGCGTGCCTCTCCAATTTGAAGTGGATCGAAGCGGCGATTTGCTGACGCTGGATGTTGTGCCAGACACAGTTAAAGTTAAAGAGTCGGGAGAAGAAATCGGCCAAATCGGTGTGCGCTATACAAGCCCGGTGATTAAAAATCCGCTGAAAGCAGTTCAATATGGAGCGGAAGAAACGGTAACTTGGTTTGTCAGGATATTTGAATTACTGGGTATGCTTGTAACAGGTAAGTTCACAATTGACGCTTTATCGGGTCCAGTTGGCATTTACAAAGCGACGGAGGAAGTCGCGCAATACGGCGTATACCAACTCATGAACTGGGCAGCAATCTTAAGCATTAACCTTGGAATTATGAACCTACTACCATTACCAGCACTTGACGGTGGAAGGTTGTTGTTCTTCTTACTGGAAGCCATTCGCGGCAAGCCAGTCGACAAACAAAAAGAAGGAATGGTACATTTTGTCGGGATTATGCTCCTGATGGTACTAATGCTCGTTGTAACCTGGAATGATATACAGCGCTTTTTCTTCTAATGAAAGTAGTAAAAGTAGACATACAGCTCTGAAGCAATTCAGGGCGTTGACGTCTAGCCAATAGTTCAGGATTTCAAAAACATTACTTGAGGTGGGAAACATAGATGAAACAATCACGAACATTCATACCAACAATGCGTGAAGTACCTTCTGACGCTGATATTATTTCACATCAATTACTCTTACGTGCAGGATTTATCCGGCAAAATACGAGTGGGGTATATTCCTTCCTTCCACTTGGCACTAAAGTGATTCGGAAGATTGAATCGATTATCCGCGAAGAAATGGAAGCGATTGAAGCCGTAGAAGTATTGATGCCTGCTTTGCAACAAGCCGAACTTTGGCAGGAAACGGGAAGATGGTTTAATTACGGACCTGAGTTGTTTAGACTGAAAGATCGTCATAATAGAGAATTTGCTCTAGGAGCAACGCATGAAGAAGTGATTACTTCCCTCGTCCGTGACGAAGTGAAATCCTATAAGAAGTTACCGCTTACGATGTTCCAGATTCAAACAAAGTTTAGAGACGAACAGCGTCCACGTTTTGGCCTTCTTCGAGGACGCGAATTCATCATGAAAGATGCGTATTCTTTCCATGCGACAGAAGAAAGTCTTGACGAGAAATACCAGGAAATGAAACAAGCCTATGTGAACATCTTCACAAGACTAGGCCTCGATTTCCGTGCTGTTTTAGCGGATGGTGGTTCAATCGGTGGGACAGATACGCATGAATTTATGGCGCTATCTGATATCGGTGAAGACACCATTGCATATAGTGACGCATCATCATATGCAGCCAATGTTGAAATGGCTGAAGTTAATATGGCATATGAAAAGATTGATGAAGACTTACAAGAGGTCGAGAAAGTTGCAACTCCCGAACAACGTACGATTAGCGATGTAGCTACGTTTTTGGACGTTGACGCATCGCGTATCATTAAAACGCTTGTTTTTAAAGCAGATGATGAACTAATTGCAGTGCTGTGCCGTGGGGATTATGAAATTAATGATATCAAGCTTAAAAACGCGCTTGGTGCAACACTTGTGGAACTTGCTAGCGAGGTTGAGGTTCAAGAACTTCTTTCTTGTGAAGTCGGTTCAATCGGTCCTGTTAAATTGCCAATTGATCTTAAAGTAATTGCAGATCACTCAGTTGCGTCCGTCGTGAATGGTGTCTGCGGCGCGAACGAAGATGGATTCCATTTAACGAACATCAATCCTGAACGCGATTTTGCAGTTGATCGCTATGCGGATCTTCGATTCATCCACGAAGGAGATATTTCTCCAGATGGAACTGGTACAATTAAGTTCGCTAAAGGAATTGAACTTGGACATATCTTTAAGCTAGGGACGACTTACAGCGAACCGATGGAAGGAACATTCCTTGATGAGAACGGCAGGGCTAAACCGTATATTATGGGTTGTTACGGTATTGGTGTATCCCGTATACTTGCAGCAGTCGCAGAACAGTTCAATGACGAGAATGGTTTGAAATGGCCTAAGAAAATTGCCCCATTTGATATCCATCTCATTACTGTGAATGTCAAAGATGACAGTCAGAAAGAATTGGCCGATGAATTATATACTATTTTGGAATCTTACAGATATGATGTTCTCTATGATGATCGCCCTGAACGTGTGGGAGTCAAATTCGCTGATTCAGATTTGATTGGCTTGCCAGTCCGGATTACAGTTGGAAAGAGAGCTTCTGAAGGAATTGTTGAAGTTAAATTCAGACAAACTGGTGAATCGACTGAATGGCAAAAAGAAGAACTTACCGAAAAACTACAGGCGTACTTCACAGCGGAATAAGTTAGAGGAGGGAAGGCCGCACATCGGTACTTCCCTTCTTTTTCACTAATGAAAGATTGGAGAGGCTTATGGACGCTTTAAATAAATTATATATATTGTTACAGCAAATCGGAATGACAGATGACCAATTTGTCATCCACTTTGAAAATGCAGAACTGAACCGTGTGAACATTCACCGGAAATCAAGAGTGTGGCAATTCAATATAACTTTAAATAAGCCACTACCGGTAGATATATATACAATTTTTTCTCAGCGCATCAATGAAACATTCTCTGCTATCGCAACGGTCAAGATTCATATATCGTCTGAAACCCAAGATGTGGACAACAAGTTAATCACAGACTATTGGCCGTTTATTATTGAAGAAATGAGCGACATGTCGCCACCGATTAGAGAGCGGCTGATAAGCCAAAAGCCGGTTATGCAAGGTGGTAAAATGACGCTACTTTGTACAAGTGATATGGAACTGCAAACGATGAAAAGTAAATACGCTTCTATCATTTCGGATGTCTACACTTCATTCGGTTTTCCAAGACCTGCCGTCGATTTCAAATTGACAGAGGAAGATAGTGGTGCCATAGATGCGCGTAAAGCATTTGTTGCACAACGTGATGCAGAAGAAGAAGCGTATGGTCAAAAAGCGTTAGCTGATTTGAAACTGCGTGAAACAACCAAGAAGGAAAATGGTAATGTTTCTGGACCATTCAGACTTGGTACACCTATCAAACCTGACGAGCCAATGTTGGAAATTCAACAAATTCAAGATGAAGAACGCCGAGTGACAATTGAAGGGTATGTGTTTGATACGGACGTGCGTGAATTGCGCAGCGGAAGGTCACTCCTGACAATCAAAGTGACCGATTACACGGATTCCATTCTTGTGAAAATGTTCTCGCGGGATGATGAAGATGCAGAAATGATGAAGACTTTGAAAAAAGGAGCCTGGATTCGTGCGCGTGGAGGTATTCAAAACGATACATTCGTACGCGACCTTATTATGATGGCTCAAGATGTTATGGAAGTATCACCTATTATAAGACAGGACAAAGCACCAAAGGATCGTAAACGCATTGAACTACATGCACATACAACGATGAGTCAGATGGATGCAGTTGTCTCCGCAACAGCTCTTGTTGAACAAGCAGCAAAATGGGGACATCCTGCCATCGCGATTACAGATCACGCGAACGTTCAATCATTTCCGGAAGCTTATTCTGCAGGAAAGAAAAATGGCGTAAAAGTTATTTTTGGACTGGAAGCATATTTAGTGGATGACGGAGTACCGATTGTTTTTGAAGAACAACACCGGAAGCTTGAAGAAGATACATATGTTGTATTTGACGTTGAGACGACAGGGCTTTCTGCGGTATATGACACCATTATCGAACTGGCTGCGGTCAGATTGAAAAACGGTGAGATTGTTGAAACGTTTGAGAGGTTCTCAAATCCGCATCATCCCCTGTCATCTACCACTACAAAACTTACTGGTATTACAGATGAAATGGTAAAAGATGCACCGGAAATCGGGGATGTCGCGAAGGATTTTATTGAGTTTATAGGAGATTCAATTCTTGTTGCACACAATGCAAAATTCGATATGGGCTTCTTTTACGAAGCATGTAAGAAATCTAGTTTAGAAGCAGCTGCTTATCCCGTCATAGATACGCTTGAACTCGCTCGCTTCCTTTATCCGGAAATGGGGAATCACCGGTTGGGTACGTTGGCGAAAAAGTTTGGAATCGAGCTGACACAGGCTCACCGGGCCATTTATGATACCGAAGCAACTGCCCATCTATTTTTACGTTTGTTGAAGGATGCGCAAGAGAAAGGCATCGAATACTTGGATGATTTTAATCGCCATATTGGTAAAGGTGATTCTTACAAACGAGCGAGGCCGTCGCATTGTACACTATTAGCAACGGATGACGAAGGGTTGAAAAATTTATTTAAACTCGTGTCTTATTCCCATATGGATTATTTTTACCGGGTTCCACGCATTCCGCGTTCTTTACTCGTCAAGTATCGAAAAGGTTTGCTCGTCGGCTCTGGTTGCGACAAAGGGGAAGTGTTCGAGGGGCTGATGCAGAAACCGATGGATGAGGTAGAGGAGATTGCAAAGTTTTATGATTACCTTGAAGTCCATCCCAAACCGGTTTACTCACATCTCTTAGAACTTGAATTGATTCGCGATGAGTGGAACATGGAAGATATCATGCGAAAAATGATCAAACTCGGGAAAAATACTGGTCTCCCGGTATGTGCAACGGGGAATGTCCATTATATTGACGAAACGGATGCAACTTTCCGTCAAGTGCTTGTTAGATCGCAAGGGGGAGCCAATCCCATGAACAGGCACTCACTACCTGCGGTCCAATTTCGGACAACCGATGAAATGCTTGAGGAGTTCGCGTTTCTTGGAGAAGAAATCGCGCAGGAAATAGTCATTGATAATCCACATGCCATTTTGGAGAGAATCGGTGAGGTAAAACCGATTAAAGATGACTTATACACGCCGACCATTGAAGGGGCGGACGATGACGTTCGAGAATTGACATATTCGATGGCACATGCAATATACGGTGAGCAGTTACCCGAAATCATCGAGGCACGCATTGAAAAAGAGTTAAAGTCAATCATTGGTCATGGGTTTGCGGTCATATATCTAATATCCCATAAACTTGTAAAGAAATCACTGGATGACGGGTATCTTGTGGGATCTCGGGGATCCGTTGGTTCTTCACTAGTCGCAACACTGATGGAGATAACTGAAGTGAACCCAATGCCGCCGCATTATGTTTGTCCTACGTGTAAAGTTGCGGAGTTTTTCGATGATGGGTCCGTCAGTTCAGGCTACGATTTACCTGATAAAATGTGTCCAGCATGCAAGACCGCTTTCAAAAAAGATGGTCAAGATATACCGTTCGAAACTTTCCTAGGTTTTAATGGCGATAAAGTTCCGGATATCGATTTAAATTTCAGCGGTGATTATCAAGGGAAGGCACATAACTATACGAAGGAACTTTTTGGCGAAGATTTTGTCTATCGCGCAGGGACAATCGGTACGGTTGCGGAAAAGACTGCTTATGGTTACGTCCGTGGTTATATGAATGACAACAATTTGAATTTCCGTGGAGCAGAAATAGACCGACTCGTACAAGGTTGTTCAGGAGTTAAACGGAATACAGGGCAGCATCCAGGTGGAATAATCGTTGTTCCTGATGATATGGAAATATTTGATTTCACGCCTATCCAATTTCCTGCGAATGACTTGAATTCAAGTTGGAAGACGACTCATTTTGACTTCCATTCAATCGACAACAACTTGTTGAAACTTGATATTCTAGGTCACGATGATCCAACAATGATTAAGATGTTGCAAGATCTCTCGGGAATTGATCCATTGACGATTCCACCGGATGATGAAGGAGTCATGCAATTATTCAGTGGTACGACTTCACTTGGTGTCACACCGGAACAAATCGGATGTAAAACAGGAACGCTAGGCGTACCTGAATTCGGAACGAGATTTGTACGCCAGATGCTTGAAGAAACAAAACCATCAACATTTTCGGAACTGATTCAGATTTCAGGGCTTTCCCATGGAACTGATGTCTGGTTAGGCAACGCACAGGAATTGATTCAAAATAAGACATGCGAACTTTCCGATGTTATCGGTTGCCGGGATGATATAATGGTGTACTTAATCTATCAAGGGTTAGAACCTTCGATGGCATTTAAAATTATGGAATCTGTTCGTAAAGGTAAGGGACTTACTCCTGAGTTTGAGGCGGAAATGAAGGTTCAGGGTGTGCCGCACTGGTACATTGAATCATGTAAAAAAATTAAATATATGTTCCCGAAAGCGCACGCAGCGGCCTATGTACTAATGGCACTGCGCATCGCATATTTCAAAGTGCATCATCCGATACTATACTATGCAACGTATTACACAGTACGGGCGACTGATTTCGATTTGTTGACGATGACGAAAGGTTCTGCCTCCATACGAGCACAAATTAAAGAGATTAACGTTAAAGGCCTGGATGCAACACCAAAAGAGAAAAGCTTATTAACCGTACTTGAAATTGCGCTTGAAATGTGGGAGCGCGGAATTACCTTGGCGAGACCTGACTTATACAAATCTGATGCAGCGACATTCCTAATTGAAGGTAACACACTAATTCCTCCGTTCAATGCCGTCCCGTCTCTTGGGACGAATGTAGCTAATTCGATCGTAGAAGCCAGGAAAGATGGAGAGTTTCTTTCAAAAGAGGATTTCCAGCAGCGTGGCCGTGTTTCGAAGACAATTGTCGAGTATATGGACACTTTAGGTTGTTTGGAAGGAATGCCTGAGGCGAATCAACTTTCCCTCTTCTAGCACATTATTTGCTACATCATTTATCCTATGGTATGATGGGAACAACTTTTGTAATAGTCTTGCGCAAAAAGAGTGGGATTTCCCGCTCTTTTCTGTTGTTCTGTACTGTTTTTTACCAAAGTCGGAGGGGAGTCTAAATTCATTTTCGGCTTTGGTTAAAGCTTCCGGCGGATGCCACGGATTTTGTAGGGAAGTTAATCGTGCACGTAGCTGCATGATGCAGGTTGGTTGGCTAGGTGGAATTGAGTTTTAATCCCCCTGGTTGTCGCAGAGATGCGACGTTTCTAGACTGACTTCTCTACTTAATCTGGTCGCAAATACGCCGAGGCGTATTTGATTACTATTTCGGGAGGGGTAAGATGAGCAATATTACGGAAGAAGTCGAAAAACTCGTTATTCCAATTGTTACAGAACTGGACTTGGAACTTGTCGACGTGGAATTTATAAAAGAAGGCAGAGATTGGTTTCTACGAGTCTATATTGATACACCTAACGGGAGCATCGATATTGAGCAATGTTCTCAGGTGAGTGAAAAGTTAAGTGAAGAACTTGATCGTACTGATCCGATTCCACAAAACTATTTCCTAGAAGTATCATCACCTGGTGCAGAGCGTCCGTTGAAGAAGGAAGAAGACTTCCTAAAAGCAATTGGACAATTCGTATTCATTAAGACGTACGAGGCCATCGATGGCATGAAAGAATTCGAAGGTTATCTGTTAGCATACGGTCCTGAAGGCGCAGAAGTTGAAGTAAGTATTAAAACAAGAAAATTGACGGTCGTTATTGACAAGGAAAAAATCGCATTTGCCCGTTTGGCAATTGACTTTTCCGCATAATTGAATAGTAGGAGTGATTAATATGAGTAGTGATCTACTCGATGCATTGACTGCCCTTGAAAAACAAAAAGGTATTTCAAGGGATGTCTTGGTAGAAGCGATTGAAGCGGCACTAGTAACTGCATATAAACGAAATTTCAATCAGGCGCAGAACGTGCGAGTTGACTTGAATCTTGATAAAGGGACGATGAAAGTTTATTCCAGAAAAGATGTCGTCGAAGAGGTTGAAGATGATCGTTTACAAATCAGTCTTGAAGATGCACATAAAATCAATCCTGCCTACGAACTTGAAGATATTGTTGAGGAAGAAGTAACTCCGCGCGATTTTGGTCGCGTTGCTGCGCAAACTGCTAAGCAGGTTGTCACACAGCGAGTGCGGGAAGCCGAGCGCGGTATCATCTTTGAGGAGTACGTCGACAGAGAAGATGATATCGTCAACGGTATTGTTGAACGGCTTGACGCTCGTAACTTATATGTCGGCCTCGGTAAAGTGGAGGCTGTATTGCCGGTTGGTGAACAGATACCGACTGAAACCTATCAGCCCCATGACCGAATCAAAGTGTATATTACAAAAGTTGAACGTACATCACGCGGTCCGCAAGTGTTTGTCTCAAGAACACATCCCGGACTTCTCCGTAGATTGTTTGAAGTTGAAGTGCCTGAAATCTTTGAAGGAATCGTAGAAATCAAATCGATTGCACGAGAAGCGGGAGACCGTTCCAAAATTTCAGTTCATACGAATAATGATGCAGTAGATCCGGTCGGTTCATGTGTAGGTGCAAGAGGTGCCCGGGTACAATCGATTTCAAATGAACTGAATGGCGAGAAAATTGATATCGTCGAATGGTCCGAGGATCCGGCTATATTTGTGGCAAATGCACTTAGTCCTTCGAAAGTAATTGATGTTCAGGTAAACGAAGAAGATCGATCTACCACTGTTGTGGTTCCTGACTATCAATTGTCACTTGCAATAGGTAAGCGCGGACAGAACGCGAGACTCGCGGCTAAGATGACTGGTTGGAAAATCGACATTAAGAGTGAAACGGATGCACGTGAACTAGGAATTTATCCGCCAGCTTTCAAAGAGCCGATTGAAGAGAGTCTGTTAGAAGAAGAGTCAACTGAAATCGATCCATATTTTGTTGAGGATGATGCTACAGAAATTAGTAGTACTGATTCAATCGATCTGTATACGGACAACGAAAACTGAAAAGAAAGGATGAGCACACATGACAAACATGAAAAAAGTTCCTTTACGTAAATGTGCGGCGACTGGCGGTATGTTCCCGAAAAAGGAAATGATTCGTATCGTCCGCCCAAAAGAAGGGGAAGTTTCAGTCGATCTCACTGGCAAGAAGTCAGGCCGTGGGACATATGTGTCTAAATCCGAAGAAGCAGTTGAATCCGCGCGTCGTAACAGATCGATTGAAAGCCAGCTTGGAACAGCTGTACCTGAACAGGTATACGATGATCTTCTTCATGCTATCCGCCGGGAGGCATTAAAATGACAGATCCGAAAAGGATTTATCAAATGCTTGGAATGGCGGCTAGAGCAAGGATGCTTATCATGGGTGAAGATTTGGTTGTACGGGAAATCCGTTCCGGCAACGCGCGTCTAGTAATTGTTTCAGAAGATGCATCTAAAAATACAATGAAAAAGTTAACTGATAAAAGTACGTTTTACAACGTTGAGAAGCATGTCTTCGGGAATCGAGAAGAGCTCGGGCATGCAGTTGGGAAAGAGTCACGGGTAGTACTTGCCCTAACGGATGCTGGTTTTGCCAGAAAAATATCCGGGCTACTCAACGAATATAACCGGGGGTGGACTAATGACGAAAATTCGAGTACACGAATATGCGAAAAAAGTGAATCGGTCGAGTAAAGAAGTTATTGATGAATTAGGAAAGATAAATGTGAGTGTGTCAAATCATATGTCAACAATTGATAATGATGTAATTATGAAACTGGATAGTAAATTTGGAGGCAATGTGAATAAACCAAATGCTCCTAAAGTATATCCAAAAGCTGCTGAACGAAAAGAAACGCCAAAAGCTGCGCAATCTACTAGCGGCAACCGTCCAGCGCAAAGTTCAACAGGCGGCAACCGTCCATCACAAGGTTCAACAGGCGGCAACCGTCCATCACAAGGCTCAACAGGTGGCAACCGCCCGTCACAAGGCTCTACAGGCGGCAACCGTCCGTCACAAGGCTCAACAGGTGGCAACCGTCCAGCACAAGGCTCAACAGGTGGCAACCGTCCAGCACAAGGCTCGACAGGTGGCAACCGTCCAGCACAAGGTTCGACAGGTGGCAACCGTCCGGCGCAAGGCTCGACAGGTGGCAACCGTCCAGCACAAGGCTCAACAGGTGGTAACCGTCCGGCGCAAGGAGCGCCAGGTGGTCAAAATCGGCCAAGTTCTGGCGGACCAAGCCGACCGGCAGGCGGAGCACCTAACCGCTCAGGTGGAGGTCGTGGTGGACGTCCACCAGCACGTGGTATAAACCAAGGGCGTAGAAGATACCGTCCGGCTAACCCGATTCCGAAGGTGGAGAAACCATTACCGGAAAAAATTACTTACTATGAGTCGCTTTCAGTAGCAGAACTTGCGAATAAACTAGGTCGTGAGCCATCCGCTATTATTAAAAAACTATTCATGCTTGGTATTATGGCTACAATCAACCAAGAACTAGACAAAGATGCGATTGAACTTATCTGCGCAGACTACGAAGTTGAAGTAGAAGAAGAAATTCGTATTGATGTAACTGATCTTGAAACATATTTTGAAGAACATGAAGAAGTTGCGACTGAACTAATTGAACGTCCACCAGTTGTAACAATCATGGGTCACGTAGACCATGGTAAAACAACACTTCTGGATTCGATTCGACATACAAAAGTTACGCAAGGCGAAGCGGGTGGAATTACTCAACATATTGGTGCATACCAAATTGAAGAGAATGGCAAGAAAATAACTTTCCTTGACACACCAGGTCACGCAGCATTTACGACAATGCGTGCACGTGGAGCAAAAGTGACTGATATTACAATTCTAGTTGTTGCAGCGGATGATGGTGTTATGCCACAAACGATTGAAGCCATCAACCATGCAAAAGCGGCTGATGTTCCGATTATCGTTGCAGTAAATAAAATGGATAAACCTTCTGCAAATCCCGATCGTGTTATGCAAGAATTGACAGATCAGGGTCTTGTAGCTGAAGCTTGGGGCGGCGATGCAATATTCGTACCAATTTCAGCGTTGAAAGGTGAAGGGATTGACCAGTTGATAGAAATGGTCCTTCTCGTTGCTGAAGTTGCTGAACTCAAAGCGGATCCAAAAATCCGTGCACGCGGAAGTGTTATTGAAGCATCTCTTGACAAAGGACGCGGAGCCGTTGCAACGCTTCTTGTACAAGACGGAACACTTCATATTGGAGACCCAATTGTTGTAGGTAACACATACGGTCGTGTTCGCGCAATGGTGAGTGATATCGGCCGCCGTGTGAAAGAAGCAGGACCATCTACACCGATCGAAATTACTGGGCTAAGCGACGTACCACAAGCCGGAGATCGTTTTGTTGTCTTTGAAGATGAAAAAACAGCACGTCAAATCGGAGAAACAAGAGCCGGTGAAGCGCTGCAAGATCAACGTGTTGAGAAAACGCGTGTCACGCTCGATAACCTGTTCGATCATATGAAACAGGGTGAAATTAAAGAATTGAACTTAATCGTTAAAGCGGACGTACAAGGTACGGTTGAAGCGATGGCCTCTTCACTTATGAAAATTGAAGTCGAAGGTGTTAACGTGAAAATTATCCATACAGGTGCCGGCGCGATTAATGAATCTGATATATCTCTTGCTGCTGCTTCGAATGCTATCGTTATCGGATTTAACGTTCGTCCTGACGTCAATGCGAAACGTGCGGCGGACGAAGAAGGCGTAGACATTCGACAACACCGTGTTATCTATAAAGTAATTGAAGAAATAGAATTGGCAATGAAGGGTATGCTAGACCCTGAATACGAAGAAAAAGTTATCGGACAAATTGAAGTGCGCGAAACAATTAAAGTGTCTAAAATCGGTACGATTGCGGGAAGCTATGTAACGAGTGGTAAAATTACTCGTGATTCAAGCGTTCGTATTGTTCGCGACAACATCGTCATTTTCGAAGGTGAAATTGATACTTTGAAACGCTTTAAAGATGATGCAAAAGAAGTGGCAAAAGGATACGAATGTGGTATTACAATCAAGAACTTTGATGATATACATGTTGGTGATGTCATTGAAGCATTCATTATGGAAGAAATTAAACGAGTATGATTGTCTATGCGGAATGTTCATTCTTCATTCCGATGGCTGCTTCTCTAAAAGACAAGCGGTCAGTTTTGAAACGGATGACAGACAGAGTGAAAAATGCTTATAATGTCTCCATTGCAGAAATAGATCATCAAGATTTGTGGCAACGTACAACAATCGCTCTAGTTGCCGTGGCTTCATCAAAAGATGCAGCTGAGCGTGAAGTTAGACGAGCGATACGGTTCCTGGAGTCAAATCCGGACTGGGAATTATCCAACTTGACGCTTGACCATTATTAATACAGGATTGGGGTGACCGCCCATGTCAATGCGTGCTAATCGCGTTGCAGAACAAATGAAAAAAGAACTTGGTGGAATCATCGGCCAAAAATTGAAAGATCCACGGATCGGTTTTGTTACAGTAACCGATGTCGAGGTGACCGGAGATCTTCAACATGCGACTATTTACATTTCAGTTCTAGGACATGAAAAGGAAAAAGAAGATACGTTGAAAGGGCTCAATCAGGCGAAAGGATTTATTCGCACTGAAATCGGCCAACGTATCAGACTTCGCATTACACCTGAGATTAAATTCGAATTCGATAGTTCCGTAGCATACGGAACTCGGATTGAATCACTTCTTAAACAGGTGAAGAACGAGGACAATCAATAAGAAATGAGTAGGAAGTCGGTGTCCCTAAGGACTTTCCGACTTCCTATTTTTACATATTAATGTAACTTCTAAGGTGGCGACATGAATGAATGGAATACTTCCTTTATGGAAAGAAAAAGGGATGACTTCGCATGACTGTGTATTCAAATTGCGAAAAATTCTTGGTACTAAAAAAGTGGGACATACGGGTACACTGGATCCGAGCGTAGAAGGTGTATTACCGATTTGTATCGGGCAAGCGACAAAAGTAGCTGAATACGTAACGGACTCTGGGAAGGAATATGTGGCACTTGTTTCCATAGGGACTTCAACGGAAACGGAAGATGCGGATGGAGCGATTGTAGCTTCAGACTTATCGCCAAAACATATTACAAGGGCCGAAATTGAAGCAGTTCTCACAAAATTAACAGGCGAAATTACTCAAATTCCACCCATGTACTCCGCTGTGAAAGTGAACGGCCGTAAACTCTACGAATATGCACGAAAAGGAATAGAGGTTGAAAGGCCAGAGCGAAAAGTTCTTATACATGAAATCGAATTGTTAGACCCTGTAGAATGGTACGCAGGAGAATCGATTTCATTCCGTATTAGGGTCGCATGCGGGAAAGGAACATACATCCGAACACTTGCGGTACAAATTGGCGAGCTATTGGGCTATCCTGCACATATGGCAGCCCTCGTCCGTACATCTTCAGGGACGTATGTGCAGGACGATTGTCGTACGTTGGATGAAGTCAGGTCACTTCAGGAAGAAGGACAAATTTCCACGATACTTCGTCCGCTGGAAGATGCACTGAGCGATTTCGTTGCCATTGAAGTCACTAAAGAGCTTCTCGAAAAAGTAGAAAATGGACAAGTGCTAACTGAGCATCCACTGCTTGAAAGTGAAGAGGTAATCGTATTTATGAATGAAGGTAAGGCACTCGCAATTTACAGGAAGCATCCTACCAAGCTTGGTCTTATGAAGCCTGAAAAAATGTTTCCATTGAACAGGTAAGGGGAGCGATTACAATGGACATTTACAAATTACATTATCCAGGAACAATAATGGTTGATAACGACTCGCATTATTCCCTTGCAATCGGTTTCTTTGACGGCTTGCATAAAGGTCATCAGACAGTGATCAACGAAGCGAAGAGAAAGGCTGAAGAACTTGGCATCCGTTCGGCAGTTATGACATTTGATCCACACCCCTCTCATCTATTTGGTGATGGTGAGAATAAGGTAGGTTATATCACGCAGCATCAGGAAAAAGTTCGGCTGCTTAGTGCTATGGGGATTGATGCTTTGTTCATCGTAACGTTTGACTGGGCGCTTGCCTCGCTTTCGCCTAAGCAATTTGTTGATATTTTCTTGAAGGAACTCAATGTTTTGCATGTCACTGCAGGATTTGACTTTACATTTGGTTCAAAGGGTGTAGGTACGATGGAACAGATGGCTGCATTGGCAGACGAAGCATTCGGTACAACGGTTATTAATAAAGTGACGGATAACGAGGAAAAGATTTCATCAACACGAATTCGGAAGCTTTTGTCTGAAGGTAATGTTGAAGAGACGAAATTGCTTCTAGGTAGACCTTTTCGGACTGTGGGCATAGTCGTTGATGGTGAGAAGAGGGGAAGACTCCTTGGATTTCCAACTGCCAACGTCATGCCTGAGAGTAGTACAGTGTTACCTGCAAATGGTGTCTATGCAGTGTGGTTTATTGTGGAAGGAAAAACTTATAAGGGAGTGTGCAATGTCGGCGTTAAACCGACGTTCCATGATCCGAGCGGTAGGCCCGCTGTCATCGAGGTGCATGTACTCGATTTTACCGGAGATCTTTATGGCAAAGAAGCATCTGTAGACTGGATTGGGCATATCCGCAACGAGCAAAAATTCGCTTCTATCGATCTGCTAGTTGAACAAATTGCCAAAGATAAAATTAGCGCACAAGACATTCTAGAAGCGCATCAATGATGGTTGCATTTCAAAAATAGGCATGGTACTATAAATACGTGCCAATGTGCACAAACCATTCCTTGGCATCGCGAATCACCAACGCTTGCTCGGGAACCGGGGATATCTTACTATTGGAGGTGAAGAAGATGGCTATAACACAAGAGCGTAAAAATGAATTGATCAGTGAATACAAAATTCATGAAACTGATACTGGGTCAGCAGATGTCCAGATCGCAGTACTTACAGAAGAGATCAATAACCTGACAGAACATTTCCGTCTTCATAAGAAAGACAACCACTCACGTCGTGGTCTTTACAAAATGATCGGAACTCGTAAAAGACTTTTGAGATACTTACGAGACAATGAAGTTCAGCGTTACCGTGATCTTATTGCTAAACTCGGCCTTCGCCGTTAATAAGATGACTATCGAAAGTGGGCCTTGTGCCCGCTTTTTTTTGTGTTTTTTAAAGTGTTTGGTGTCAGTAACTGGTACAATGCGTTTCGACCTGTTCAAATCTCCACAAAAAATCAAAACTTCATTAATTACCTTGTTCTATATTAGAAACGACAATAAAGTGGTATACTATACAAATGTGCCATGACGACGGTTAATGATGATAAAAACTTGTGTTCACTGAGCGCTATCACTTACACTACTATTAATACATACACGTAAACAGTTCAGGCTGAGATGTGGAGAGGGGTTCAATTATGACCGAAAAAAAAGTATACACACTTGATTGGGCAGGACGACCGTTAACAATTGAAACGGGACAACTTGCAAAACAGGCGAATGGAGCAGTACTCGTACGCTACGGAGAAACAACAGTACTTTCAACTGCAACATCTTCTAAAAATTCACGGGGGTTAGATTTCTTCCCGCTTACAGTGAATTACGAGGAGCGTATGTATGCGGTTGGGAAAATCCCCGGTGGCTTCCTTAAGCGCGAAGGACGTCCATCTGATAAGGCTGTTTTAACAAGCCGTCTGATTGACCGTCCAATACGTCCTTTATTCGCAGATGGATTCCGTAATGATGTACAAGTCATCTCAATGGTTATGTCAGTTGATCAAGACTGTTCATCTGAAATGGCAGCAATGCTCGGTTCTTCACTTGCATTGTCGATTTCTGACATTCCTTTTGAAGGACCGATTGCTGGTATTCAAATTGGACTAATCGACGGAAAATTCATCGTCAATCCAACACCGGCACAATTGGAAAAAAGTGAGCTTGACCTTGTTGTCGCTGGTACGAAAGATGCTATCAACATGGTTGAAGCAGGCGCACAAGAAGTCGCTGAAGACATCATTCTTGAAGCCATCATGTTTGGTCATGGTGAAATCATTAAACTGATTGAGTTCCAGGAAAAAATTATTGCTGAAGTTGGCAAAGCAAAAACAGATGTTGCACTATTCACATTGGACGAAACAATTATGTCTGATATTAAAAATAGCTGCGAAACCGATCTTGTTAATGCAATCCAGACAGTTGAGAAGCATGCACGCGAAGATGCTATCAATGCTGTGAAAAACGAAGTCATTGAACGCTACAAAGAAAACGAAGCGGACGATGCGACAATGAAACAAGTAAAAGGCGTATTAGAGCACATCGTTAAAGAAGAAGTGCGTCGTCTTATTACAGATGATAAGATCCGTCCTGATGGCCGTGGTCTCGATGAAATTCGTCCACTTGCATCAGAAGTAGGCATTTTGCCACGTACACACGGTTCTGGTCTCTTTACGCGCGGCCAAACGCAAGCGCTTAGTGTTTGTACACTAGGAGCACTTGGGGAAGTACAAATCATTGATGGCCTCGGCCTGGAAGAAACAAAACGTTTTATGCACCATTATAACTTCCCGAATTTCAGTGTCGGTGAAACAGGTCCAATTCGTGGACCAGGTCGTCGTGAAATCGGACACGGTGCACTTGGAGAACGCGCACTTTCAGCAGTTCTCCCGAATGATACTGACTTCCCATACACAATCCGTCTTGTAGCAGAAGTGCTCGAGTCAAACGGTTCTTCTTCACAAGCATCCATTTGTGCTTCAACAATGGCGATGCTCGATGCAGGGGTACCACTTAAAGCACCGGTTGCGGGTATCGCAATGGGTCTTGTGAAAAAAGGGGATAACTACTCTGTCCTGTCTGATATCCAAGGGATGGAAGATCATCTCGGCGATATGGACTTTAAAGTAGCAGGAACTGAAAAAGGAATTACTGCACTTCAAATGGATATTAAAATCGAAGGTCTATCTAGAGAAATCTTGCAAGAAGCATTGACACAAGCAAAAATAGGGCGCTTGGTAATATTGAATCATATGATTACAGCAATTTCAGGACCACGTGAAGAGCTTTCGCAATACGCACCTAAAATTATTGTCATCAAAATCAACCCAGATAAGATTCGTGACGTAATTGGACCAGGCGGGAAAGTTATCAATAAAATTATCGAAGAGACAAATGTCAAAATCGATACGGAACAAGATGGTACGATTTACATTTCTTCTCCAAATAATGACATGAATACAAAAGCGAAAGCAATGATTGAAAATATTGTTCGCGAAGCAAAAGTCGGCGAATATTATATGGCGAAAGTGAAACGAGTTGAAAAATTCGGTGCATTCCTCGAACTCTTCCCAGGGAAAGATGGACTGCTTCATATTTCGGAAATTGCAGAAGAACGCACAAAAGCGGTTGAAGACGTTCTAAAACTGAATGATGAAATGTTTGTTAAAGTAATTGAAATTGATAACCAAGGACGAGTTAACTTGTCTAGAAAAGTTGTTATACTTGAAGAAAAAGAAGCAGCAGAAAAAGCGAATAACTGAATCGAATTACAATTACAGATTGAAAAGCCCCTCTTCAAGTGAAGATGGAGGCTTTTTGTTCTTTCATTAATTATACTAGGAACAGCTATAATAGAATTAAGATTAAAAGGGGGAATCAGAGAAATGATAAAAACACATCTATGCCAGAATGGCGTTAGAATCATCCATGAAACGATGCCTCATGTACGCTCGGTAGCACTCGGTATATGGGTCGGCACGGGTTCAAGGGATGAAATGGAATCAGAAGCAGGGATTGCCCATTTCATTGAACATATGCTCTTTAAAGGAACGGCAACAAGAAGCGCACGGACGATCGCAGAGGAATTTGACCGTATCGGTGGTGACGTCAATGCATTCACATCCAAAGAAATGACGTGCTATTATACGACAGTGCTTGGACACCAGGCCCCACGCGCACTTTCCATTTTGACGGATATGTTTTTCAACTCGAAGTTTGATGAAGTGGAAATAGAAAAAGAGAAATCGATTGTCCTTGATGAAATCGCGGCAGTTGAAGACGCACCTGATGATGATGTGGACGAAAGACTTTGGGCAACCATGTATCCAGAACAGCCAATCGGCAAACCGGTTCTCGGCAATGAAGAAACAATCAACAAATTTAACCGTGAAATGATAGAAGAATTTATGGAGAACAATTATACGCCCGAACGGATTGTTATTTCTCTTGCAGGAAACTATGATGAACGACTAATCAGGCTCATTGAAGTCCAATTTGGTTCATTCAAACGGACTGAAAAGGTTGAAGAACAGGCTTTTTCTACGATTCCAACATTTCATGAAGGTCTTTCGCTTAAAGCTAAAGATATTGAACAAGCACATATCTGTCTAGGCTTTCCAGGTCTTCCTGTAGATGATAAACGGATTCATGAATTAGTAGTTCTAGACAGTATAATTGGTGGCTCGATGTCCTCGCGCCTATTCCAGGAAGTCCGTGAAGAGCGTGGCCTGGCTTACTCGATCCATTCCTATTTCTCGGCCTATCGAAATGCTGGAACTTTCATGATTTACGGCGGGACATCACCCGAAAACCTAAAGATATTATCCGAGACAATCGATGAAGTCATCCATTCAGTTTTGAATGAAGGCATTACTGAAAAAGAATTATATAATGCGAAAGAGCAGCTAAAAGGTGGATTCCTGCTAGGATTAGAAAGTTCAGAAGCTAGGATGCATCGCAATGGTAAAAATGAGCTTATTTTGCAAGAACATAAAACAGCCGATGAAGTCGTTTCCCTGATTGACAAAGTCGAATTGAATCAAGTTTATAGAATGGCAAATGATATTTTTACAGGAAAGCGAGCTATTTCAATAATTGCACCAAAAGACATTATAAACGAATATAAAAAATGATTTTCGTGTCAGTCAGTTTTTCCTTGTTCAACTCATATGATGAATGGAGATGAAAGAAAGGGGATTTGACGATGCTACTATCAGAACTTGCTCAAAAGGAGCTTATTCAAGTTGAGGACGGTGTTCGCTATGGTTTTTTGGCGGATACCGACCTTATTTTTAATGGGAAAACAGGTGATATTATCGGATTTGAAATAAAGAAGAAATTCGGTCGCTTTTCATTCAAGAACCGTCAAGAAACTTCCGATGAATTCATACCTTGGCATGAGATTGTCTTAATTGGAGAACACCGCATTCTGTTTGGAAAAACGCATAGTATGGAAATGTTGGATAGCGATGACAGAGAATAAGTGGCTTTTTATAGGAACAGATAATAGATTAGCAGCTTGTAGTCGAATATGGTCTGAGAAAGGATTCATCAGTCACCATAGTGCGACTGATGATTTTTCTGAAAAACTTCGTGAACAGATTGAGGAACTTAAACCACAGCATATCGTTTTTCCGATTTTACAAATGGGTGGGTCGCTACCACCCGCATTGCTAGGAAAAGATACAGAACTGTATACAGGAAGGGCATCAGACGAATGGCTGATGCCCTTCAAAGAGGCTGGACTTAAAATCCATACCTATCTTAAAGAAGAACAGTTCATCTGGCAAAATGCACTACTCACTGCGGAGGGGTTCATCCACGACTATTATTCACGCACGGGCAGATGCATTTCCGGTAGATCTTTCCACATTGCGGGTTTTGGTAAAGTTGGAAAGACGACTGCGCATGCACTGGCATCCCTAGGAGCCCATATTACCGTTGTCGCTAGGTCCGATGAACAACTGGGGGAAGCATCCATTCATGGATATAAGACCGAACGTTTAACGAGTAAGTGGTCAATGCTAGAAGGTACGCTCATTAATACGATTCCCGCAAAATGGTTGGAGATTTCAGAAACCCCGGGTATGCATATTTTCGACCTCGCATCAGCCCCGGGTTGCCTAAAGGAACGGCTTTCGTCTGAATACTATACAGTACTCCTAGGATTACCGGGAAAACATTTTCCTGTTGACGCCGCAGCCGCATTAGCGGATGCGCTAGAGAGGATCTATAGAAGATGAAAGGGGAACTCCATGTTAAAGGGAAAAAGAGTAGGACTGGGGATTACAGCTTCACATTGTACGTATGAGGAAATCATTCCGGTTATCGATTCACTAAAAGATGCTGGAGCGACCGTTATACCAGTTATCACTCACTCAGTTTTAACAGCTGCAACGCGCTTCGGCACAGGGGAAGAATGGATTGCACGTATCGAAGGGGCGACGGGAGAAAAAGTAATTTCTACCATTGTTGGAGCAGAACCATTCGGTCCAAGTACCCCTGTCGATTGCATGATTATCGCACCGATGACAGGAAATTCAATGAGTAGATTTGCGAATGCTGCCACGGATTCGCCTGTATTGATGGCGGCAAAAGCTACGTTGCGCAATGATAGTCCAGTACTCATTGGAATTTCAACGAACGATGCACTCGGTTTAAATGCGATGAACCTCATGAAGCTGGTAAATATGAAAAATGTCTTTTTTATTCCGTTCGGACAGGACGATCCAATCAAAAAACCGAATTCACTTATCTCTGATTTTACACTTATGGTACCCGCAACTGTTGCAGCCCTCGAAAAAAGACAACTCCAACCATTATTGATTATTCATAAAAAAATATAAAAATACAGGGCAGAATATTCTTTTATATGATATAATTCCTCCAATGAACTGCTAACGATGTTAAGGACTAAAGTATTTCCATTAAATATGCTACATAATGTAGCGATGCGGAAATAAGACTTATTTATACACGTCCTGGTTATTTATACATCTGTATAAGCTGAAAGGGAGATAGAGATGAAAAAAGTGAATGTAGCAATAGTAGGCGCGACGGGGGCAGTTGGTACAAAAATACTTGAAAAGTTACTGGAACGTGATTATCCTGTACAAACAATTAAACTATTAGCTTCGAAGCGATCTGCAGGAAAAGAAATTACTGCAGGTGGCCTTAAATATATCGTTGAAGAAACAGTACCGGAATCATTCGAAGGCATTGATATCGCTTTTTTCAGTGCAGGAGGATCGATTTCAGAAAAATTTGCACCTGAAGCAGTGAAAAGAGGCGCGGTCGTTATAGATAATACGAGCGCATTCCGAATGAAAGACCAAATTCCTCTAGTAGTGCCAGAAGTGAACGCGAATGCTTTAAATGACCATAACGGAATCATTGCGAATCCAAACTGTTCAACGATTCAGATGGTAACAGCGCTACAGCCAATCCGTGAAAAGTTCGGTATGAACAGAATCATTGTTTCGACATATCAGGCGGTTTCAGGTGCAGGATCCGAAGCGATTGATGAACTGGAAAATCAAAGCCAGCAGTTTGAAAAACGTTCAGAGATTGAAGCAGCTGTCTTACCATCTGCATCAGCGGAACGTCACTATCCAATTGCTTTTAATGCAATTCCACAGATCGATTCATTCGATCCGTCAGGCTATACACTTGAAGAATTAAAAATGATGAATGAAACGAAAAAAATATTTGGTGATCAAGAAATTTCTGTTTCAGCGACATGCGTTCGTTTGCCTGTCGTCACGGGGCATTCCGAATCCGTTTATATTGAAATCGGTTCAGAAAATGTATCCGTGGAAGAACTTCATACTTTACTGGAAAATGCGCCAGGCGTTGTTGTCCAAGATGATCCTTCCAAACAACTGTATCCAATGCCATTATTCGCAGAAGGAAAAGACGAAGTATTTGTTGGCCGTATACGGAAAGATCCAAATCATCCAGCAGGATTCCACCTGTGGATTGTATCGGACAATCTTCTAAAAGGGGCAGCATTGAATTCAGTACAAATCGCAGAAGCTTTGATTAAATAACAAATCTCAGTAAAGGGTTGATCATAAATGGAACTTGGACAGATTGCTACAGCGATGGTCACTTCTTTTTCATCTACAGGTGAAGTCGATTACGATAGAGCAGCTAAACTGATAGAGCATTTGATTGCAAATGGAACAGATACACTGGTCGTCAATGGTACAACGGGTGAGTCGCCGACCGTTACGACTGTAGAAAAGGAAGCTATGCTGGCTTTTACAATTGAACAAGTAAATAAAAGAATACCGGTAATTGCGGGAACTGGAACGAATAGTACTGCTGAATCCATACTGCTGACAAAGCAGGCCGAAAAACTTGGGGCGGATGGTATTATGCTTGTCACGCCTTACTACAACAAGCCCAATCAAAAAGGGATGTACGCACACTTTTCAACAATTGCAGGCGAAACAGAACTGCCTGTACTGCTCTACAATATTCCGGGACGTTCCGTCGTGAATATGCTTCCGGAGACTGTTATTGAACTGTCAAAAGTGAAGAATATCCGCGCAATAAAAGAAGCAAGCGGTAGTCTTGAGCAAATGTCAGCAATCATTTCGGGAACGGACGATGGGTTCTCAGTTTATAGCGGTGACGATGCACTCACACTTCCGCTTCTTGCAATCGGCGGAAAAGGGGTCGTATCGGTAGCGGCACATGTCGTCGGAAACGAAATGCAACAGATGGTTAATGCGTTTAAACAGGGTAGAACAGAACAAGCAGGAGTAATGCACAGGGCTTTGGTTCCATTATTCCGCGCACTGTTTTCCGATCCGAATCCAGTACCTCTGAAATATGCATTGAAGAAAATTGGTGTTGAAACCGGAGGGGTAAGACTCCCGTTAGTTCCTTTTGAAGAAGTAGATATCCAATTTGATAAAGTATGGGATAACTATAAAAAGCAGTCTCATATATTTAATTAATCAAAGCCGGTAGCGAATACCGGCTTTTTTTGTTTGTACAGATAGCTACTCTCCCGTATAATGAAAATTAGTCGTTATGGACGGGAATTATTAATAGGAGGAAACAAAGTGACAAAACCAAAAAATGAAGTAATTAGAGTCATCCCACTCGGTGGAGTTGGGGAAATCGGGAAAGCGATGTACGTAGTCGAAGTCGATGAAGAACTATTTATCGTTGATGCTGGGCTTATGTTCCCTGAAGGAGAAATGCTTGGAATTGACATCGTCATACCAGATATAAGTTATATTGTAGAAAACAAAGAACGTGTGAAAGGAATCTTCCTAACGCACGGCCATGAAGATGCAATCGGCTCAATTTCGTACTTGTTGCAAAAAGTACAAGCACCTGTCTATGGATCTAAATTGACAATTGCGCTTGCAAAAGAACATCTGAAAGCGATGCCAGCACCTTCCAACGTCAAGTTTTTTGAAGTTACAAACAAAAGTCGCATGAATTTCAAATGTACGCATGTTACATTCTTTAATACGACTCATAGTATTCCAGATTCGCTTGGAATCGTTTTCCACACGAGTGAGGGAGCAATTGTCCATACAGGAGAATTTAAATTCGATCAGTCAGCTAAAGGCAAGTACCGTCCAGATATTGCAAAGATGGCCTTACTTGGTGAGGAAGGTGTTTTCATCCTCATGTCAGATTCTTCCGAAGCGGAGCGCCCGGGTTATACAACTTCCGAGTCCGTTATCGAAAAAAGCCTATCTAAAACGTTCCACGGAGCTGAAGGTCGTATTCTAGTTGCGCTTTATGCGTCAAACTTCATCCGGATTCAACAAGTTTTCGACACGGCATTTGAAACAGGTAAAAAAGTGGCAGTCGTCGGAAAAAGCTTAGAGAGTTATTTCGAAGTCGGCATGAAACTTGGTTATTTAACAATTGAGGATGATATCGTCATTCCAGTTAAGGAAATTGAAAAGTATGATGATGACCGTGTCGTAGTGATCGTGACAGGAAACCAAGGCGAGCCGCTTGAAGCGCTTGAAAAAATTGTCCGTAAACAGCATAGAGACGTTCGCATCAAAGAATCGGATACTGTTCTAATCACATTCACACCATCTCCAGGAATGGAAGTATCCATGTTCCAGACTATGAATGACCTTGCGAAAGCAGGTGCAAATGTACTCACTTCAAGTAAGAATGTTCACGTTTCGGGGCATGGTAGCTCGGAAGACTTGAAACTGATGCTGAACTTGATGCAACCGAAGTACTTCATTCCAATTCAGGGTGAATACCGGATGCTAATCGCTCACTCTAAACTGGCTCAGGAAACAGGGCTTCAAAAGGCGCAAATATTTATTGCAGACAAAGGCGATATCGTCGAATATAAAAATGATAAAATGCGCATGAGTGGACGAGTACAAGCGGGGAATATTTTGATTGATGGAATCGGTGTTGGAGACGTTGGAAATATTGTCCTAAGGGACCGTAAATTACTATCACAAGATGGGATTTTCACCGTGGTCGTTACATTGAATCGCAAACAGAAACGCATTGCTTCAGGACCAGAAATTGTTTCTCGCGGATTTGTTTATGTACGTGAATCCGAAGAGCTTTTTGATGAGTCAGTAAAACTCGTTAGAAAAATTGTAGAGAAGTATGTGAATAAAGAGACGTTTGAATGGACAAACATTAAGCAAGAGATACGCGATACACTAAGCTCTTATCTGTATCAACAGACCAAGAGAAGACCGATGATTATTCCTATCATCATGGAATACTGATTCAAGAAAATTGAATCGATAAAAACGCTTCGAAGGGTTTCCTTGCCGTCTGACCGGCGGGAAACCCTTTTTTGTAAAAAGGAGGAAGCGGAAGGAAATGGCAAAAAAGAAGGCGAACAATAAAAAGAAATCCAATGCACGGAAAAAAAAGACCACTGAATCGCAACCGTTATTATATGAAGTGATGGGCATCGCAATGATTGGACTAGCAATCATCATCATATTTGAATTCGGAGTTGCCGGAAGAGGCTTGTCCTCATTATCAAGATTCATCTTTGGGAATTGGCATGTCGCAATTCCGCTTTTACTCATTATTCAGGCACTCATGTTTATGATTAAGCAGAAAATGGGCGGCTGGAAAAATCGAATTGTCGCAGGTAGCCTTTTCATACTCGCAAGTCTGATTCTCTTTAGCCATGTCCATTTGTTCAAAGAATTGTATGAAAGTCGTGTCCTTATGACTGATTCAGTACTAAGGGAAACATGGAAAGTGCTTATTACGAATGATGGTATTACGTCAAGGAGTGGAGCACTTGGCGGTGGTATGGCAGGCGCATTTCTTTTCACCATGTTTTTTTCCCTGTTCGACTCTGCTGGAGCAACGGTCGCTGGAGTCCTATTATTTATAATTGGTCTCATACTCATAACTGGGAAAGCGCTCGTTCCATATCTTGCTGAACGATTGCCAAAGGTTGCCGGAAATATGAAAGGGACCTTTACTAGAAAAGCACAAACAGTCGAAAAAGACCGGACTGCACCAAGAACGACCCGCTCAAAATCGAAGAGAACTGAAGTTGCTGATGAACCGCCGCAAATAGACATACCGAGTTCCCAAGCGGAAATTGAGGAAGTTGTATCACAACCAATTATTTCGGCATTCAGTGAACGAATTGACAAAGCACCCAGCGATGAGCAGGCAGCAGTCGTTGAAGAAGAAAAAGAAATCACTGGTGAAATTAGTACTTATATAAAAGGTGTCACAGGAGAAGAAGAGAACGAGTCGTATATATTGCCCCCAGTAAATTTACTGAGACAGACGCCACTGGTTGATCAATCTGAAGAATACAACTCCATTCAAGCGAATGCACAAAAGCTTGAAAAAACGTTCCTTAGCTTCGGGGTTAAAGCAAAAGTTACCGAAGTACATCTTGGACCAGCTGTCACGAAGTATGAAGTGTTGCCGGACACAGGTGTTAAAGTAAGCCGTATCGTAAGCCTTGCAGATGATATCGCACTGGCACTGGCAGCAAGTGGTATCCGAATTGAAGCGCCGATACCAGGGAAATCTGCAATTGGAATTGAAGTACCAAACAGTTCCGTAGCTGTCGTCAGTCTTCGAGAAGTTATCGAAGCGAAAGAGAACAACCGTCCTGATTCAAAATTAATGATTTCGCTGGGACGCGATGTAACAGGGCAAGCCATGCTAGCAGAATTGAACAAGATGCCTCACGTGCTTATTGCTGGTTCAACGGGAAGTGGTAAAAGTGTTTGTATTAATGGGATTATCGTCAGTATTTTAATGCGTGCGAAACCGCATGAAGTGAAAATGATGATGATAGACCCTAAAATGGTGGAACTAAATGTCTATAATGGCGTTCCACATTTACTTGCACCCGTCGTCACAGATCCTAGAAAGGCATCTCAAGCACTAAAAAAAGTTGTATCTGAAATGGAACGAAGATACGAACTGTTTTCACATACGGGTACAAGAAACATTGAAGGGTACAACGATCATATCGAAGTATGGAATGAAGAAAATGAAGAAAAGCATCCACGCATGCCCTATATCGTTGTCATCGTTGATGAACTTGCAGACCTTATGATGGTTGCATCGAGTGACGTGGAGGACTCGATTACCCGCCTTGCGCAAATGGCACGTGCCGCAGGAATCCACTTGATCATTGCGACACAGCGTCCAAGCGTAGATGTCATCACGGGGATTATTAAAGCGAACATTCCGTCTCGAATCGCGTTCGCAGTATCGTCATCTATCGATTCTAGAACAATTTTGGATAGTGGCGGGGCAGAAAAACTGCTCGGCAGAGGCGATATGCTGTTTCTTCCAGCGGGTGTTGCAAAACCAGTTAGAATTCAAGGCGCCTTCGTTACGGACAGTGAAGTAGAGGCCATTGTCGATTTTGTGATTGAACAACAGAAAGCGCAATATCAAGAAGAAATGATTCCGACAGAAATAGAAGAAGTGGCACCGCATGAAGAAACGGATGACTTGTATGATGATGCTGTCCAACTTGTAACAGATATGCAAACTGCTTCAGTTTCATTATTGCAACGCCGATTCAGAGTGGGTTATTCGAGAGCTGCGCGTATAGTCGATCAAATGGAAATGCGTGGCGTTGTTGGGCCACCCGAAGGTAGTAAACCACGTCAAGTTTTGATGGGGAAAGACGATACGGATATCCACTCATGAAAAAGGAATCAAAATAGGTCCAATAAAATACCCGCAAAATCCGAACCAATAATAATTTCATTCGTGTTGTTTATTTTATAAGACAAAAGTGATATAGTATGGATGATTAGTAGTTGACGTTTAACATCAGAGGTCTGACCTCGCAGGGGGAGATGTAATGATGGTAAAGACGGATCAAAGGCATCTATATGTGCAAGTGATTGAACGTCTGAAGAGAGACATCGAACTGGGTATCTTTAAAGAAAATGAGCGTTTCCCTTCTGAGTTTGAACTTGCCCGCACGCTTGGTGTAAGCCGTGCAACACTCCGCGAAGCACTTCGTGTGCTGGAAGAGGACAAAGTCATTCTCAGAAAGCACGGTGTCGGTACATTCGTAAAGCCGAAGCCGTTATTTTCATCAGGCATTGAACAATTATCCAGCGTTTCATCAATGATTCGCGATGCGGGGATGGAACCAGGAACGATTTTCATGGATGTTTCAGAAACCATTCCATGTGAAGAGAGTCAAGCGAGATTTGAGTGCGGTGAAAATGATAATCTCGTTACGATTAAAAGAGTTAGGACTGCAGATAGCGATCCAGTTGTTTTTTGTATTGATCAGGTACTTTCAAAAAATCTTCCAGCAGGAACGGAAGAACTATTGAATGAGTCTATTTTCGATGCAATAGAAAAATCTGGCGCGATCCATATCGCTCAAGCAGTGGCACACATTGAACCAATTGGGTATGATGATGAGGCATCATCCATTCTCCGATGTGGGATAGATGTACCATTACTTGTCCTCCTACAGCATCATTACAGTGAGGAAGGCGAAATGGTCCTCTACTCTAAAAACTATTTTCGGGCTGATAAGTTCAGTTTTCATGTTGTTCGTAAAAGGGTATAAGACGTTCATACGTCCTACTAATAAAAAAACAGGGGGGTTCCAAAATTGAGCAAACGTAAATTTGGACTAGCTTTATCAATGGTTCTTGCTGCAGGTACAATTCTTGGTGCATGCGGAACGGATAAAGAAAAAGAGGGTACGAAGTCTACAGGCGGTAAGAATGAAGATACTTTTTCAATTGCAATGGTAACTGATACAGGCGGAGTGGACGACAAATCGTTCAACCAATCTGCTTGGAAAGGAATCCAAGAATACGGTGAAGAAAACAAGCTAGAAAAAGGCGATGGCGGTTTTGATTACTTAGCATCAAAAGAAGACGCTGAATACCTTCCTAACTTAAACAAACTTGTACAACGTGATTTCGACCTAATCGTAGGTGTTGGCTTCTTGTTGAAAGAGTCTATTGAAGAGGTTGCTTCACAGCGTACTGACAACAATTTCGCACTTGTAGACGAGGTTTCTGACCTTCCAAACGTAGCAAGTCTTATGTTTAAAGAGCAAGAAGGCGCATTCCTTGCAGGTGTTGCAGCTGCTCGTATGACGAAATCCGATAAAATCGGCTTTATTGGCGGTATGGAAATTCCTGTAATCGAACGTTTTGAAGCTGGATTCCTTGCGGGAGTTGCTGCAGTAAAACCTGAACTAAAAGTTGACGTTCAGTACACAGGCGACTTTGCAAAAGCGGAACTTGGTAAAGCAACGGCAAACCGTATGTACTCTTCAGGCGTAGATATTATTTTCCACGCTGCCGGCGGTTCAGGTACAGGTGTATTCTCTGAAGCAAAAGAACGTAAAAAAGCAGATCCAAATGCATATGTATGGGTAATCGGCGTTGACTCTGACCAGTATGATGAAGGTAAAGTAGGCGACGATAACATTACATTGACTTCAATGCTTAAACGTGTTGATATCGCAGTTAAAAACACTGCTGAATTAGCAGCTAAAGGTGAATTCCCAGGCGGCGAAATAACTACGTTCGGTCTTGCTGACGATGGTATCGCACTTGCAGATTCACGTGGAGCAATTCCACAAGAAGTAATGGACGAAGTGGAAGAATTCACTAAGAAAATTGCAGATGGTGAAATCGAAGTTCCGGAATTCACTAAGAAATAAGTCTGAAAAGGTATCATGAAGGTCGATTCAATTCGGTCTTCATGATTTCCATTTAAATTAATAGAATAAAGGATTCCGTAAAAGGAATTTTTTCTTGTGTTAATTTAAACTTATATACGTATATGCGAGGGAGTGAACCCAGTGGAATATGTAATTGAAATGCTGAATATCCGAAAGGAATTCGGTAATTTTGTTGCGAATGATGATATTACTCTTCAACTTGAAAAAGGTGAAATACATGCTTTATTAGGAGAGAATGGTGCAGGGAAATCAACATTGATGAATGTGCTGTTTGGCCTTTATCAACCTGACGGCGGAGAAATCCGTGTACGTGGGAAAGCGACTGCAATTACAGATCCCAATGTCGCAAACAGTTTAGGAATAGGAATGGTTCACCAGCATTTCATGTTGGTTGAAAATCTCACTGTTACTGAAAATATCATTCTGGGAAATGAACCTAAAAAAATGGGCATGATTAATGTGAAAGACGCTGCGAAAAAAGTGGCTGAGATTTCAAAGCTTTACGGACTTGATGTGGATCCATATGCAAAAATCGAGGACATATCAGTAGGTATGCAACAGCGGGTAGAAATATTAAAAACGCTTTATCGTGGGGCGGAAATCTTGATTTTCGATGAACCGACAGCCTCTCTAACACCTCAAGAAATTACTGAACTGATTTCAATTATGAAAAAGTTGATTGGTGAAGGTAAGTCGATTATCGTCATCACACACAAACTTCAAGAAATAATGGATGTGTCCAATCGGGTTACGATTATTCGTAAAGGACAGGGGATTGGTACGGTCATAACTGCCGAAACCAATCCTGAAGAGTTGGCAACACTGATGGTTGGACGTCAAGTAACATTCAAAACTGAAAAAGGACCGTCTTATCCAAAAGAGGAAGTCCTTCGCATTGAAAATCTTGTTGTTGAAGATTACCGCGGTATTCCAAAAGTGAAAGGCTTGAATCTATCTGTCCGTAAAGGCGAAATTGTAGGTATTGCAGGAATTGACGGCAATGGCCAATCGGAATTGATAGAGGCTATTACAGGTCTGCGAAAAGTGAAAAGTGGAAAAATTTTGATGGATTCAAAGGATGTCACAGGAAAAAAACCGCGTGACATAACTGAAATTGGTTTGGGCCATATTCCTCAAGACCGACACAAGCATGGTCTCGTCCTTGATTTCACTGTTGGTTATAATGCGGCATTGCAATCGTATTATAAAA
Source organism: Sporosarcina sp. Y1004 (assembly GCF_057669665.1). Lineage (NCBI taxonomy): Bacteria > Bacillati > Bacillota > Bacilli > Caryophanales > Caryophanaceae > Sporosarcina > Sporosarcina sp. Y1004. Next base: position 61,063 of record NZ_JBYHFQ010000003.1, on the reverse strand, counting down.
AACCTTTGTCCAAAAATGGCATCATGAATTATAAACTCGTGTCTGAAAAAGCGAATGACATCATAGAAACGTTTGACGTACGGACGCAAGGGGAGAATGAGTTAGCCCGTGCGTTGTCTGGAGGAAATCAGCAAAAACTTATCATTGGACGAGAAATAGTACGTAATCCAGATTTACTAATTGCTGCACTCCCAACACGTGGGCTTGACGTCGGAGCAATTGAATTCATCCATAAAAGATTAATCGAACAGCGTGATAATGGGAAAGCCGTTCTTCTAATTTCATTTGAACTTGATGAGGTTATGAATGTTTCTGATCGGATTGCAGTTATTTATGATGGTGTAATTGTCGATACGGTTATTCCTACGGAGACAACTGAACAGCAACTAGGTCTTCTGATGGCAGGCCAATCTAAGGATCAAGCTACCTCCGAGCTGAAAGAAGGTGATGATTTCCATGTCGAATAGGTTTGTAAATATACTGGTACCTATCATCTCAATTATTCTGGGTCTGCTAGTAGGAGCAGTCGTGATGTGGTTTAGCGGATACGATCCGATTGCCGGGTATATCGCATTATGGAATGGTATTTTCGGAGATATGTACTCAATTGGGGAAACAATCCGTCAAATAAGCCCTTATTTACTAGCTGGTCTAGCTGTTGCTTTTGCATTCCGCACAGGACTGTTCAATATCGGTGTGGAGGGTCAACTAATTGTAGGTTGGTTTGCAGCAGCTTATGTGGGTATGGCGTTTGAATTACCTACAATCATCCACTTACCTTTTGCGCTTCTTGCGGCGGCACTCGCAGGAGCGCTCTGGGGACTGATACCGGGAATATTAAAAGCAACACTTCACGTGCACGAAGTTATTGTCACAATTATGATGAATTATATTGCACTTCATACAGTTAATGCGTTAATAAAAGCAGTTTCCGATGGTGGCTACAAGACAGAAAAAATTCATCCTACCGCATCACTTCGTTCAGAATTCTTATCCAATCTGACTGATTTTTCAACTATGCACTATGGAATTTTCGTTGCACTTGCGATGGTTGTAGTCATGTGGTTCATCTTGGAAAAAACGAAAACAGGCTTCGAGCTTAAGTCGGTCGGTTTCAATGACCATGCATCTCAGTATGCAGGGATGAACGTAAAGAAGAATATTATTCTTTCGATGGTAGTCTCTGGTGCATTTGCTGGACTTGGTGGAGCAATGGAAGCACTTGGAACTTTCGGTAATATGGTGACACGTAGTGCGTTTACCGGTATTGGATTTGACGGGATTGCCGTCGCTTTACTAGGTGCAAATACGCCGCTTGGTGTTGTTTTCGGTGCTTCATTGTTTGGATCATTAAAATATGGTGCTGGTAATATGCCGAATGAAGCAGGAGTTCCTGTTGAAATCGTTTCCATCGTTATTGCACTAATCATATTCTTTGTCGCTTCAGGTTATATCATCCGAGTTCTTCTGAGCAAGATGAAAAAGAAAAAGGGGGCAAAATGATATGAGTTTCCTAGAGATACTATATTTCATCATTCCGTTAACCATTTCATATGCCGCTCCTCTCATCTTCACTGCAATCGGAGGCGTATTTTCAGAACGTGCGGGTGTTGTTAACATTGGCCTTGAAGGTCTTATGGTTATGGGTGCTTTTATCGGTATTTTGTTCAATCTGTTTTATGCGGATACATTCGGGGCTTGGACACCGTGGATTGCTTTACTAGTCGCAATGGTTGTTTCTGCAATATTCTCTATTATGCACGCAGTCGCTTCGATTACATTCCGTGCTGACCAAGTCGTATCAGGGGTCGCTATTAACATGCTCGGAATTGCGATTGCTTTGTTCTCGGTAAAAATGATTTTCGACAAAGGACAGACGGATTTCATACAGCATAGTATTCCGCGCTTCAACGTTCCGATTTTACATGAAATTCCGTTTATCGGACCACTCTTTTTTAAAGGGATTTATGGGTCTTCGATACTCGCTATAGCACTTGCTTTCTTAGCTTGGTTCATCATTTATAAAACACCATTTGGTCTTCGTCTACGATCCGTCGGAGAACACCCAATGGCTGCCGATACAATGGGAATCAAAGTAACCAAAATTCGTTATATTGCAGTTATCATTTCAGGTGGACTTGCGGGCATCGGTGGAGCTATCTATTCACAGACGATGACGAATGATTTCAGTCATGCAACGATTAATGGACAAGGATTCATGGCACTGGCTGCAATGATTTTTGGGAAATGGCATCCAATGGGTGCGATGGGAGCTGCATTGTTCTTCGGATTCGCACAGGCACTTGCTATCAGCTCATCTAGTATTTCATTCATGGAAAATGTACCATCCGTTTATTTATACATCTTGCCTTATGCGTTGACGATTCTCGCACTTGCAGGATTTATCGGAAGGTCGAATGCGCCAAAAGCAAGCGGACAACCGTATATTAAAGGAAATCGATAAAAATGATACTGCCTAGATAGTCTGCTACAACAGACTTCTAGGCAGTTTTTTTGAGTAAATGACAATACTTCCGCCGGTATATTTGCATCTTTCGACTCACGGAATGTATAGTGAAGTTAGGATTCCGCATATTAACTAAAACAGAGGTGTTCATATGTTCAAAAAAGTAGTGCTACAAGAAGGCGTCACATTATATATCCGTAAGTCAGAACAATTCAAAACCGTTAACTTCTCTGTGAAGTGGAAATCGGTTCTTGATGATAAAAAATCCGCTCTTCGTGCTGTATTGGCAAATGTTTTAGAAGATTCAAATGGTCGTTACCGGACACAAACTGAATTCCGAAATGCATTAGACGAATTGTATGGAACGGTATTGTACACGGATGCAGGAAAGCGCGGGGAAACACATATTGTCTCACTGGCTGCAGAATGTGTGAACGATGAGTATTTATCTGAAGGCGGCGTTCTTGAGGAAGTTCTTGGCCTAATTCAAACTGTCATATTTGACCCAAACGCAGTGGATGGGAAATTTGATGAAACAGTTGTCGACCGTGAAAAGAGATCAGTCAAAGATCGGATTCGTTCGGTTTATGATGACAAGTCTCGATATGCTCAAAAACGTATGCTCGAACTGCTTCGGCCTAATAGCGCAGCGTCTTCATCTTCCTACGGAACGGATAAGGATGTGGATGCAATTACAGCTGCAAATCTTTACAAGACGTATGAAAGCATGATTAATGAAGATGAAATTGATATTTACGTTGTTGGTGATATCGACGAAGACGCAATGATAGAAAAAATAAAAACAACCTTCACATTCAACGCCCGAAAAGCGTATGAACGCAAAAAGGATGTAAAACAACCAGTTGTGAAATCGGATGAAGTTAAACATGTGCAGGAAAAACAGGAAATGAAGCAAGGGAAATTACACCTTGGATTCAGTACACCTGTGACTTTCCATCATCCTGACTATGCGAAAATGCAAATGACAAATGGTGTTTTCGGTGGTTTTTCTCATAGTAAGTTATTCGTAAATGTTCGTGAAAAAGAAAGCATGGCATATTATGCTTCCAGTTCGTATTCTTCGCAATATGGTCTTCTCTATGTGACTGCAGGAATCGATGCTGAACTTGAAGAGAAAGCCGTAAACCTCATCAAGGAACAACTTAAGGTACTACAGGCCGGAGATATTACAGACCTTGAAATCGAACAGACGAAGGCGTTGCTCGCTAACGGTATTAAGAGTGCATTCGATTCAGCAAGAGGGCAGATTGAAGTGTTTGATCAATACAAAGAACTTGATGAACATTTCACAGCGCAAACAATTATATCTGGTTGGGAATCCGTAACAAAAGAGGATATTAAAAAGATGGCTTCTGAAATTACGTTAGAAATCGTCTATCTGTTATCCGGCAAGGAGGCTAATTAATATGAAAAAAATTCAATTCGATAATTTGCAGGAAACATTATATAACGAAACGCTCGACAACGGACTGGATGTCTATATTCTACCGAAACGGGGATTCTCAAAAACATTCGTGACATTCACGACGAAATACGGTTCCATTGACCGGACTTTCGTTCCGCGTGGTAAAACGGAAGAAGTATCTGTTCCGGATGGTATCGCTCATTTCCTCGAACACAAAATGTTTGAAAAAGAAGATGGAGATGTATTTCAAAAGTTCAGTGTCAATGGAGCTTCTGCCAATGCGTTCACTTCTTTCACGAGGACTGCGTATCTTTTTTCTGCTACAGATAAGTTATACGACAACACGGAAGTTCTCCTCGATTTTGTTCAAGAACCGTATTTTACTGAACAGACGGTCGATAAGGAAAAGGGGATTATCGCACAGGAAATTACCATGTACGACGATCAACCCGATTGGCGCCTTTATTTCGGTACAATTGAGAATCTTTTCTATGAACATCCCGTAAAAATAGACATCGCAGGTACGGTCGCGACGATTCAAGATATCACTGCTGAACATTTGTATGAATGCTATGAAACTTTTTATCATCCGTCAAATATGGTTCTGTTTATTGTCGGAGCTGTTGATCCTGCAGAGATGATGGCATTCATCAAAAAGAACCAAGACTCAAAAACATTCGATGAGCCAGCCGAAATTGAACGCCGCTTCCCAACTGAAAAGGAAACGGCAGCCATAGCGAATCGTACACTCGCAATGGATGTGTCTAAACCGAAATTCAATATGGGGATGAAATGCAACAATACGGACATCGAAGGGGAAGAGATGCTGATTCAAGAACTCTCAGCAGGCCTTGTTCTAGATATCCTATTTGGCAGATCTTCTGAATTCTTTACGGAATCATACAAAGACGGTCTTATCGATGAATCCTTCTCTTATGATTTTACAATGGAAAAAGGATTTGGATTTGCAATGGTTGGTTCGGATACCGATCAGCCAGAAGAACTTGAAGCAGCCATTCGAAAAACGGTACGTGATGCGGCAGAGGCGTGGCCAATTACTGATGTGGAACTTAATCGGATGAGAAAGAAAAAAATAGGCCAATTTATGCGTTCTTTAAATTCACCTGAATTTATCGCCAATCAATTTACACGGTACACGTTCAATAACATGAATCTATTTGACGTTGTTCCGATACTTGAAAAATTAACGCTTGAAAAATTGAAAGAAGCATTCCATACGTTTTCAGATGAAAGCGGTCATACTGTTTATTCAATTATCCCAGCCGATAAAGCACAATGACAGACAGGAAATACTGTGTCATCCTTGGTGCATCCGGTGGGATTGGCGGAGCAATCAGTCGGAATCTGGCATCTACAGGATGGTCGTTATACCTTCACTACAATGAAAATACAGCACAAGCGCTTCTTCTTCAGTCGGAACTGATTTCGGCTTATCCGGAAGCGGACTTTCAAATAGTGCAAGCAGATTTTAGTGCAATCGACGGAGCAGACCTTCTGGCCAAACAAGTTCCTCGTGCAGGTGCAGTTGTCGTATCGAACGGTCAATCCATGCTTAAATTGTTAACGGAAACAACTGTTGGAGACATGGATGCCTTATGGAAAGTTCATGTCCAAAACCCGGCAAGGCTAATCAGTCTGTTATCGCCTCAACTGCGAGCATTTGATCGATCCTATGTCGTTGTGATTGGCTCGATTTGGGGCAATACGGGGGCGGCGGGAGAAGTGATGTATTCGGCTGTAAAAGGTGCGCAACATGCATTTGTTAAAGCATATGCAAAAGAAGCGGCCTATTCAGGAGTAAGAGTGAATGCAGTTGCCCCCGGATGGATTGAAACGCGGATGAATGCTGACATTCCATTGGACGAACGACAAATGATTATCGATACGATCCCGCTAATGAGTTGCGGGACACCAGAAAATGTCGCTGACGCAGTTAATTTTCTATTGAGCGGCAAGGCGGATTATATAACGGGTGAGATTTTGAAAGTAAATGGCGGTTGGTATATTTGATTTAACTTCATTCAGCATAAGTCATCCACTTCTATAAGTGGCGAAATGAATGCGAACGAAGTCAGCAATTCAGCGGGGGATCAAACCCTTGCTGAATGGGGAGAAATTGAGTTCCATTTCTCCTTGTTAAAGCCTCCGGCGGATGTCAGAGATTTTGAAGGGAGTTAATTGAGCAAGCTCAATTCAAAATCTGGACGCAATCACGCCGAGGCGTGATTGATCTAAGGGGAGTTCGACAATCCCCTTTTTCTTTTACTCTTTTTCCTTTTCATAATGCCTAGAATCCGCTATCATAGAACTATATTGCTTTCTGTGCGTCATATAGTAGTAGATTGTTTGAAAAATGGACAAAGGGGAGTGTGTCGGATGGGTGAATGGTATCTCGAATATGAAATTCAGGTAAACCGTCCTGGTCTTCTGGGGGATATATCATCACTACTCGGAATGCTACGCGTGAACATTGTTACAATCAATGGAGTTGACGGCGGACACCGTGGTATGCTGCTGCGGACCGAAGACGATGATCAGATCGCACGATTCGCACAAATTGCCGAGACGATGGAGACCATTCAGGTGATAAAAATCCGTGAACCGAAATTGCGCGATATTCTAGCGGTCCGACACGGGCGTTATATTCAGCGTGATGCGGATGAAAGAACAACTTTCCGTTTCCTACGAAGCGATCTTGGGATTCTTGTTGACTTTATGGCGGAGATATTTAAGCAGGAAGGTCATAAGTTAATCGGGATACGTGGAATGCCACGCGTAGGAAAGACTGAATCGGTTGTCGCAGCTAGTGTCTGTGCGAACAAAAAATGGATTTTTCTATCTTCAACAATGATAAAGCAAACACTTCGGAAAAACTTGGCAGGCGATGAGTTTTCGAAGGATAATATCTTCATTCTGGATGGAATTGTTACACGCCGTGCAGATGATGAGCGTCATATGCAACTCGTCAGAGAGATGATGCGAATGCCTTCTATTAAAGTTGTAGAGCATCCGGATATGTTTGTTAAGCATTCTGAATATAGCATTGAGGACTTCGATTACATTATCGAATTGAGAACAGATCCAGAGCAAGAAATTACATATGAAATGATGGAGAAGAACCATATGATGTCGGGCAATGGGTCGACGGACGGTTCGGGTTTATTCAATTTTTGATAGGCAGGTGTTTTTGGTGACTGGATTAGGTGACCGTCTCAAGCAGGCGAGAACGGATAAAGGTTTTACGTTGGAAGATTTACAGTCAATCACGAAAATACAGAAACGGTACCTTTCCGGTATCGAAAATGAAGATTACAGCATGATGCCCGGCTCTTTTTATGTAAGGGCATTTATAAAACAATATGCAGAAGCAGTGGGTCTCGACCCGGATGAAATGCTTACTATGTATAAGGACAGTTCTCCTGCCGTATCGGCTGAAGATGAGGCAGGACAGTTACCTTCAACGACGTTAACTCGTAGAAGGGGCTTGAAAAGCAATACCCGGTTAAATGAAATTATGCCGAAAATTATCGTTGCTTTGTTTATCATCTTCATCTTGGTTGTTGTCTGGACCCTTTCCAAAGGTACATCAGATACTTCGCCTGGTGTTGATATCATAGAGACCGATCAGCCGGTAACGATGGAGAATAGCAAACCGGATCCATCTAAGGTTGAAAATGATACGACAGACGAAGATCCAGTGGAAGAAGAACCGGAACCTGAAAAACCACAACAGGCTCTAGCTTTTGAAAGCGCAAGTGGGGAAACGTTGAATTATGAACTTACTAATGCTGAAGCGTTCAAACTTGAAATTCGTTTAAACGGAGGTTCTTGGATAGGTGTTAAAGACAATACAGGTAAAGAGTGGATGACACCCGCACGCATCATGAACACTGGGGAAACGATTGAATTCGATGTGACGGCAACAGAATCCGTCCGAATTCGGGTAGGACGTCCTAAATCAACTGAAATCTATGTGAATGGCGAACTACTTGAATATGGTGTAACGCCACAGGATACTGTTCCGCAAAACATAATGATCAAATACACGAAAGAATGATAGTCATCTACTTCAGATGACTATTTTCTTTGAAAGGAAAGTGTTCTTAATGAATTTACCTAACAAAATAACAGTATCACGTGTCCTACTTATTCCAGTTTTCATGATTTTCATGCTTATCGATTTTGGCATGGGCGATATCGCAGTGGCTGGAACTGAAATGATGAAAGAACATTTAATCGGAGGACTCATTTTTATCATTGCCTCTATAACGGACTGGCTCGACGGTTATATCGCTAGAAAAAACAATCTCGTTACAAATATGGGGAAATTTCTAGATCCACTTGCAGACAAGTTACTCGTTTCAGCGGCTCTTATCATACTCGTTGAGCTTGGTATAGCACCTTCTTGGATTGTGATTATTATTATCAGCCGTGAATTTGCTGTGACAGGCTTACGACTTATCCTCGCAGGCGGCGGGGAAGTTGTAGCGGCTAACCAACTTGGTAAAATTAAAACAGTGGCACAAATTCTAGCGATTACTTCACTATTGTTGAACAATATATTTTTCGAATCGATTGGCTTTCCTTTCGGTGTAATTATGCTTTATATCGCATTGGTGTTTACAGTTTGGTCAGGTTTTGACTACTTCTATAAAAATAGAAAAATTCTTTTGGAGTCAATGTAAGGAGGTGGATGGATATGAAAGCAGAAATAATTGCAATCGGTTCTGAATTGCTGTTAGGACAAATAACGAATACGAATGCCAAATTCATTTCATTGAAACTTGCCGAAATAGGCATTGACGTCCATTATCAGACGGTCGTCGGTGATAATCCTGAGCGTTTAGATGAAGTGATTGAAATTGCAAGGAAACGAGTAGATATTTTAATTTTCTCCGGGGGACTTGGACCGACGAAAGACGACATGACAAAAGAAACAATAGTGAAGCATATTGGTACGACACTTGTCAGCGATGATGATGCGCTTCGTCATATCCAACAGTATTTTGAACGTAGTGGTCGGATAATGACCGAGAATAATAAAAAACAGGCACTGGTCTTCAAAGGCGCTAAAGTATTGACTAACCGGAATGGCATGGCTCCGGGAATGGCGGTAGAGAAAGAGGGTATACGCTATGTTCTCCTGCCAGGTCCACCACATGAAATGGAACCAATGTTTGAGCATGAGGCAATACCATACTTGTTAGGTCTAACAGGGAAGCATGAAGTCATTACATCAAAAGTATTGAAATTTTATGGTATAGGTGAAGCGGAACTTGAGGACCGGATCCAGTCCATTTTAGAAAAACAAACAAACCCAACAATTGCACCGTTGGCAACAGCGGATGCAGTGACATTGCGTATTACTGCAAAAGCGGCAACGAACGATGCAGCGCTACAAATGATTGCTCCTGTAGAAGAGGAAATCCGTTCTCTAGTGGGCGATTTCATCTATGGGGTAAATGAAGATACATTGTCTTCCAAAGCTGCTGAACTTCTAATCCGAAACGGTTGGACATTGGCGGCAGCGGAGAGTTTGACTACTGGCCTATTCATGTCCGAACTCGCTATGGAACCAGGAATCAGTTCGTCACTAGAAGGCGGCATTGTTGTCTACAATGAAAAAACCAAAATGGAACAGCTCGGTGTTGAGCAGTCACTATTGGAGGAATATGGCGTTGTGAGTTCGGAATGTGCGGCATCTCTTGCAGAGAACGTTAAACGAAAGTTCAAGTCAGACATTGGTATTGGACTCACGGGTGCTGCTGGTCCGGATCCACATGATGGTAAGCCAGCGGGAACCGTTTGGATTGGTATCGCCTCCTCCAATGGAATTACAGAAACACACAAATTATTTTTGTCGGGTTCAAGAAACGTAAATCGTCTCCGAGCAGCAAGATTTGCAACCTATTATCTTATTAAATATCTCACGGCTAAAGAAAGTCAAAATTAAAGTTTAGCCCCTGTTCTCATTTAAAAATCCGATTTACCCCTCTATTCTCACTTGAAACTACATTTTATGAAAAATAGTCGAATAAATGTTCGCTTTTATATTGAGTATTTCTCATTAAAGGAGTATAGTAGGGGTAGTAAGAAAAACAGAACATCACCTTCAGGGAGGAACTAATTTGAGCGACCGTAAAGCGGCATTAGATATTGCGTTAAAACAAATTGAAAAGCAATTCGGTAAAGGATCCATTATGAAACTGGGTGAAAAAACAAACCTGGAACTTGAAACATCTTCGTCAGGCTCCCTTACACTGGATCTTGCACTCGGTATAGGTGGATATCCACGCGGGCGTATCATTGAAATATACGGACCTGAAAGTTCGGGTAAAACGACAGTTGCCCTTCATGCCATCGCAGAAGTGCAGGCTGCAGGAGGAACAGCGGCATTTATCGACGCTGAACATGCGCTCGATCCGCTTTATGCACAAAAATTGGGTGTTAACATCGATGAGTTGCTACTTTCTCAGCCTGACACGGGAGAGCAAGCACTTGAAATCGCTGAAGCACTCGTACGAAGTGGCGCTGTCGATATTTTTGTAATTGACTCCGTTGCTGCACTCGTACCTAAAGCAGAAATTGAAGGGGAGATGGGTGATTCGCACATCGGATTGCAAGCCCGTCTTATGTCCCAAGCTTTACGTAAACTTTCAGGTGCTATTAATAAATCCAACACGATTGCCATATTTATTAACCAAATCCGTGAAAAAGTGGGTGTTATGTTCGGTAGCCCGGAAGTAACACCTGGGGGACGCGCATTGAAGTTTTACTCTTCTGTTCGGATAGACGTACGACGTGGAGAAGCTATCAAACAAGGCAATGATATTATGGGAAATAAAACACGAATTCGCGTTGTTAAAAATAAAGTTGCACCGCCTTTCAAATTGGCGGAAGTTGATATTATGTACGGAGAAGGAATTTCAAGAGAAGGCGAAATTGTCGATCTTGGTGCAGAATCCGAAGTACTTCAAAAAAGTGGATCATGGTATTCATACGAAGGTGAACGAATGGGGCAGGGACGCGAGAACTCGAAACAGTTCTTGAAGGAAAATCCGGATATCCGTGCGGAAATCTCCCGCAAAATTCGTGAATCATATGGACTCGATGGTGCAAAAAATGTTGTTATTACAAATGACATAGACGAAGAAGACGAAGAGCTAGAACTACTTCTTGAAAAAGAATAACAGCGTTTAATAACCGATTTGTCCTTTACTTTGGACAATCGGTTTTTTTATGCTGAGGGCAAGGGAATGGGAGATTACCATTTTGAAACTGAAAGTAAGAAATTCAATGGCATTATCAATTATAAAACCTGTGGTAGTTGTAAAATGCAGGAATAAAAACTGCAATTAATTCATTGAATAATGCGTTCTGAAGACCTCCGTATCCTTGACATGTCAAATTTACATAGATACAATTAGAATTGTATAATTTCATACCCTTTAAATGATTTTGGCAGTATATTGTACGTAGATATATGAGCCGACTGAAAATGAAAAGAATAGCAGGAGGAGGTGAGCTGGATGTTAGTAGAATTTATCATCTTCGCTTTGCTCGGTCTGTTCGTCGGTGCAGTTGTTACCTATATCTTTGGTAAGAAAGTGAATGATTCAAAAGTGACTGGTGCCAAGAACTCGGCAGAACAAATCGTCGAAGAGGCGAAGCGTGAGGCAGAGTCTCTTAAAAAAGAAGCACTACTAGAAGCGAAAGATGAAACTCACAAACTGAGAATTGATGCGGAATCAGAGATCCGTGAACGAAGGGCGGAACTGCAAAAGCAGGAAAGCCGTCTTTTACAACGGGAAGAAAATCATGATCGCAAGGATGAAGCTCTCAATAAAAGAGACTCAGGTCTGGAGCGTAAAGAAGAAGCGCTTACAGGAAGACAACAGCTTATAGAACAGATGGAACGCAAGGCAGAAGAATTAGTAACGGTTCAGAAAACTGAACTTGAAAAGATATCATCACTGACAAGAGATGAAGCAAGAAGGCTCATCTTAAGTGAAGTCGAAAAAGAACTTGCTACAGACATCGCTGTCATGACGAAAGAGTCTGAACAACGTGCAAAAGAGGAATCAGATAAGAAATCGCGTGAAATTCTATCTATTGCTTTACAACGATTCGCTGCAGATCATGTTGCTGAAACGACTGTATCGGTCGTTAATCTGCCGAATGATGAGATGAAAGGCCGCATCATTGGCCGTGAAGGACGTAACATTCGAACGCTCGAAACGTTGACAGGAATTGACCTGATCATCGATGATACACCGGAAGCTGTCATTCTGTCAGGATTTGATCCGGTACGTCGTGAAACTGCACGACTGGCACTTGAGAAATTAGTGGCAGATGGACGGATTCATCCGGCACGCATCGAAGAGATGGTTGATAAATCTAGACGTGAAGTGGATGAGCTCATCCGTGAAACTGGAGAGCAGACAACGTTCGATATCGGAATTCATAATTTGCATCCTGACCTTATCAAAATCATCGGAAGACTCCGTTTCCGTACAAGTTATGGTCAAAATGTTCTGAAGCACTCGACAGAAGTTGCTTATCTCGCGGGATTATTGGCAGCTGAACTTGGAGAAGATGTTACACTCGCACGACGGGCTGGACTACTCCATGACATCGGAAAAGCGATTGATCATGAAGTTGAAGGCAGTCACGTAGAAATTGGTGTAGAACTAGCAACGAAATACAAGGAACACCCTGTCGTTATAAACAGTATCGCCTCCCATCATGGGGATACAGAAGCGACATCGGTAATTGCAGTACTCGTAGCAGCAGCAGATGCATTATCAGCTGCAAGACCGGGAGCACGTAGTGAAACACTTGAAAATTATATTCGCAGACTGAAGAAGCTTGAAGAGATTTCTGAATCGTATGAGGGTGTGGAGAAATCATTTGCAATCCAGGCTGGACGCGAAGTCCGAGTGATTGTTCGTCCAGATCAGATTGATGATATTTCAGCCCATCGTCTAGCGAGAGATATTCGGAAACGAATTGAAGAAGAACTCGATTATCCAGGTCATATTAAAGTAACGGTCCTCCGTGAAACACGTGCGGTCGAATACGCAAAATAGTAAAAAAAGGGGTTTCCGTGATTTCGGTCCGGGAACTTCTTTTTTATTGGGAGAGATATTTTAAATGAAAGTATTATTCATAGGTGATATTGTCGGTTCGCTTGGTAGGGATATGATATTTGATTATTTACCGCGCTTAAAAAGAAAGTACAACCCTGATGTCATTATTGCCAATGGTGAAAATGCAGCAGCTGGAAGAGGCATTACAAAATCAATATTTGACGAGTTGTTACGCGCAGGTGTGGATGTCATAACAATGGGGAATCACACATGGGATCAGAAAGAAATATATGATTTTATAGATGATACTGATTATCTAATTCGTCCAGCAAACTTTTCAGATGAAGCACCCGGTAAAGGGATGACAACGATTTCACGTAATGGCGTTACATTGTCCATCATTAATCTACACGGACGGGTATTTTTACCTCCACACGGGGATCCATTTGAAAAGGCGGATGAACTTGTAGCAGAGGCGAGAGAAATCTCCCCGCTTGTTTTCGTCGATTTTCATGCTGAAGCAACGAGTGAAAAAATAGCTATGGGTTGGCATCTTGATGGGAAAGTGTCAGTAGTTGTAGGGACGCACACGCATGTTCAGACGGCGGATGACCGCATTTTACCAGGAGGTACAGCCTATTTGACTGACGCAGGTATGACGGGCCCGTATGATGAAATACTAGGCATGAAAAAAGAGGATGTCCTCTATCGTTTCAAAACCAATTTACCAGTCCGTTTTGAAGTTCCTAAATCGGGACGTTCCCAGTTAAATGGACTTTTTGTGGAATTGGATGATGAAAAAGGGCATGCTGTAAAAGTTGAACGTGTTTCTATCAATGATGACCGACCTTTCAAAGGATGATTCGCGTCTAAACGTAACCTCCGAGTCATAGGATGGTTTATGGAGATATCTGTTCCATAGACATCGAAAAATAAGGAGGAATTATGTTGAATCCATTGAAAGTATCATCTCGCTCGAATCCCAATTCCGTTGCTGGAGCACTCGTCGCAGTTATACGGGACCAGGGGTACGCAGAAATGCAGGCAGTAGGTGCAGGTGCATTAAATCAAGCTATAAAAGCAATTGCAATTGCACGAGGATTCGTCGCTCCTAGTGGTGGTGATCTCATTTGTGCACCGGCCTTCACAGATATCGAAATTAATGGTGAGGGACGAACAGCTTTGAAATTGCTTGTTGAAAAGCGACAGCGCAATATGTAAATTAGAAAAGTTGAGACCACAGGAAGCCACTATTTTCCTGTGGTCTTTTAGTTGTTTAAAAATAAAAAGCCTAGTGGAACTGTGACAATCAATCGACAAAGCAGACTCACTCTTGTATAGCCGGTCTATAATTAGATATAATGAAACAATATGTTTAAATTCCTACATTTGCGTAGGAAAGGGGGCAATTTAGATGAGTGAAGAACAGCGCCTGAATGCCGGGCTTTTGGAACCGGCTCATGTTAAACCGCCAGAAAAGGACTATAGCCAATACTTTCAAACAGTCTACGCACCACCATCGTTGAAAGATGCGAAAAAGCGTGGCAAAGAAGAAATTGCCTACCACGATGATTTCAAAATTGACGAACGTTTCCGAGGAATGGGAAACAATCGGAAGTTTTTTATCAGAACGTTTGGCTGTCAAATGAACGAACATGATACAGAGGTAATTGCAGGTATTTTAATGGGGCTAGGTTATGAGGCTACAGAAAATGTCAAAGAAGCAAATCTTATATTGCTCAATACATGTGCCATACGAGAAAACGCTGAAAATAAGGTTTTTGGAGAACTTGGACACTACAAACCTCTTAGGCAGAAGAACCCTGACGTCCTGATTGGCGTCTGCGGATGTATGTCCCAAGAAGAATCAGTTGTGAATAAAATCCTAAAAACGTATGATCAAGTTGATATGATTTTCGGTACACATAATATTCATAGACTTCCTAACATTTTACATGAGGCATACATGTCAAAAGAGATGGTAATCGATGTTTGGTCAAAAGAAGGGGATATCATTGAGAACCTTCCAAAGGTCAGACATGGTAATATCAAGGCATGGGTTAACATCATGTACGGTTGTGACAAATTCTGTACCTATTGCATCGTTCCTTATACACGAGGCAAGGAACGCAGCAGGCGACCACAAGACATCATTCAAGAAGTTCGACAGTTAGCGGCAGAAGGGTATAAGGAAATAACATTGCTCGGACAGAACGTCAATTCTTACGGGAAAGACTTTGATGATATCGGTTACCGTTTCGGTGATTTGATGGACGACTTACGAAAAATCGATATTCCGAGAATTCGTTTCACAACAAGCCATCCCCGTGATTTCGATGACCATTTAATCGAAGTGCTTTCTAAGGGTGGAAATTTAGTCGATCACATCCATCTTCCCGTCCAATCCGGTTCAAGTGATATATTGAAAATTATGGCACGCAAGTATTCACGCGAACACTATCTTAATCTAGTCGGGAAGATTAAAAAAGCGATTCCGAATGTAACGTTAACAACGGACATTATCGTTGGATTCCCGAATGAAACGGACGAGCAGTTTGAAGAGACGATGTCCTTATATAGAGAAGTCGGTTTCGATATCGCCTATACGTATATTTATTCACCAAGGGAAGGTACACCAGCTGCTAAAATGGTTGACAATATCCCAATGGAAGTGAAAAAAGAACGTCTGCAGCGGTTGAATAATCTTGTTAATGAATTATCCGCGGAAGCGATGAAACCCTACAAAGGAAAAATCGTGGAAGTGTTGGTTGAAGGGGAAAGTAAGCGGAATCCAGAAGTGCTAGCAGGATATACATCGAAAAATAAACTGGTGAATTTCAAAGCACCCCAATCGGCAATTGGAAAAATTGTAAACGTAAAAATAATAGAGGCCAAAACGTGGTCACTCGACGGTGAATTCATCGGCGTTGTAGAAAAGGAAAAGGTGATGTCATAATGGAAAAGATATATACAAAAGATGAAATTATTGCAAAAGCGCGCGAAATTGCACACATGATTGCCAACACGGAACAAGTTGAGTTTTTCAAACGTGCGGAAGCACAGATTAATGAAAACCAAAAAATTCGTGAAAACATTGCGAGCCTGAAGTCATTGCAAAAACAGGCCGTCAATTTCCAACAGTATGGTAAAGAAAAAGCTTTAAGTATTATTGAAGGTAAAATCGAGAAGATTCAAGCAGATATCGATGAAGTTCCTATCGTCCAGGAATTCAAACAATCACAAGGCGAAGTGAATGATTTACTTCAACTCGTATCGAATACAATAGCAAATACAGTCACAGATGAAATCATCGAAGCGACAGATGGCGATGTGCGACGAGGCGAAACAGGTTCTTATGTAAAAAACACAACATATGAAAAACTATAATCAATCATACCAATCGGCGGAAATAAATTTTCTGCCGATTTTTTTCACTCTCTGGGCTTCTCTTGCATAGAATGGATTGAAGCGAATGGAGGAGGAATTAAACTGAAAAATTTACGCCAGATTGTGACGAAGACGGTTATTGCCAAGGGGAAGAAGCGGACCGAAACGACGGTGTCACTTAAGCCGCCGAATAGTCCCACGAGTATACTCGGCTGTTGGGTCATCAACCATACACATCAGGCGAAGAAGGTTGGTAAATACATCGAAGTGAGTGGTAAGTTCGACGTCAACGTTTGGTATTCCCATCAGGATCATTCAAAAACATCTGTATTTACAGAGTCAATTCCTTACAGAGACAAGATTCGGCTACATTATAGAGATGAACCGACGTCAGGTCACGAAGAGGTAATTGTAGATGTCATCCAGCATCCGAATTGTACAGAAGCGGTCATTTCGGAGAGCGGTGAGAAGTTCCAAATCACGATTGAACGCGAATTAATGGCAGAAGTCGTTGGAGAAACTAAAGTATTAATTACGATTCACCCGCAAAGTTTTGAAGAAGAATGGAAAGTCAATGATGAATCATCCTCACATGATGAGGGACATAAATCAGCACGTGGTCAAGGTGGCCCTTCTGGACATGATGCTAAAAAAGGAAAAGAATCATCCTCATTTTGAGAGCCGGAGAACTCTACCGGCTTTTTTTGGTTTTTTTACGTTAAGATGAAAAAGGGAAAACTGATCGCTTAGATTTTTGAAGACCACAAAAATCACGCAGAATTTGGGCTCTTCGTAGCCCAAATTTGGTATAATAATAAAAAATAGTAAACCTAGTGAGGTAAGAGAATGACAACACATACACCAATGATTCAGCAATATTTAAAAGTAAAGGCAGCGCATGAAGATGCATTTTTGTTTTTCAGATTAGGCGATTTCTATGAATTGTTTTTCTCGGATGCCGAGAAAGCATCTCAAATTCTTGAAATTACGTTAACGAGCCGGGATGCTGGGAGTCGTGACAGAATACCGATGTGCGGCGTTCCTTATCACGCGGCTGCAGGCTACATCGAGACACTTATTAGTAAAGGCCATAAAGTGGCTATTTGTGAACAGACAGAAGATCCGAAGCATGCGAAGGGGATTGTAAAAAGAGAAGTCGTTAAAATCATTACCCCCGGTACAATGACTGAAGGAAAAACAATTGACGCGAATACCAATCACTTCATCGGTTCTGCTGATAGTATAGGCGGCAACAGGTATGCGTTGGCTTATCTCGACTTGGCAACTGGAGAAGGGAAAGTAGAGTGTGTAGAAGGCGATGAGCGGACGCTAATTGCCGAAATTGAAGCACTTGGCATGAAAGAGGTCGTTGTCGATGAAAGACTGCATCTCACGCTCGGTGGTAGCATGGCGAAACGCAATATTATGTTGTCTGTAGAGTACGGTGAAGAGCAGTTCGAGACGAAGGATTTATTCGACGCAGTTCCATTCGATGTCACAGGGGCTTGCAGCATGCTTGTTTCCTACGTGAAGCGCACGCAGAAAACAGCACTCGATCATATACGTCCATTTGAATTTTTGCAAAAACAAGCAAAACTATCGATTGATGCTAATTCAATGCGTAATTTGGAACTCATTCAATCCATTCGGAGCGGAAGTAAAGAGGGTACGCTTTACTGGTTGCTTGACGAGACAGTTACAGCGATGGGCGCCCGTAAATTGAAAATGTGGATCCATCAACCGTTAGCCGAAAAAAGAGAAATAGAAAATCGGCTCAATGCGGTAACTGACCTAATTGAAGAGTTTTTCCTAAGGGATGAATTGAAAAATAGCCTAAAAGAGGTCTACGATTTGGAGCGGCTTGCTGGACGAATCTCAATGGGGAGCGCAAGTGGAAGGGATTTAGCGCAACTTCGGAATTCCTTGAGACGAGTTCCCGCTATCAAAGAATCACTTCATCAATCCGATCGGTCATTGCTTCATCAGTTCTCTGAAAGAATTGATGGTTGTGATGAAGCATTGCAAATACTCGAAAATGCAATCGCCGAAAATCCGCCATTATCCGTTAAAGAGGGCGGCATTATCAAAGATGGATATAATCCATTACTAGACCAATACCGGGATGCTTCAAGGAATGGTAAAACATGGCTTGCAGAACTAGAACGCTTAGAACGCGAGCGTACAGGCATTAAATCTTTAAAAATAGGGTATAACAGAATTTTCGGCTACTATATCGAGATTACGAAATCCAATATCCATCTTGCAGACTTAGAGCGATATGAAAGAAAACAAACATTGGCAAATGCAGAACGGTACATAACCCCTGAACTGAAAGAAAAAGAAGACCTTATTTTAAACGCGGAAGCAGATGGACAAGAGCTTGAATATCAATTATTCAGTGCGGTTCGCGATTCCATGAAAACGCATATTCGGCATATCCAGCATCTTGCAAGCGTCCTGAGCGAACTGGATGTCCTTCTTTCATTCGCAGCGGTTTCAGAAAAACGCAACTACGTGAAACCGGTATTTCATGATGGGAAATCGTTAGAAATTAAAAATGGGCGGCATCCCGTCGTTGAGAAAATGATGGACCATTCTCTATACGTACCTAATAACTGTAAATTGAGTGATGAAGCGAATATGTTGCTTATCACTGGTCCTAATATGTCGGGTAAAAGTACGTATATGCGACAAGTAGCACTCATTGTCGTTATGTCACAGATTGGTTGTTACGTCCCTTGTGATCAAGCATTACTGCCAATCACCGATCAAATATTCACGAGAATCGGGGCCGCGGATGACCTGGCTTCAGGACAGAGTACATTCATGATGGAAATGATGGAATCACAATATGCCATCGCTAATGCAACGGCGCAGAGCCTCCTCCTTTTCGATGAAATTGGGCGTGGCACTTCTACATATGATGGTATGGCATTGGCGCAGGCCATGATGGAGCATATTCACGATGAAATTGGAGCAAATACGCTGTTTTCTACCCATTACCATGAACTGACCAATTTGGATAACGAACTATCCCGACTTGAAAATGTCCATGTCGCTGCAATGGAACAAGATGGTAAAGTTGTCTTTCTCCATAAAGTGATGGCAGGTCCGGCAGACAAAAGTTATGGAATTTACGTTGCGGATCTTGCAGGCCTTCCTGAAACAATCCTGAGTCGAGCAAAAGCATTACTAGATACATTTGAAAATGTGAAAAACCAAACAGTTCGCGAAGAGCCGATCCAATTGAACTTTTTCGACTTGAACAATGAAGAGAAAAATGACCATTCAACAGAAGAGCAGGATGTGCTATCGGATATAGCCGGGGCGGATTTAATGAATATGACGCCGTTTCAAGCGTTGCAATACGTGCATGGGTTGAAAGAAAAGCTCGGAACTAAGAAAGGGTGAGACCGATAGATATCATCAAAGTGATGGACGATACACTGTCCAATAAAATCGCTGCGGGCGAAGTCGTAGAACGACCTGCATCTATCGTAAAAGAGCTAGTTGAAAATGCGATTGATGCAAAAAGCACGGTGATTGAAATTGCACTCGAAGAAGCAGGCTTGTTGAACATTCGTGTGACCGATAATGGCAATGGAATGTCAAGACTTGATGCTGTTCAGGCATTTGAGCGGCACGCGACAAGCAAGATTACGACGGATCATGATTTGTTCCGAATCCGGACACTTGGTTTCCGCGGGGAAGCACTTGCGAGTATTGCATCGGTGTCTAAGATAATGATGTGGACTTCTGACGGTGAAACGGAAGGCACAGAAGTGCAAATTGATGGCGGTAGACTCGTCAAACATGATTTTGCAGCGTTTCGAAAAGGGACAGATATTACTGTTTCCCAGTTGTTTTTCAATACGCCTGCACGCCTTAAATACATGAAAACAATTCAGACGGAATTAGGACATACCATTGACCTTGTCAATCGACTTGCGCTCAGTCACCCCGCAATCTCATTTAAACTGACGCATTACACGCAAGTGTTATTGCAAACAGCGGGAAGCAATGATCAGCATCGGGTTCTATCTGATATATACGGTATGGCTGTCGCTCGTAAAATGGTGCCCTTTGAAGGCGAGAATGCGGATTACAAAGTTTCTGGTTTTATAACATTACCGGAAATGACACGTGCTTCAAGAAACTATATGACTATAGTTGTTAATGGCAGATGGGTAAAAAGCCAAGCCATCAATCATACGGTACTAGATGCGTTTCATACCTATTTGCCAATCGGACGATCCCCAATCGCAGTTATCAATGTTGAAGGGGATCCCTACTTGACTGATGTCAATGTGCATCCTTCCAAACAACATATACGCATGAGTAAAGAAGGCGAGTTGCTCGTAATTATTAAAGAAGCCATTCAGAAGGCCATTCGAAAAAACACAATTGTCCCGGATGCCATTAAAAAAGAACCGGCTAAAAAAATTCAATCAGAGCAAGTAAATATGTGGAATGAATTCAGAACCGAACGACCTAAACGAGTCACCGAACCATCGATGACTCCACTCGAAAAACCAGCGTATCAGCCTTATTTATCACAAGAAGTGGAAGCTGAGGACCAAGTACCTTGGACGGTCAATGAACCATCACTTGTACAAGACGATGTAGCACAACCTGAACAAGATAAAAACTTTCCGGCACTCGTTCCCGTTGGTCAAGTCCATGGAACGTATATCGTTGCACAAAATGAAGATGGTTTCTTCATGATTGACCAACATGCTGCACAAGAACGAATAAAATATGAGTTTTTCCGCGACAAATTAAGTAAAACCGATAATGGCGAAAGACAAATGTTACTAATCCCGCTCATATTTCATTACGCAGCGGATGATAAAACAAAAATAGAAGAAAATATCACCCTTTTGCAAGACGTCGGCATTTTTCTAGAAGAGTTTGGACCGTCTTCTTATGCAGTAAAAGAATATCCCTCTTGGTTCCCGGCAGGAGAAGAGTCCATCATCATAGAAGATATAATTGAGCAAGTACTGAATACACGAATAATAGATATCGGCAAACTGCGTGAAGATGCGGCCATAATGATGAGTTGTAAACGTTCCATCAAAGCAAACCACCACTTAACAATTGCTGATATGGAAAGACTTCTGAATGATTTAGGGAACGTCGAAAATCCGTTCACTTGTCCACACGGCAGACCTGTACTCATTCATTTTACGACGTACGAAATTGAAAAAATGTTTAAACGAGTTATGTAAATTGAATGTGAAGGAGGGAAGGGAAATGGAGAAGTATGTACTCGCAATCGATCAGGGCACTACCAGTTCACGGGCAATACTTTTTGACAAGCAAGGAGAAATAGTCCATTCCTCGCAACGGGAATTCAAACAAATTTTTCCGAAACCAGGCTGGGTTGAGCACAATGCCAGCGAAATCTGGGGATCCGTCCTATCTGTAATCGCATCGGTTTTAACGGAAAGTGGTAAACAGCCTGAAGACATTGACAGCATCGGGATTACGAACCAGAGGGAAACAACCGTTGTTTGGGATAAAAAGACGGGACAGCCCGTGTACAACGCAATCGTTTGGCAGTCAAGACAGTCGCAGGGAATTGTTGATGCGTTAAAAGAAGCGGGTCATGAAAAAACAATCCAATATAAAACAGGCTTGAAATTAGATCCTTACTTTTCAGCGTCAAAAGTGAAATGGATTCTAGACAATGTAGAAGGTACACGTGCCCAGGCTGAAAAAGGAGAATTATTGTTCGGAACAATCGATTCTTTCCTCATCTGGAAGTTATCTGACGGGGCGGTCCATGTAACGGATTATTCCAACGCATCCAGGACGATGCTCTATAATATTGCTGAACTGCAATGGGATACTGAATTATGCAATCTTCTCGAAATACCTGAATCGATGCTCCCTGCAGTCCGTTCCTCTTCTGAAATTTACACCAAAACAGCCAAGTCAGTCTTTTTTGGCGCTGAAATCCCGATTGCAGGCGCAGCGGGTGATCAGCAATGTGCTCTTTTCGGGCAGGCCTGTTTCCATAAAGGGATGGCTAAAAATACGTATGGTACTGGCTGTTTCATGCTCCTCAATACGGGCGACGAAATGGTGCGGTCAGACAATGGTCTTTTAACAACGATTGCCTGGGGGCTAGACGGCAAAGTAACATATGCGCTTGAAGGCAGTGTGTTCGTCGCCGGTTCTGCAATACAATGGCTTCGGGATGGACTGCGGATGTTTAAAAAGGCATCGGATACGGAAGCGTATGCAACACGTATAGCATCCTCAGACGGCGTCTATGTCGTTCCGGCTTTTGTCGGACTTGGAACCCCCTATTGGGATTCTGATGCGCGGGGTGCCGTCTTCGGTTTGACGCGCGGTACAGAAAAAGAACATTTCATCCGAGCAACTGTGGAATCACTTGCTTATCAGTCTAAAGATGTCTTGCTCACGATGGAAAAGGACGCCGGCATGGATATTGGTATATTAAGAGTGGATGGTGGCGGTGTGGCAAATGCATTTCTAATGCAATTCCAGAGTGATTTGCTGCAAGCGGATGTCGAACTTTCGAAATATCAAGAAACAACAGCGCTTGGTGCCGCTTATCTAGCGGGAATCGCAACAGGCTTTTTCGGTACACTCGAAGATGTCGAAACGTTATGGACAAAAGAGAAAACATATTCACCTACAATGCAAACTGAAGAACGGGATCAGCTGTATAGGGGTTGGAAAAAAGCTGTAGAGGCTACGCGCATCTTTAAACTTTGATGTAGGAATTACCAGGACAGGAGATTGCACTGGATGCGGTTATACGCGGTTTATCAGTCGCTCTATGGTTGATGCAGGATTTTGTAGCAGGCAACATCCAGTCGGTCCACAAAGCTTGTACACGGTAGGTTAAGTTGTTTATAACAACTATGTGAGTCTGTAGCCGAAAAAGACCCTTGGGTTGATAGGTTGCGTGGAAAAAATGAACTATCCAATATGAAGAGACTACGTTTGACGAAAGGTGTTCATATTGGTATAGATTGATTCGTTTTCCACTCAATAGGCGGTATATTGTAGAAATGTTTTAAGAGACAGTTACAGTGTATATGGCGAAACTCCTTTCATATGAGTCAGCGCGAATGAGTACGCTATTTGAACGAACTGAACTGTCCACTTGCTGAAGCCAAAGTGAAAGAAGGTGTTCATCATTAAGGAATTGACAATTGAAATGACAGATGGTTTTCGGTTGAATACATGTATAGCGCAACCAACAGGTACGCCTGTCGGGCATATCCATTTACTTCATGGCATGTCGGAGCATATTGGCAGATATGAAGAGTTTGCAAATTATTTAACGGGTAGAGGATACATCGTTACGGGGCACGACCATCGAGGTCACGGAAAAACCGCTACCATGAATGGGTTAAAAGGTTATTTTGCAGATGTACTTGGATTTGACCGTGTTGTGCAGGATACATACGAGATTATATCCGCTTTTCGGTCACAATATCCTACACCTCGTTTCATTCTATTTGGTCATAGCATGGGGTCGTTTGTTGCAAGAAGATATGTTCAGCTGCATGGCAGTGGAATAGACATGGCCATATTTTCAGGGACAGGTGGAGACCCAGGTGCAAGCCGTCTTGCGGGCCTGGGGGTTGCTTATTTGCAAGGCAAGAAAAATGGTTTTGACCAACAAAATCACTTCCTTAACAAACTGGTTTTCGGAGGATTCAATAAATCGGTTGACCAACCAAAAACTCCTTTTGATTGGTTATCTAGAGATTCTGAAGCTGTTGCGAAGTACATTGTAGATCCTCAATGCGGAGTTGTCCCAACAACTCAACTTTTCATAGATTTATTCAAAGGACTTGGAGAAATTAATGCCTCAGATGAAATAAATAAAATCCCGAAACAACTTCCAGTCTTCCTCTTTTCAGGAAATGAAGATCCCGTGGGGAACAATGGAAAAGGCGTTTTGGAAGTAGCGAAACGCTATGAAAAAGCAGGTATGGAAGAAGTGACTCTTATGTTATTTGAAGGCGGCAGACACGAAATGCTTCATGAAACGAATCGACAACATGTATTTAAAGCGGTCGGAGATTGGATTGAGAAAAATGAATAAGTATCCTGAAGTAATCGCAATTGTAGGCCCTACAGCGTCAGGAAAGACGGCTCTCAGTGTTCGTTTGGCCAAAGCCATTGGGGGAGAAATTATTAATGGTGATTCAATGCAAGTCTACAAAGGGCTGGATATCGGAACTGCTAAAATCACAGTTGAAGAAATGGAAGGCGTTCCCCATCATTTATTCGATGTGTTAGAGCCAGACGAACCTTTTTCTGTTGCAGAATATCAAACACAAGTCCGAAAGTGGATAAAAAATATAACCGACCGAGGAAAAACACCGATTATCGCGGGGGGGACAGGATTATACATTCAATCGGTTCTTTTCGATTTTCGGTTTACAGAAGAAGCTGCGGATTTAGAAGTAAGGAAACGTCTCGAGCAGGAACTGGCCGAAGAAGGTGGTCAGGTGCTTTATGAAAAACTTGTAGGTTTGGATCCGGCTACCGCGGAAAAAATTCATCCAAATAATCACCGCAGGCTTGTCAGAGCACTAGAAATTATCGAAGTGACTGGCAAGACAAAAGGGGATCATGAAGAAGGGGTAGGGCACGCTTCTCTTTATGAACATTTGATTGTCGGCCTTGAAATGGACCGTGACGTGCTGTATGACCGTATTAATCAGCGTGTAGACATAATGATGGCAAAAGGCCTAACCGAAGAAGCCACTAGATTATGGCATGAAGGCATTCGCGGAACACAATCGGTGCAGGCAATCGGCTATAAGGAACTCCATCAATATATTGAAGACATGCTCTCGTTGGATGAAGCCGTTGAAATGATTAAGAAAAATACGCGCAACTACGCAAAACGGCAAATGACGTATTTCCGCAACAAGCTGGATATAGCCTGGTTTGACGCAAGCATAGACAAAAATGAGATTGTTAAGGAAATTTTGACAATCATGAAGGATTTAAATCATCCAAGTCGAATTAGGTTAAGTAGGCAATAGAAATATAGTTAAGACAACTGGAGGACTCGACGTATGAAACAGGTTAACATGCAAGAAACTTTTTTAAACTCGTTACGAAAGAATAATACATTTGTAACGGTATTCTTACTGAATGGATTTCAGTTGAAAGGACTTATAAAATCGTATGATAATTACACCGTTCTACTTGAATCAGACGGGAAACAACAACTCATTTACAAGCATGCGATTTCCACATATGTCCCATCGAAACCAGTCATTTTAAAAGAAGAGCTCGAATGAAAAAAGGCGAAAATGGAGGGTACAATCCATTTTCGCCTTTTTAGGATAATTTCCTGTTTGGTAGTTTCCATTGGAAGATGAGCGACATAATACGTAGCCCTGCGGTTAATACAAACAGTGCATAAAGGGCTATGTCATACTCATACAGACCGAGTCCGACCGCAAGACCTGCGCCTGCAGCCCACACAGCATAGAAGTCTCGTTTAAAGACAAGTGGCTTCCGACCAGCCAATAGGTCCCGAATGACACCGCCGCCAGCTCCTGTAAGAACAGCTGCCACTATAGTTGCATAGAGCGTCATGTTTAATTGAATGGCAAACATCGCACCTTGAATGGCGAACGTAGCCAACCCGATTGCATCAAAGTAATTTCCCCATTTGTTCCAATGAGCAAGGAGATCACTTGAGAAAAAGAAAATAACGGTAATTAAAATGGAAGCCACAATAAAGAGAACCTCCTGATTCCACAAAACGGAAACAGGCACGCCTATCAAAATATTACGAACAGCACCACCGCCAAAAGCAGTGACTATCCCCAAGATATAAACGCCAAAAATATCATATTCTTCTTCCATTGCAACAATAGCACCCGAAATAGCAAATGCCGCAGTCCCAATCAAGCTAAAAACGTCCCATACCAATGTACTCCCTCCAATCAATAGACCCATAAAATTCTAACAGGTATTCCTGATTTTTCAATGAACGCTTCTGTAAACATTGACCTCCGTGAACAGACTGATAAGATATATAGTGACTATTTAATGAGATGAGGAATACCAATCATGGTGACTGAACAAGAAGATTTATTACTCGAAGATGCGGAACGAATCGAAGAAAAACTTGCACCTTTTTTTAAAAGTGTTGAAAGAACCGCTTTTTACAATCAACGGAAAGTGCTGAACGCATTCCGTAAAAATAGGGTTAGCGATTTTCACTTGCTGGGTACAACTGGGTATGGTTACGATGATACAGGGCGTGACGTGTTGGAACAAGTCTATGCTGATGTATTCAAAACTGAAGACTGTCTCGTTCGCAACCAGATTATTTCCGGAACCCATGCAATTTCAATAAGTCTTTTCGGAATTCTTCGCCCAGGTGACGAACTACTCTATATCACAGGAAAACCTTATGATACCTTGGAATCCATCGTATCAGGAAAAGGAAAAGATACTGGATCACTTCTGGATTACGGCATTACATATAAACACATTGAGCTAAATGATGATGGAACGGTCAATTTTGAAGAAGTCTCGAAAAATATTCATGCTAAAACAAAAATGATAGGAATCCAGCGGTCAAAGGGGTATTCAGATCGCCCGTCCTTTATGGTGGATGAAATCGGCGAAATGATTCGTAAAGTAAAAGCCATCAATCCCGAACTAGTTGTCTTTGTTGACAACTGCTATGGCGAATTTGTCGAAGAGAAAGAGCCAACAGAAGTCGGTGCTGATCTGATGGCAGGGTCACTCATTAAAAATCCAGGTGGCGGCATTGCAAGAACAGGTGGTTATATCGCCGGGCGTGCAGATCTTGTAGAGAAATGTGCGTTTCGAATGACGTCTCCTGGTCTTGGAGCGGAAGCTGGGGCATCACTTGATACCTTACGGGAAATGTACCAAGGATTTTTCCTAGCACCGCATGTTGTTAGCCAGGCAGTGAAAGGGGCGCTCTTCACTGCTGCTCTCCTCGAAAGCTTTGGACTCGAGACAACACCGCATTACACGCAAAAAAGAACCGATTTAATTCAGTCTGTATCTTTCAATAATGCCAGTCAAATGATTGCGTTCTGCCAATCAATTCAGCAGAACTCGCCCATCAATTCCCACTATGCACCCGAGCCGTCTTATATGCCGGGGTATACAGACGATGTGATCATGGCGGCTGGTACATTTATCCAAGGGTCAAGCATCGAGCTTACGGCAGATGGTCCAATCAGGCCGCCTTATACCGCATACGTTCAAGGCGGCCTCACATACGAGCATGTGAAAGTGGCTGTGTTGTCATCCATTGGAAAACTGGTTAAGGAAAACTTAATAGAGAAATGACAAAGAGCTATTCCTTTTTAATAAAGGAATAGCTCTTTGTCATTTCTGAGAGTATTGGATTGTCTTGCATTGCAGATAGCTTCAACATGGAATTACATGTCTATCCTTAATGAATCGTACGATAAACACCAACGACTTTACCGAGTATCGATACATTATCAAGAATGATTGGATCCATAGATTCATTTTCAGGTTGAAGACGGAAATAATTTTTTTCCTTGAAGAACCGTTTCACCGTCGCTTCATCGTCTTCTGTCATTGCTACGACAATCTCACCATTATTAGCTGACTGTTGCTGTTTAACAATAACATAATCACCATTAAGGATTCCCGCTTCAATCATACTATTCCCAACAATCTCAAGCATAAAGAGGTTGTCCTCCGAAGTGCCGTACGATTCAGGGAGAGGGAAGTACTCTTCAATGTTTTCAATGGCTGTAATCGGAAGACCTGCAGTAACTTTACCGACAAGAGGGACATGTAGAACTCCGGGTTTCATCGTTTCCAACCCTTCAGGATCCAGGACTTCGATTGCTCTAGGTTTAGTCGGGTCTCTTCTAATGAAGCCCTTGCTTTCTAAACGAGCTAGATGACCGTGAACAGTTGAACTTGAAGCTAGCCCCACAGCCTCCCCAATTTCCCTTACGGAAGGTGGATACCCTTTTTTCTTTACCTCTGATTTAATGAATGTCAGAATGTCTTCCTGTCTTTTTGAGATTTTCTTCACAACAATCACCCCTTAACTAAAATTCTTACAACAATCAAAAATCGTGAAAGTCTCACCGAAATTCGAGTTATTTCAATAGATTCATTATATCAGCCCACTATAGTAATGGCAAACACAAGTTCTAATAAGTGTTGACATCCAGTTTTGTATTTCCTATAATGAAAACAGTGATACGAACAAACATTCGCAAGGGGGAAAAATGATGACTTTCATTAAAAACAACGGTTATGGTATATTTATTGTTATTTTATGTTTAGGTTTTGCAATTATAGGAGTTGGTAAATATGAAACGAAGCAAGCTGAAGTCACTACAATTACAATTACTGAAGGGGACACGCTCTGGGGCCTTGCATTTCACCACTCGAAAAACATGTCGTCAGAGAAATGGATTAAAGAAGTGATGACTCTAAATAATCTGTCCTCCGCAACAATCAAGAAGGGAGAAGATTTGCTTTTGCCAACTATACAGACACATGAAGACGACAGTGTACAACTGGCCGGTGGTACTGATGACTGAGCCGCGAAAGAAGTGCGTCATTTATTGCCGAGTGAGCACAGAAAAAGAATCGCAGGAACTATCACTTACGAGGCAAGAAGAGGAACTTGAAGATTTGGCTAGTGAACTCAATTTAGAGCTTGTCACTACATTCGAGGACAAACATAGCGGTTACGACATTGACCGAGAAGGATTGCTTAGTATGCTGGATTACATCCGCGATGAAGAAGTAGATGCAGTACTGATACAAGATGAGACGAGGCTCGGACGTGGGAATGCTAGGATGGCTGTTTTGCATCTGTTGTTGAAAACAGACACAGCCGTTTATTCACGCAATGATAGTGGGCCAATTGCACTTAATGAAATGGATACGATGTTACTTGAAATTTTGGCAGTAGTTGAAGAATATCAACGGAAAGTGCACAACGCCAAAATCAGACGGGGTATGAAACGTGCTGTCAGGGAGGGGTATCGTCCTGAACGCAATTTGAAAAACAGAGGAAACGTTGAAGGCCGAGAGCGTATCGAAGTGCCAATCAGTGAAATTGTCTCTTTGAGAGAAAAAGGGCTGACTTATGAAGAAATTACGGGCGTCTTGAAAGGGCTCGGTCATAACATCAGTAAAGCGACTGTCCATCGGCGCTTTAAAGAATATGAAACAGAGCAGGGAGTCTGATTTATTGCACTTTCTGTTTTTTTTGTATACGTTTGTATTTATAACGCAAAATGGAGGAAAAAATATGCTATCACCAGATAAAATCAAACGAATTAATGAACTCTCAAAGAAATCGAAAACAACAGGTCTATCTATCGAAGAAGCTAAAGAACAAACACAATTGCGGAAAGAATATCTTGAGACATTTCGCTCATCGATGCGGGACACAATCGAGCATGTCAAAGTGCTTGATCCAGAAGGAAATGACGTGACACCCGACAAGGTGAAAAACGCACGTAATGGCAAATACCTAAATTGAACTTTGCAATCACTGCGCTGATTGTCTAAACTAGGATATGAAGATAAATAGACATCACGGGAAAGGATGTACACAATGACTCAACAGATTGACCAGCTAGCTATCAACACAATTCGTACACTCTCAATTGACGCAATCGAAAAAGCGAATTCCGGACATCCGGGATTACCGATGGGCGCAGCTCCAATGGCGTATACGCTATGGACAAAACATATGCATCATAACCCTTCAAACCCACAGTGGTTTAACCGCGACCGATTCGTACTTTCAGCAGGACATGGATCGATGCTTCTATATAGCCTCCTTCATCTAGGTGGATACGGTCTCCCAATGGATGAAATCAAGAACTTCAGACAATGGAACTCCAAAACACCTGGACATCCTGAATATGGCCATACGGTAGGCGTTGAAGCAACGACAGGTCCGCTTGGACAAGGGATTGGTATGGCGGTTGGTATGGCAATGGCTGAAAAACACCTTGCTGCTACATACAATCAAACTGACTTTGACGTTGTGGATCATTACACGTACGCGCTTTGCGGCGACGGCGATCTCATGGAAGGTGTGGCGGGAGAAGCGATTTCACTAGCTGGACACCTGCAATTGAATAAATTAATTGTCCTTTATGACAGCAATGATATTTCACTTGATGGTGAACTAGACATGTCATTCTCTGAAAATATCCGTAAACGCTTTGAATCATACGGATGGAATTACATCCGTGTTGAAGACGGCAACAACATAGGCCTTGTTTCAACAGCAATTGAAGAAGCTAAAGGCAATGTTGGAGGCCCGACGATGATTGAAGTTAAAACAGTCATCGGTTATGGTTCACCGAACAGATCCGGAAAATCAGATGCACATGGTATGCCACTAGGCGAAGATGAAATGAAATTAACAAAAGAATATTACAAATGGACATTTGAAGAAGACTTCCATGTTCCTGAAGGTGTCTATGAAACATTCCAAGAGGCGGCAGAGAAATTAGGCGCGCAAAAAGAACAGGAATGGAACAAACTATTTACAGATTACGAAGCAAAGCATTCAGATCTCGCGAAGCAATTGAAAGATGCAATTGACCGTAAATTACCGGAAGGCTTCGAGAAATCTTTGCCCGCCTATGAAGCCGGTTCTTCACACGCAACACGTTCTGCTTCTGGTGAAGCAATAAATGCAATTGCCAAACAGCTTCCTTCGTTCTTTGGCGGAAGTGCAGACCTAGCAGGTTCGAACAAAACGACAATTAAAGGTGCAGGCGATTTCCTTCCATCTAATTATGGCGGACGTAATGTATGGTTTGGTGTTCGTGAATTCGCAATGGGTACAGCGCTTAACGGAATGGCTTTACATGGCGGGTTACAAGTATTCGGAGGTACTTTCTTCGTGTTCAGTGACTACGTGCGTCCAGCAATTAGATTATCATCACTGATGGGTGTACCAGTCACATATGTATTCACACACGATAGCGTAGCGGTTGGTGAAGATGGTCCGACGCATGAACCGGTCGAGCATTTGGCTTCCCTTCGTGCAATGCCTGGACTCTCTGTTATCCGTCCGGCAGATGCGAATGAAACAGCAGCTGCTTGGAACATTGCCGTATCGTCAAAAAATACGCCAACAGCACTTGTGTTGTCCCGTCAAAACTTGACTGTCCTTCCAAAATCGGCTGAACTAGCGATGGAAGGCGTTAAAAAGGGTGCATATATCGTTTCACCAGCAACCAAAGACAAAGCAGATGCGATTTTAATTGCAACTGGTTCAGAAGTGAGTCTTGCAGTTTCTGCACAAGCGCAATTGTTGTCTGATGGAATAGACGTAGCGGTAGTTTCTATGCCTTCATGGGATCTGTTTGAGAAACAAGAAGATGCATACAAACAAAGCGTATTGCCTAAGGATGTTAAAAAACGCCTCGGTATTGAGATGGGCGTTTCACTTGGCTGGCATAAATATGTTGGTGACGAAGGGGCAATCATCGCTATTGATACATTTGGCGCAAGTGCACCGGGAGATACTGTCATCAAAGAATTTGGATTTACTGAAGAGAATGTAATAGCTAGAGTTAAAATGTTAATCAGTAACTAATTTAAATGAAGCTGTACTGTTTGTCTGGAAAAAACCAGGCTGACAGTACAGCTTTTTTTTGTCAATTGACGAAAGATTCAGTTATCCATATTTTCCGACAGTAATAGTGTCGTTCCGTTCCGCAATGTGACACTTTTCTTGACTCAATCGATGTAATCTATTAGTAGGGGGTGGCATTTTTGAGAGCATACGGAATTTATAAGGTAAAGGAGATGTACCAGCCATTCGTCATTGGACGCGAACGGTTATTATATGATCTTTTAAAAGAAGATGAGCAAGAGATTGAGTCTATGCCGGAGGTTCATTACTTATGTGACAGACTTGAAGCGGAAATGATTGATGAAGCAATTATCGCGAACCTTGGTAAAGGTTTCTCATCGATTGAAACGCGAGATGGGGAATATAAACTGACACACCCCGTCAAAGGCTCCATACTAATTTCCTTGTCCACTTACTCACTTAATGTTCTTTGTGACGGATCGCGCATGTTGGATTTGGACTTATTTGTAGCCTTGTCGGGTGCAGACGACCGTTTCTTTGCAGTCATGGACGGGCATGGGGAGTGGGGATGGCTTAAACCAATTAAAACAACTGAATTTCGTCCATATGAAGAAAATGTATACCTATGAAAGAGTAGGCATACATACCAATGGGGCTGCCTAAATATTCACTTAGGGGCCTTTTTTTTTTGCCTGAAAAACGAGAAAAATAAAATCTAATAGCTAGGTCCATTGCTATTCACTGCGGCTTTGTTGTATAATCCTTGATGGTAGAGTAAACTCGAATAATAGAGATAGAGGAGGTATAGCGGATGACTACTGTATGGTGGATTGTTTTGATCATCGTCGCGCTATTAGCAGGTTTGGCCCTTGGATTTTTCATTGCACGTCAATATATGATGAAATATTTGAAAGACAACCCGCCAATTAATGAAGACATGTTACGTATGATGATGATGCAAATGGGACAAAAACCTTCCCAGAAAAAAATTAATCAAATGATGATTCAAATGAACAAAGTAAGTGACAAGAAAGACAAAAAAGTTAAGAAAGAAACAAAAAAATAAAAACGTACTTATCCATAGACTGTATGTTAACTAAAAGGAGGCAATTCGTTCAAATTTGAACGAATCGCCTCCTTTTCTTAAGCAATGAAGTGTATTCCACGGGATTAGGCTAAATTCATGTGCTGTTCCAGCGGAATCCTTAGACGAATGAACTTTCTCTTTTTAATCCGAAAAACCGAAACGGCTTAGAAACTCTTGCACTGTTTTTTCGTATTGAACTGGATTATCATTGAACGACTTGGCGTGCATGCCATTTTGAAACAATTTCAGCATTTTGTCGCCAGGTTTTGCCTCGTACAATTCCTGCGTCATATAGGGAAGGATGAAATCATCTTCCATACTGTGAATGAAAAGTACGGGTTTGGTAATGTTTTTCACGACTTCACGAGGAGATACCAGGTTTAGTGTATAGCCGTCACGCATTTTGAGAAAAATATTTGCAACCCGCAAAGCCATCGTCGATCGGATAGGTGTACTTTTTCGTAAAATATGGAGAATTTGTTCGGAGAAATCCGAAAATGGACAATCGACAATATGGAAATCTGTTTCGTCCTCATACGTACCCGCATACAATAATGTCGTAGCGGCTCCCATCGATTCGCCATGGATACCGAGCAAGGCCCTTTTACCAATCCGCTCACGTACGGCATGAACAATCGCTTGTAAATCAATCTTTTCATAATAACCGAAACTCGTCGTTTTTCCCCCTGAATCTCCATGACGTCGATGATCGAATATGACCGAATTGTAACCCAGTCGTTCAAAAAGACGGGCATACTTCATCGAATTAATTTTATTTTCAGTAACACCGTGGCAAATAATCACCGTTTTTGCTGTTTCAAGTGGCTTCAAAAAGATCGCTCTCAATAAATACCCATTCGGTGATTCAATCCACATATTATCTTTACGTACTGTTTCATACCATCTCTCATCAAATCGTTTCGCAATGATTTCACGTTCCAAAATAACATCGGAATCCTTCAACTTTAAAAACATTAGCTTATTCGTTGCGACAACCCCGAAAATGGTCAGTAAAGCCGTAAAAACACTGGAAATCACACCGGAGAGATAAAGAACGCGCCGTTTCAAACCACTCAACTCCTTCTACAATTGCCCGTTTTCGAACAATCTGTACATACCTGTGTCAATTGGCCGTGACACATGCGGCGCAATCACTCGGACTGCTTCACAAACCCTTTTTACATCGATACCCGTTTCGATACCTAGAGAATGTAACATATTCACTACATCTTCAGTCGCTACATTGCCTGTTGCACCTGGAGCGAATGGACAGCCGCCTAGGCCACCTGCAGAAGTATCAAACCGATCAATACCTGCTTGCAGCGCAGCAAAAATATTGGCAATCGCCATTTTGCGTGTGTCATGGAAATGAGCTGTCAACAACACGTCTGGAAATACCTCTTTCAATGTCTTGAACAATAGGTAACTTTCACGGGGATTGGCTTTGCCGATAGTATCCGCGACACTCAATTCATCCGCACCCATCGCTACAAAACGTTTGCAAAGTGCAACAACATCCTCTAACTCTATCTTCCCTTCATACGGACAATAAAACGCGGTTGAAATACAAGCCCTGATAAAAATGCCATCTTTTTTTAATTTCTCAAAGACGGGCTGGAGTGCTTCGATGCTTTCATCCGTAGAACGGTTAATGTTTTTCATGTTAAAAGTATTGCTCACCCCAACGAACACGGCAATACTAGTAGCACCTGCTTCAATCGCAAGCTCGGCACCTTTGTCATTTGGCGCAAGAACGAATTGTCTTCCGACTTTCTTCGACTTTTCAACAATTTTTTGTGCATCCGCCATTTGCGGCACCCATTTCGGTGAAACAAACGAAGTCAGCTCCATTTCTTGAATACCTGCCGCTTGTAAAGCTTCAATAAATGCTAGTTTGTCATTGTCATTGACATACTTTTTTTCATTTTGTAACCCATCGCGAGGTCCAACCTCGATTATTGTAGAAATGTTTGGTAAACTAAACATAGCATCCCTCCTTTAGTATATTGTAATGAAGGGATGCATATACAGGCAACATAAAAAGAGAATTGGGGGAAAAAGAAATGTCAAAAGAAGTCGTAATAGTCAGTGCAGTTCGTTCAGCAATCGGGTCGTTCCTTGGCTCGTTGAAAGATGTACCAGCAACAGATCTTGGGGCAACGGTCATAAAAGAGGCGTTAAAACGTGCTGGAGTGGCGTCGGACAGTGTTGACGAAGTAATCATGGGGAATGTATTACAAGCTGGGCTAGGACAAAATCCAGCTCGGCAAGCTGCTATGAAAGCGGGACTTCCAGAAGCGGTTTCTGCTCTGACAATTAACAAAGTATGCGGTTCTGGGTTAAAAGCTGTTCATCTTGCTCGCCAGGCAATCATTGCAGGGGATGCAGACATTATTGTTGCAGGCGGCATGGAAAATATGAGCCAAGCGCCATTCTTAATGAAAAACGGTCGTGAAGGCTTTAAAATGGGTGACCAGAAAATTATTGATAGTATGATTTCAGATGGACTATGGTGTGCATTCAACGATTACCATATGGGTGTGACGGCGGAAAACATCTGTGAACGTTATTCGATTACACGTGAAGAGCAAGATGAATTTTCAGCAAAATCACAACAAAAAGCGGCAGCCGCTATCGAAGCTGGGACTTTCTCAGAAGAAATCGTTGCGATTGAAATTCCACAACGTAAAGGCGACCCTATTATTTTCAATCAAGATGAATACGTCAAAGCAGGCACGACTGCTGACAAGCTAGGTAAACTTCGCCCGGCATTCAAAAAAGATGGTAGTGTAACAGCAGGAAATGCATCAGGCATTAACGATGGTGCAGCAGCATTCGTTATCATGTCGAAAGAGAAAGCTGACGAGCTTGGCTTGACGCCGCTAGCAACAATTGTAGCGAATGGCAATGCAGGTGTTGATCCGTCAGTTATGGGTCTGGGACCAGTCGAGGCAGTTAAAAAAGCACTCAATAAAGCAGATATGGAACTATCCCAAATCGATTTAATTGAAGCGAATGAAGCTTTCGCGGCTCAAGCGATTGCAGTTGGAAGAGAACTTGAATTTGAAGAGTCCAAACTGAATGTCAATGGCGGCGCAATCGCACTTGGCCATCCAATCGGAGCGAGTGGAGCGCGTATCCTCGTGTCACTTCTGCACGAGATGAAACGTCGTGATGTGCAAACCGGTCTTGCTACATTGTGCATAGGCGGAGGACAAGGCGTCGCAACAATCGTTAAACGCGGGTGAACGAAGGCAGGTGAAACAAATGGCTAAAAAACGTAAACAAGCTGTACCACAGCCAAAAAAGAGAAACAATGAAGGATCGGTATTTTCCGATGCACTTGATGATGACATTCTTGAAAAGTTAAAAGCGGCAAAAAAGGCTTTGTTAGCTACTGAAGAAACAAAAGAAGAAGAACGCCAAGAGCAATTGCGCATCGAACGGATAGAACGTGAGAAGAACAAAAGCTTTGGAGAACTTCTGAAAGAGTACGAAGAGGATGGTTTGAAGTCCTAATAACAAGCACCGGCCGCAATTTGGTCGGTGCTTTTCTATGTGCCTGGTTTCCGAGTAGTCCAACGAACGCGGTAGAGAGTCCAACCAAAATGCTGAAGTGTCAAACAAAAAAACGCTTGTCCCACGTAGCCTGGGACAAGCGTTAGATTCATTTCTTCAACATTTGTTCTTGCGCCATCCTCACCATTTCTTTTACCATATTGCCGCCAATTGGGCCGCCAATTTTTCCTGCCTCTTCAGATGTTAATTTTCCGTTATAGCCTTTCGACAATGGAATCCCTAGTTCATTTGCTATTTCATATTTCACGTTATTAGGCTCAGACGTATCGATGTCGTAGCCTTGTGCTTTCATGACATCTGCTTTTAGTCGATCCAACGCATCTCTTGCACTAGGAACTAAAATTTTATTTTTGCTTGCCATTTTATCTCCTCCTAATTGTAGTGTTCCCAGAATGGGAAAATCACAACTAGATAATGAAAAAAACGTCAAAATTCGAATACTGCAGGCATTTTCGCGAATAGCCAACTATTCTTTCCTTCCATTTTTCATTGAATAGGTCGATAATAATTATTAATAAACAGTTGGACAGGGCATATGTTGCTTAATCATGTCGGTAAGGAGAAATTAATGTCTTCAATAACTAAACTTAAAAAAATTATCGGGGTTAATAGCGTTTCTTACGTTTTAATCGCTTTATTGACCACGATTTTCAGTGAAATAAAAGTAACCCCTTTCAACGGGGAGCATTTTCGTTTCGGGTTAGGCAGTATAGCGTTCTTTTTACTACTTCTCATTCGTCCTATTGTGCCTATGATTCGAACGGGGTTCATCACGGGGATGACAGTCGTTTGTTTTCGACTAATTGGCGATTTGACGAATGAGTCAGTTTCTTTTATGACAAGTTTACAAATTCACTTTCCTTCCTTCTTGTATTATTTTATATTTGCGCTTGGATTCAGCATTATTAAAATAGAATCATACAAAGCAACTCCATTGCTTTTAGGGGCATGGGCTTTCCTATTCGAATTCATTGGAAATAGTGCGGAGCATTTAATGCGCTATTTATTAGCGATACATGTTGACTTAGGTGGTCAAGAGTGGGCTTTGGTAGGAGGGATGGCTTTATTTCGAAGCTTTTTTGTGGTTGGACTTTATAGCATGATTACGGTTTCGGAACAAAAGAAACAGATGTCAGAAATGCTTGAAGTGGGGGCAGACCTTTATGCAGAAAGTCTTTATCTGCAAAAGTCATTAGATCATATCGAACAAATTACGGCGGCAAGCCATGAGTTATATCGGAAATTGAAGAAGGGAAATCTTCAAGATTTAAGTGTGCAAGCATTGCTAATTACGCAAGAAATACACGAAGTGAAAAAGGATGCTCAGCGGATTCTTTCCGGGATTTCAAGAATTTCTACGGAAAAAAGAAATGATGTCATCTATCTTTCCGAAGTGCTAAACTTGGTCGTTACTGCAAATGAAAAATACAGTATGCTGCTAAAGAAAAAAGTCGTTTTTCATCAATCACTCACTGTTGACTTTGAAACAAATCAACAAATCCCATTGCTTGCTCTTTTGAATAACCTCACCGCAAATGCAGTAGAATCAATTGACCAACGCGGTGAAATCGAATTAACGATATTTGAGGACATTGACGATACCTGTTTCATACTAAAAGACACTGGAAATGAAATTCTAGAAGCGGATTTGCCCATCATTTTTGAGGCGGGCTATACGACGAAATTTAATAATCATGGTGTCGCAGCAACGGGTATAGGATTGCCTCATGTGCAACATATTATTCAAACACTTGAAGGTCAGATTCGCGTTGAATCTTCGGCTAAAGAAACGGTTTTTCGATTCCGAATTCCAACGAAGAATATTAGAAAGTAGGTTGAATCGAGTTGCGTTATTTTATTGTAGATGATGATACAGCCAGTCGGAAAATGTTGGCGAAAATAATTACGGAAGGCGAACTGGGAAGCGTAATTGGTGAGGCAGAAAGTGGAGTAAAATCACTCCCCCTTATAAATTCAACAAATCCCGATTTCATCTTAATAGACCTACTAATGCCTGAATTAGACGGAATCGAAACGATGGAACAAATAAGAAAGCAAGGGTTTCAGGGCCAATTCATTATGATTTCGCAAATTGTGAATAAAGAAATGGTTGGTGAAGCATACGAAAAAGGTGTAGAGTTCTTTATACATAAGCCTATCAATCGCGTTGAAGTACTGAGTATCCTGAAAAAATTATCGGAAACATCTCGTCTAAGAAAGTCTTTACTGTCCATCCGAGAATCGTTAGCTCATATCGGTACGCCGATTGCTCAACCTAAGAGGAAAAATATAAAAGAAATCGTATTAGCGTTGTTAAATGATTTAGGCATTATCGGTGAGCCAGGTAGTGAGGATATGGTCTTAATGATGGAGCATTTAATGGATCGTAAACAGACGGATACTCAGTTTCCACCCTTGAAAGACCTATATGAGACGGTAGCGAGTTTACATAAAACGGATGATATAGAAATAAAGAAAGAAAGTAAGTCAATTGAGCAGCGGATCCGCAGAACGATACTTACTGCAGTCACGAACATTGCAACACTTGGCTTAATCGATTACATGAATCCAAAGTTTGAGTACTATGCGTCGCGTTACTTTGAATTTGAGGAAATACGGCGGCGAATGAAAGAGATTGATGAAAACAGCAATGAATTGACGAAAGTCAAAATAAATATAAAAAAATTCCTTCAAGTGATGTATCTCGATACGGCTGAAAAGCACAATCAATCCTGACTAACAAAACTCCGTACATCAAAATAGGCCACTGAAAAAGTCCATAACTAACGTTAGTGCTGAGGAATCACCAGGGTAGGCTCTTCGGCAAATTGTGGATGGCTCCCATCTGCGCTTGTTATTCCTTGGTAATCCGTCGGAAAATGTCTATAGTCTATTAGATGGATAAAACAACTTCTACCAAATTGGCGGGAAGTTGTTTTTTTTCATCATAGTTGTTTCAATGGCTTTACATCAAGTAGGAGGATTTTTCCATTTCGGCATTGGTAAAATGAAATATTAAAATTAAATGTCGGTTTTTGTCGGATTCTGTAACTCCCTCATATGCTTACTTATAAGTAAGCATTTTCATCAATGGAAAAGAGGTGGATCCTATGAAAAGATTTAAATTTAAATTCACATTGGCGTATCAAATACTCCTTGGATTGATCCTTGGGATTACTATCGGGGCGATTTTCTTTGGAAACCCTGCAGTTGAAACGTATTTGCAGCCCATTGGAGATATGTTTATCCGGATGATTAAAATGATCGTAGTTCCGATTATTGTTTCTACGTTAATCGTTGGAGTTGCGGGAACCGGGGATTTAAAAAAATTAGGTAAACTAGGTGGAAAAACACTTCTTTACTTTGAAATTGTTACAACAGTTGCGATTATCGTTGGTTTACTAGCGGCAAATCTATTTAAACCAGGCGTAGGTTTGGATATGTCCACAATGGAAAAAGGGGATATTTCGCAATACGTACAGACAACTGAAGAAGTAGAGAATAATGGTATAATGGACATTATTGTAAACATTGTTCCAAGTAATATTATCCAATCGATGGCTGAGGGCGACATGCTTGCCATTATTTTCTTCTCAGTGTTATTTGGTTTAGGTGTCGCAGCAATTGGTAAAAGAGGAGAACCGATACTTTCTTTCTTCCAAGGGACCGCAGATGCAATGTTCTGGGTTACGAATCTCATTATGAAATTTGCTCCATTTGGTGTGTTTGCCTTAATCGGGGTAACGGTTTCGAAATTCGGGTTAGAGTCTTTAATTCCACTTGGGAAATTACTCGTGTTAGTGTACGCAGTAATGGCGTTCTTTATAGTGGTGGTTCTAGGCGCAATTGCGAAGATGTGTGGGACGAGTGTTTTCAGTCTTATGAAAGTACTGAAAGATGAATTATTGTTGGCGTACTCCACGTCTAGTTCAGAAACGGTATTGCCGAAAGTCATGGAGAAAATGGAGAAATTCGGGTGTCCGAAAGACATTGTGTCCTTCGTCATTCCAACGGGTTATTCATTTAACTTGGATGGATCCACACTCTACCAAGCGCTTGCAGCGATCTTCATTGCGCAAATGTATGGAATCGATTTAAGCATTATGCAACAAATTACATTAATGATCGTATTAATGGTTACCTCTAAAGGAATTGCGGGTGTACCTGGCGTTTCTTTCGTAGTTCTACTTGCGACACTCGGTACTGTAGGAATTCCACTTGAAGGACTTGCCTTCATCGCAGGAATCGATCGGATTCTAGACATGGCAAGAACAGTTGTCAATGTAGTCGGTAACGCATTGGCAGTCGTTGTTATGTCTAAGTGGGAAGGTCGATTCGATGCTAGTAAAGAGATAAAATATCTGGCTACTATTCGCAAAACTAGCGTGAGCGTATAAGGTATAAGAAATTAAAATAGGAAAGTCGTTTATTACAAAAAAAAGCATGGTCCTACTCGGATCATGTTTTTTTGTTCCCTATTTCTTCATGACTTGTACTTCATGCACAATGAATTCTAGTTCTTACTAGGAAACTTGAGCATTAGTATCCAATTGTTACTTGCAATAAATTGATATATGCTAAGACTAATCAAATGATTGACTATTCCGACGGTTTGGCGATTGGGATTTAACACAAACCTAGAACTTGTGGAAGAGTATTAAGTTATTTGATGTGCATGCGTTCCATCATAGTTATGACAGTAACCAGAATTCTATCAAATCATGTTTAACTTACACAATCCCATGTTGTAATTTCACTAAGATTGATAGGGGAATTTGTTCTTTAAAGCCATATTTTTAAAGGAGGAAATGGGTATGGTTAGTAACAAGGAAATTATCAAAACTAGTCATTGAAAAACAATTGCAGTTGGAAATGAACCTCCCACGACTGAAGTCACGGGTGTTCTTGGCTTAATAATAAAGTTGCGGTTAGGTAGCAAGTAAGATTTCCTAAATAACACTTCTGTATTTTGGGGATGCATTCGACATAAGCCCGACAGCTTCGCTGCCAGAATTATGGTTTCGACTGCCCTTGGTATGTCACTAATGTTCTGTTTATACACCTAAAAACAAATGTCTTTTACATGATTGAATGGCTATTTTAAAGTTAGTCCACTCCTAGTAAAAGGGATTTTTTCAATGGAGGTTGCGATGAGGAATGTCAAAACCTATTTTATATTGAGAGGAGTATTATTATGGTGAAGAATTATGAAGTAATTATTGTAGGCGCAGGTTCAATGGGAATGGCCGCAGGCTATTTTTTAGCGAAACAAGGCGTTAGTACTCTACTGATAGATTCACATGACCCGCCCCATGCACAGGGTAGCCACCACGGTGAT
Organism: Sporosarcina sp. Y1004; assembly: GCF_057669665.1. Taxonomy (NCBI): domain Bacteria; kingdom Bacillati; phylum Bacillota; class Bacilli; order Caryophanales; family Caryophanaceae; genus Sporosarcina; species Sporosarcina sp. Y1004. Next base: position 19,038 of record NZ_JBYHFQ010000003.1, on the reverse strand, counting down.
ACACGAATCATTCGCCATGCATACGGTGAGGGAAGAGAGTATGTCCCTCTTGCACTTAGATCTCAGGAGCTATGGGATGAACTTGAGAAGATTACCCATCACAAAATATTTTCACGAGTAGGTTCAATCGGTTTTGGTCCTAAAGGTGAATCTGCATTTATTGATGAAGCGATTGCCAGTGGGAAAGAATATAACCTGGAAATCGATCTCCTAACGGGCAAAGAAATGAATGAACGTTGGCCGGGGCTAACTGTCCCTGAGGACTATATTGCATTCCATGAACATAACTCGGGATTTTTATACAGTGAAAATTGTATAAGAGCCTATCGGGAGCTGGCAGAACATCACGGTGCCGAGTTCTCAGTAAACAATCCTGTTGAAGATATCGAAGTTTTTAACGACTCCGTCAAAGTAATTACAAATAAGGGAACATTTACTGCGGACAAGTTAATTCTTAGCGGTGGTGCTTGGAGTGGGAAAATAGCCAAAAGCCTAAACCTAAATCTACCAATTACGCCTACGCGTCAGCCAGTAGCATGGTTTGAAGCCGAAGAATCGCTTTATAATACGAATGCATTTCCTACCTTTATGGTTGAAGTTCCAACTGAAACATCAAAGGCAATCTATTATGGATTTCCAACTTTCGGGGGATGTGGCGTAAAGGCTGGAAGACATGAATTTATTGATAAAATTGATCCAGATACGATGAATCGTGAATTTGGCTCCGATGAGAATGACGAAGGACATATTCGTGAATTCTTGGAAAAGTTCATGCCACAGGCAGCAGGAAAGCTTAAGAGAGGCGCAATTTGTATGTATTCCAGAACGCCAGATGGACACTTTATCATCGATAAGCATCCGGAGCATCCACATATTTCGATTGCAGCGGGTTTTGCGGGACATGGATTTAAATTTGCTAGTGTTGTGGGAGAAGTGTTAAGTCAGTTGGCGGTATCTGGTGAAACAGAGCATGATATATCCATTTTTTCAATCGATCGCCCGGCTTTAAAACCTATGTTGGAAACAGCGGTAAAATAGGGACACGGTAAGCGATTACAGCAAGAGTGATACAAGTAGAACTCGTCCGTTGGCTTTGATAAATGAACAGCTATGCCGCCTTTTATATTTTTATATCAGCTGTTAACTGAATTTTCATACCAACAGAGTTTCATTGGCGGGAAAAAAGAATAGTACCGTATTATTTTCATGCATGTTACTTTTCAAAAAAAATTAGGGGGTAATAGAATGTCTAGAAAAACAGTAACGAAAAATGAAGTGAAACTATTGTGTGCTAAGCCTGGTATTCAATTAATAAAAGCGGGGACATATAAACTTAATGAATTGAGCGAGCTACGTGGAACTCCGAATCTGAAAGGGCAAATTGTTGATGTTCCACTTACAACTGAAAAGGCTGAATTGACAATGGGTTACTTTGCACTACAACCTTCGGAAGACTATTCTGCAGACTTTGATTTCATTGAAATAAAAGTTGTAACGAGTGGAACAATGATTGTTCGTGATATAGAGGGGAATAGGTATGTGGGAGAAGTTGGAGATGTATTGGTATTTTCTCCGAATACGACGGTTATTTTCGATGGAGAAAGCGATGGAGAAGCTGTATATTTCAAAAATGTAGTAGCTACCCCTAGTTATTTGTAAGTAAAAGAATCCAATAGAAAACGTGCCTGCGCAATACGTGTAGGCACGTTTTAATTAACTGGAAATTAGGTGGATTTATATTGTCTAGAAAGTGGCTCGATATTTAGAGCTGTTTGGATCCAGAATTGACAATCGCGTGAAGATAAACTGTCTTGAAGGAGTTCTTCAATTTTTTTAATTCGATAGCGCAATGTATTACGATGAATGTGTAGTGTTTTTGCAACTGTTTCACGGTTAAAGCTATGCAATGCTAAACAAGTTAACGTTTCATAAAGGACTTCATCTTTTTCAAAACGCAACGCCTCTGGTAACAATTTGTTGAGAAGATTGTGTGCTTCGGCGGGGCTCATATTTCCATAGAGCAAAATCTCGCGACGAAAATGTGAGGTAAAGAAAATATGGCCTGAATTCGTTTTAAATTGAACGATTGCAGCTAGGGTTTGTGCACTCTTGTAACTTAACTCGTAGGATATCAGTTCCGTTTGCGCATCGCCTATTAGAATAACAGGGCTAAGTTGATCATTGATTTTCACAATCTGTTGACTTAAAATTGCTAAACGCTTGTCTAATTCGGCATTCTCCAAGCCTGAAGAAAACAACAACACTACTTGATTGTTGTATATTTCACAGAAACCACTAATGTCTTCTTGTTTCTTGAACCAATTGTTACAGACCCCTCGAATTAATCCTAATTCCAAAAGAGTTTGTTCGGCTAACTTATCATTGCCTGAAAGGATAAGTCCAGCGACCCATTGTCCCGTTTGTTTTAGACCTATTTCATGCATTTTCCTATCAATGACAAGACTAGCTGTTTCCAAATTTTCGATGAGTAATCCTAGTAACTCAGATTGCAATTGCCAACGTTTGACGTTTTCTTCTTGCTGAAGCCTGTAAAGATTGATGAGTATGTGGGCTGAATGTTCCAGTGCAAGTGTGTGATACTCATCTAAGATATTGTCATTGTTTAGAAGCCAAAGCGTTCCATATTCATTACCTTCTATAAATACAGGAACCGCCAGTACATAAGGGGAGACGGTCTGTAATTGAATCGCCTCTATATTTCGTTCAGTTACGCTAATAGCTCTATCACCATATGGATGCTCGTTTTTTAATTGTTTAGTAAAACCTTTCATTTTAGGTGTGAATTTGTTTAGTTGTTCATTTTCTAGACCCGCCACTATCAATGCCTCATCTGTTTCATCGGTAAATACAACAGTACATTTGAGAAAGGAGGCTAGAATTTTGCAAACTTCTTTACTGTCCTTTGCAACTTGCATTAATTCCGAGAGAGTTATAGGAACCTGATGGACTAATTCACTAGTTTTATACTGGCGTTCCATGATTTCCTGATGGATTGCACGGGTTACCCGTACGAAAGGTACCTGAAATGGTGCTTCCATAATGGGAATAGAGTATTGTTCTCCGAATTCTAATAGGGCAGGAGGACAATGTGTTAAATAGCGGCCAGTCGCAAGTATAATACCGGAGATTTGATGCCTTAGTAATGAATTAAGAAATTTTTCTTCTAATTCTCTATCTTTTGGCCACACTTGTCCACATGACAATAAAAGCTCTTGGCCTTCAAGAAAATGTGCCACATCATTATGATCAATTACATGAGCCCAACTAATTTTTCGAGCCAACCCACTTTGCCCGGACCTGACGATTATCTTTTGTAATTCGGGCAAACCTAATGATTCTTGTACGGTGATCATTTACTCTCCCCCTTAGTATGATTGTACTGAAAATTACCACTATTGCAAACTTAGAAGATTAAATATTATTTTGCGTTACTAGTACATTATGTAAATCACCACTATCACTTAGAAGAAGAGTCTAACAAAGCGGCGTGTTAACTTACCATTAATAAATGAGGCCCTCTATCAGGAGTCAATAGTGCGTAATTAGATTCCGGCGCAGTATTATGTTGAATAATGCGATTTAGATACATTTATTGTTGATGAATTACGTAAGCGATCTTGCAAAGGTACCTTTTTGGGACGGAGTATTGAGGCTTTAAAATAGTGCTTTTTTCTGTTGTGCATCGGGCATATAAAAGTATTTTGTTACCAATAAAGATTAGCTCAACCTTCCAATTGTCAAAAGAGGTAGCGAGCTGTATCTTAATAAATAAGCGGTCCATAAATCAGAAAATTCTGAAATTGTAATCAAAGTGAAATTACCCGATTCTTCCGAATAGGTCGATCAACTTTATTTAATCCTGTTAGTAAATGTGCATCCTTTTGGTCTGTGAATGGTTAAGTGCTAATCCCATTATACCGAGTCTAGAAAGATGGGATTTTCTTAAGTTTTTTTATACAGAGTATTTAACGTATATAGCCAGGTTTCTAAGAAGTAGAAAATAAATTGGGAAAGGTATTGTGAGCGGTTGCAATACCGTTAAGAAGGGAGTTCAGTGGATTCTGCAATTAGAAATGAAAGCGGTGGATAGTACTGTAGAGGATTTTCTAGGGATTGGTTTGAAGTATACCGACATGATAGGTTCCGCCAAGTTAAGGTGAGCACTCCAAGCGGTGTCTTCATCAAATAGTAACTTATGGATAGGAGAGGAACAGCAAATGACGTGGATAGAATACGAAGCTAGTACCAAGGAAAGAATACTTATTTTACCTGTAGGGTCAACGGAACAACACGGACCGCATTTACCACTTGGTGATTCCTAGGCTTACCCATTTCAACTATCATTAGTTTGCATTGTGAACTCGTTTCAGTAAGAACGTTGACGAATTAGGCAGGTCGTGAACCTTAAAAGATAAACCTGGATAAAGAAAATTGTGGGTAAACATGGAATTTAAATATTTCTCCATAGTAAGTCGTTGAAAGCGCTTTATTTCTGAAGAAACAATTTAGGGTATCTTCGCGGATAAGTATGGAAATAAGGACTAAGACGAAATTATAGGAGGTTTACAATGGAGGTAGGGAAGAAAGGTTCAAATAAAATGATTATTGGAATCGTATTGGCCGTCCTCACATTTTGGTTGTTTGCTTCGTCAATGGTAAATATAATTCCCGCAATTCAAGCAGACTTAGGTATATCACTCGGAACTCTAAATATCGCTATTAGTATAACTTCCTTATTTTCAGGTATGTTTATTGTTGCTGCTGGTGGAATTTCAGATAGAACAGGGCGTAAGAAACTGACTTTTTTAGGATTGCTTTTAAGTATTATTGGCTCTTTATGCCTTGTTCTAGCACAAAATGCTCCACTTTTAATCGTTGGGCGTATCATTCAGGGTATTTCTGCAGCATGTATTATGCCTGCAACCATTGCTTTAGTTAAATCATATTTTGATGGGGAAGACAGGCAACGTGCGCTTAGTTATTGGTCATTCGGTTCATGGGGTGGAGCCAGTGCTTGTGCTTTAGTAGGTGGTGCCATTGCTACGTATCTGGGGTGGAGATATATTTTTGTCCTATCCATTGTTATCTCATTAATTGCGATGTACCTATTAAAAGACATACCAGAAAGTAAAGCTGAACAAAAAAGCCATTCAAAATTTGATTTTGCTGGCCTTCTCATCTTTATTTTCATTATGCTGGCACTAAATTTAACAATTACACGTGGACATGAGTTTGGTTGGACGAGTCCGCTTACGATTGCTTTAATAAGTGTAACTATAATTGGAACCGTTATATTCTTTCTAGTTGAAATGAAGAAAAAGAGTAAATTCATTGAATTTTCCTTATTCAAATCAAAAGCATATACCGGAGCAGTAACCTCAAATTTTTTACAAAGCGCGATCGGTGGAACAGTTGTGGTTGCAAATACGTATGTGCAATTGGCAAGAGGGTTTACAGCATTTCAAACAGGTTTATTAACGATTGGTAACTTAGTTGCTGTGCTCATAATGATTCGTGTAGGTGAGAAAATGATGCAAAAAATAGGGGCTAGAAAACCAATGATTGCAGCTTCAATCATAACTCCCCTTGGAATTAGTTTAACAGCGTTAACATTCTTACCTGACTCAGCTTATATAATCACAGTTTTCCTTGGTTTCATGCTTTCAGGTATTGGACTTGGTTTATACGCAACTCCTTCTATGGATACCGCTGTGGTAAATACTCCAGGGGATAAAGTTGGCGTTGCTTCAGGTATTTATAAAATGTCTAGCTCACTTGGCTTTTCATTTGGTATAGCGATTTCAACAGCTGTTTATGGTGCAATCGTAGCAACCGGTAACATGGAATTGGCAGCATCTGCAGGGATCATGGTAAACATAGCTTTTGCTATCCCGTCATTAATCTTCATCATGCTAACAATTCCGGATAATGAGGGGAAAATGATAACCGAGCTTTCAGTTGTGAATGGTGAAGATGAAAAATTGCTCGTTCTTAAAAGCGAAACCTGATCAATTAAAAAAATAACGGCATTAAATAGGTATCGACTATTTTATCCTACATGGAATTGGGGCACAAATGATAATGCGAAACGCTCATATAAACTTAAGTGATAGGTCCCGTTGTTCTATACCGTTATTGAGTTTGCATATAACTTAGTTAAGAAAGAATTAACAAAATTAAATGGGAGGATTAAAGCGGTTAGGAATTGTTGAACTCAGATTTAAAAGCGCTTTAAATTCAAAAGGACTTCAGATATGTATGAAAGCAGGAGGCATTCTTGTAAAGCAACAGGTTAAGTATTCAATACTCGTTACAAGCCGGTCGATTCTCATGCAGAAGCCTATACAAAATGGAGGGGATTTTGCCATTATTAGCCCAATAGCTAAAGATTATTTTATAAATTAGTGTTAGGTACAAACTATCGTGTGAGTTTAAAAAATCATTAATTGCTTGTTACGCAGGTAATGGAAATTATTACTGTTGCAAACTTGGAAGATTAAATATTATTCGGCGGCACTAGTACATTATGTGAATTACCACTTTTACTTATAAAGAAGGACCAACAAAGCGGCGTCTTACCAATCATTTCGTAGATTATTGTTTGTCCCTACAAAGAAAAAGCATGACCCTCAAACTAAGAGGTTCATGCTTTTTCCATTCCCTAATAAAAAGGGGTGCACTCGGAAAATTTGATAGTTTTTTAATTACACAAACTGTTATTACTGACGATTAGTACGCAAAACTCGTCCGTGCAGTTTGACGGGTCTGACTCAATTAGCCATTCGGCCATGCAGTCGCAAGATGTTCGGTAAGCGATCTGTTTTATTGAAGTCAGTATCTAATTGCACTTTAAACAAAAAACATAACGCTTACTGCTTGGTCAACACATTAACTTGGAACCCACATACTCGGTTCTGAAAAAGTGAAACATCGCCAGTAAAGCAAATTTCCCGCCAAGGCTGTGCAGTTCATCGTTAGAATCACCTGTAGGTTACTCGTCTACCGGGTTCATCCTCCGGAAGTTCTGCCTTGTAATCTAATTATACCCGGCTACATTTAAGTTAAACCTCTTTTTTTAAAAAAACTTTAAAAAGTATTTTAGAGTGCAAGAAGTAGATGTTAGTATACTAAATGTTGGCGAGAAAAGTTTGAGAATCGCCATTTTTCACATGATTATTTCCGAACCGCTTTCGGCGAATTAATCACTACACCTTAACCGTGGGGCAAGTGTTGCTAGAAGTGACTCCGTCACTTCTAGCAATACCTTTTTCGGTTAGCTTGTTGTGATTAATCGCCTGTCGCGTTCCTACAATATCCAAGTGAAAAATGCAGATGCTTTGAAAGAAAAGTATAGATTACTCTTTATAAAGAGTATAAGTGCCCGAAGATGAAATTTCGGGCACTCTAGTACGTCGTATACTGCATTCTCTGCTTTACTCTATAAGAAAGTGACACATCCCTACTAATTAAAAAAACTCGATAATGGTATAGAAGTTGTTCAATCTAAAGCAATCCGAAAACGAATCTACATGTAGCACCTTGTGTGTTCCATTTATCTGCTGGTTAACTTTGGTAATCACTAAGGGCGTATTCATCCGAAATTGACCTAATGTCAGATCCTAAAAGGACGCGCAAGCTATAGTAAAAGAAGAATGTTTAATTTTTAGTCGAATACTAAATACTAATACTTGAATGTGAAAGCCTTTTCATTGTATAATTTACTAAACCGTTTTACTAAACCGATTTATAGAGTTAATTGTATGGATGATAACTACCAGAAATGGTAGAAGAGGAGGAATTACGTGACTTCAAAATTTAGTGTTTTGACACTTGGTGATGGTCTTATTACAATGAATCCGGCCGACACAGGCCCTTTACGATTTGTATCAAATTTTTCTCGCAAAGTAGGCGGGGCGGAATTGAATTTTGCAATTGGATGTGCTCGCCTTGGCCTGAAATCAAAATGGGTGAGCCGTTTAGGGAAAGACGAGTTTGGACGAGTCATTTATAATTTTGTACGCGGTGAAGGTGTCGATGTGTCTAATGTCGAGCTGGTGGAAGGGTATCCTACTTCGTTGAACTTTAAAGAAATCCAAGAAGACGGTTCAGGGAAGACGTTTTATTACCGCCATCAGTCACCAATACTGACGATGAAACCAGAAGATATTACGAAAGACATGTTTGAAGGTATTGATGTGGTCCATCTTACGGGCGTGTTTTTATCGATAGATCCAAAAAACTTCGAAATAGTAATACAAGTGCTTAAAACTGCAAAAGAAATTGGGATTCCGGTGTCATTCGACCCGAATCTACGGTTGAAAATGTGGACTATTGAAGAGGCGAGAGCGACATTATTGAAAGTATTGCCGTATGTTGATATTCTACTGACTGGGCTTGATGAAATTGAATTGATTATTGGAGAATCTTCTGATGAAGCGCTGGTCGCTTGTGCAGAGCGTTTTAAAATAAGTCAATTTGTGATAAAAGACGGTGCAAACGGTTCAAGAATTCTTACAGAGGGTACTTGGTATGAAAAGGCTGCATTTAAAGTCAATCCTGTGGACACAGTAGGTGCAGGTGACGGGTACGATGCAGGTTATATTTATGCGTATTTGAATGGGTTCTCTCCAGAAGAAAGATTGGAACTTGCAAATGGCGTCGGGGCTCTTGTTACGACAGTATCCGGAGACAATGAAGGACTTCCTTACTTGGAAGAGCTATTGCCATTCATCAGACAAGAAAAAGGTATCGAAAGGTAAGGTGAACAAGATGAAAGCTGTTCAAGTCAGAAAAGCGCATGACCTTGTCATCAATGAAGTCGAACAACCTAAAATCGTTTCTGCAACGGATGTACTGGTGAAAACGAAGCGCGTCGGAATTTGTGGATCGGATATGCATATTTACCACGGAACGAATCCGCTTGCGACATTGCCGCGTGTTGTTGGCCATGAAGTGACGGGCGAAGTGGTGGAAATAGGAACAGATGTAACAACACTCAAAGTAGGGGACCATATAGTCGTAGAACCGATTAGCTACTGCGGCGAATGTTACGCATGTCGTAAAGGGCGTCCGAATGTATGTGAACAGTTGTCGGTGTTCGGAGTCCATGAAGACGGTGGAATGAGAGAGTATTTCGTTCTTCCTGAAAAGCAACTCCACGCAGTCGATTCGACGCTAGATTGGAACGAAGCTGTAATGGCAGAACCATACACAATTGGTGCTCAAGCAACTTGGAGAGGTCAAGTGGGGCCAGGAGATACGGTTCTGATCCAAGGAGCGGGACCGATTGGTATATGTATACTGAAATTCGCCAAACTACAAGGTGCATCTGTTATGATGTCGGACTTGAGCGAGGAACGTCTGGCATTTGCGCGGGAAAGTGGAGCGGATGTTACGGTTCAAGTAGGATCGGAAGATGTGAAAGAACGCGTAAAAGAGTGGACAAAAGGCGAAGGGGCGAACGTCGTCATCGATGCAGTTTGTCTACCAATGACATTTCAACTGGGGATTGAAGTTGTTTCTCCTGCTGGAACGGTTGTTGTGCTTGGTTTCGATGAAAGACCAGCTCAAATTCCGCAATTATTAATTACGAAAAAAGAAATCACAATTGTTGGATCTAGATTGCAAACGAATCAAATGCCAAAAGTTGTTGAATTTTTAAACGCAGGAAAACTTCGTCATGACGGATTGATCACACATACTTTTGCACTTAAAGATGTGCAAGAAGCATTTACTTTTGTTGAGAATAATCCAGACAAAGTTCGCAAAGCTGTTATTGTATTCGATTAAGGGAGGCTATACAATCATGTCAAAGTTTGAGACGCATGCACAAATAGCGGCATCTAAGGTCGTAGCAGTCATTCGCGGGAGTGATGCTGAGGAAGCCATCCAGTTGTCAAAAGCGGCTGCTGAAGGCGGAATTCGGGCAATCGAATTGACGTATACGACGCCCAATGTTCAAAAAGTGTTTGAGGAATTGCAGCATGAAGACATGCTTTTAGGGGCAGGAACAGTGTTAGACCCTGAAACTGCGCGTCATGCCATTTTAGCCGGTGCAAAGTTTGTCGTCAGTCCTCACTTTAATGAGGATGTTGCACGCATTTGCAACCGCTACGGCATTCCGTATTTCCCAGGTTGTATGACAATCCGTGAAATGGTAAAAGCGCTTGAATCTGGTTGTGATGTATTGAAACTATTCCCAGCAAACGGCTTTGACCCTTCATTTATCAAATCGGTGAACGGACCATTGCCGCAAGTGAAGATTATGCCAACAGGTGGCATCGGTCTGGATAATATGAATGATTGGCTTGCAGCAGGCGCAGTAGCTGTGGGGATTGGCAGCGATTTGAACAAAGCATACAAATCGGGCGGGTACGAAGCAGTAGTGGAACTGAGTAAAGAATATATAAACAAAATTGCACAATAAAAGGAGTGGCATGATGAATATCACATTTCGTTGGTACGGAAGAGACAATGACACGGTCACACTCGATCACATCAGACAGATCCCTGGAACAAAAGGTATCGTATGGGCGTTGCACCAAGTGCCTGCTGGAGAAGTTTGGAAAAAAGAAGACATAAAAGAAGAAGTCGATTATATTAAATCATTCGGTTTTCACGCGGACGTCGTTGAAAGTGTAAACGTCCATGAAGCCATCAAAATTGGCAATGAAGATCGCGATAAATACATTGAAAACTATAAAGAGACGATCCGCAATCTTTCAGAATTTGGCGTTAAAGTCATCTGTTATAACTTCATGCCTATATTTGACTGGACGCGTACGGAAATGTTCCATCCATTAGAAGATGGATCTACTGCGTTATTCTATGAAAAAGCAAAAGTGGACGGGCTTGATCCGAAAGAATTGATCCGTACTGTAAGTGAAGCTTCCGATTTGACGCTTCCTGGATGGGAACCGGAGAAATTAGATAAGATTAATGAACTTTTCGAAGCTTACAAACAAGTGGACGAAGAGCAACTATGGGGAAATCTTGAGATTTTCTTAAAAGAAATCTTACCCGTTGCAGAAGCTTGCGGCATAAAAATGGCGATTCACCCGGATGATCCACCTTGGTCGATTTTCGGTCTGCCACGCATTATGACAGGTCCAGAAAGTTACGAAAGACTGATTGCCATTTCTGACTCCGAGTCAAACGCATTTACAATGTGTACGGGCTCAATGGGCGCAAATCCGGAGAACGATATGGTTCAAGTCGCGAAAAAATACGCATCACGTGCTCCATTCTCGCATATCCGTAATGTGAAAATTTATGACAACGGTGATTTCGTAGAAACATCTCATTATACGCAAGATGGATCAATTGACGTCAAAGGTGTTGTAGAAGAGTTGCATAAGCAAAACTACGACGGATACGTCAGACCGGATCATGGCCGCCATATTTGGGGAGAAGTTTGCCGACCGGGTTACGGGTTGTATGACCGTGCTTTAGGCATCATGTATTTGCTCGGATTATGGGACGCATATGAAACGAAAACAGCGAATGGTGAATCATGATTCCAATTCATGACTTACTCAATGGACGGGTAGCCGTTATTACAGGTGGAAGTGGAGTTTTATGTTCAGAAATGGCGCGTGAATTAGCGCGCCAAGGCGTTAAAGTGGCGATTTTGAATCGCAATGTCGAAACAGGACAGGAAGTCGTTGACAGCATTCAACAAGCTGGTGGCATAGCGCTTGCAGTGGAAGCGGATGTATTAGACAGAACGTCTCTGGAACAGGCAAAATCGAAAATCGTGGAACATTTTGGTCGTATTGACATTCTCATTAACGGAGCGGGTGGCAATCATCCCGATGCTGTAACCGATCCGGAGAGCTATGATGAACATTCGGAAGGACAATCTTTTTTCGACTTGGATGAGTCAGGCTTTACGAATGTATTTGCTACAAATTTCACGGGTACGTTCCTAGCAACACAAGTATTCGGAAAAGAACTATTGAAATCAGAAACACCTTCAATCGTCAATCTGTCATCAATGAGTTCATATACCCCGTTGACGAAAGTGCCAGCGTACAGTGCAGCAAAAGCATCCATTAATAACTTTACGATGTGGCTGTCTGTCCACTTTGCGGAAACTGGATTGAGAGTAAACGCGATTGCACCTGGTTTTTTCCTAACAACCCAGAATCGTGACTTGCTACTCAATGAAGACGGTAGCCATACTGCACGTTCAAGTAAAATTATTGCAGCTACACCGATGAAACGATTCGGTAAACCTGAAGATTTGCTTGGCGCATTACTGTTTCTGGTTGATGAATCGTGTTCCGGTTTTGTTACAGGCACAACAATTCAAATAGATGGAGGCTTCATGGCCTACTCCGGTGTATAATGGTGTGTAGTTAGAAAATGGAGTTGGATAAATTGAAGAATATTACAATAGCAGATGTAGCAAAATTAGCAGGGGTATCTAAAAGTACAGTTTCTCAATTTTTAAATAAACGCTATGAGTATATGAGTGAGCTTACAAGAGAACGAATAGAAGTCGCAGTCGAAGAATTGGATTATCGCCCGAACAGTGTCGCGCGCAGTCTAACACAGAAATCTACATTTACTGTGGGGGTCATTGTCGCTAATATTCTTCACTCGTTCTCAACTCATATTATCCGTGCGATTGAAAACAAGTTCTATGAAAATGGTTTTCATATCATCGTCTGTAATGCGGATGATGAACCAGATAAGGAAAAAGAATATATCGATATGCTTTTGGCAAAGCAAGTGGATGGAATTATTATATTTCCAACAGGCGGAAATATCGACTTGTATAAGAGGATGAAAAAGTCCGGTTTTCCACTTGTTTTTATGGACAGAACAATCCCTGATTTAGGGATTGAAACTGTTTTGCTCGATAATGAAAAAGCGGCGGAATTGGCTGTAAGTCAATTCGTTGAAAGCGGTTACGACAAAATCGCCATTGTCACTACGTCAATTATTAGAAATATAAGTCCTCGGATTGAACGTATTCAAGGATATAAAAGTGCGCTAGCGCATCATCAATTGAATATTAACACAGATTATGTGAAGACTGCTGACTCGGATGCAATTTCTTCAGCACTCGAAGAATTGTTCGAGCTTGAAGCACCACCTGAGGCAATATTAGCAGGAAATGATTTCGTACTCATGGAAGTATTGAAATTCATAAAACAGCATCATTTAAAAATTCCACAAGATGTAGCTGTTATCGGGATAGATGACGTACCATTTGCCAGTTTTTACACGCCTTCAATCACAACCATTTCACAACCGATGATTGAAATGGCTAATCTGGCTGTCAAATTACTCATGGAGCAAATAAATGAAAAAGAACAAGGGGAACCGGAGATCCATCGGTTACAACCAACGTTAATGGCAAGAGGATCTAGTTGATTTAATTTGCAAGAAGTATTAACTTAGGTAGATAAATCGGTTTACTTCATGGAATCATAATTAAAAGCACAGATAGCTATATCAACCAATAAAAGAGATCAACTATAGAATAGTACAAACATTGTTTGGAAAAATTCTATACTTATCAGAGGGAGAAAATTATGCCATTATTAATTGTCGCATTAGGGATTATAGTTTTACTCATTTTAATCATGAAATTTAATGTAAATACATTTATTTCATTGGTAGTTGTTTCATTCCTAATTGCTTTAGCATTAGGTATGCCAATCAATGAGATTGTAAAATCAATTGAAAGTGGTATGGGGGGAACGTTAGGTAGTATTGCGTTAGTCTTCGGGTTAGGGGCAATCCTCGGTAAACTTATCGCCGATTCAGGCGGTGCTCAACGTATTGCAATGACATTGATTGATAAATTCGGATTGAAGTATATTCAATGGGCTGTTGTTACCGCTTCCTTCATCCTAGGAATTGCGTTGTTCTTTGAAGTTGGCCTTGTGCTATTAATACCTATCGTTTATCAAATTTCAAAACAAATAAATGTACCATTTCTATACTTAGGTCTTCCCATGGCGGCAGCACTTTCAGCAACACATGCATTTTTACCGCCACATCCAGGTCCTACAGTTATTTCCAATGAGTTCGGAGCAAACGTAGGATTGGTCTTGCTTTATGGTTTTATCATTGCAATTCCAATCGTCATAATTGCAGGTCCGATATTTACAAAATTCGCGAAGAAGTTTGTACCAAATGCTTTTAGTAAAGATAGTACAAGCGGTAGTATCGCTTCAATCGGTGAAACAAAACAATTTAAACTAGAAGATACACCAGGATTTGGAATCAGTGCATTCACAGCGCTATTCCCAGTTATTTTAATGGCATTTTCAACAATCGTTAAATTAGTACAAGATGAAAGTGGAACTGCAAACGTGTTTTTTGATCTAGTGACTATGATTGGATCTCCGACTACAGTTATGTTGCTGTCAGTATTACTGGCAATCTACACAATGGGTATCGCACGGAAAATTCCAATGAAAGATCTTATGGAATCTGCAGAAACTGCGGTTCGGGCAATCGGTATGATGTTACTGATTCTTGGTGCCGGTGGAGCACTTAAGCAAGTCTTGATCAATGGAGGCGTTGGTGATTATGTCGCGGTCCTCTTTGAAGGTAGTGCAATTTCACCGCTAGTATTAGCTTGGCTTATCGCTGCAGTTATTAGAATTGCACAAGGATCAGCAACAGTTGCGGCACTAACCACAGCTGGACTTGTTATTCCAATGATGGCGGGCACGGATGTCAATTTGGAACTAATGGTATTAGCAACAGGTGCGGGTAGTATCATCGCCTCACACGTTAACGATACTGGTTTCTGGATTGTTAAAGAGTCATTTGGTTTAACGATGAAGGAGACATTTGCAACATGGACAGTGCTAGAAACGGTTATCTCAGTAACTGGACTTGGTTTCGTTTTACTTCTAAGCCTATTTGTTTAACTGATAATCAAATATTTTAAGTTCATAAAGGACTGCCCCGTGAGTTGGAAATACTTCGACTTATGCGGGCAGTTTTTTATGAGGATGAATTTCTGTCTCTGTATACGGGTACGGAGTTAATGACAACAATTATTGAAACAGCTTTATAAAAATAGCTCTAAAAAGTACTTAGAGTATATTGTTTTAAAATAAGGCAAAGACGTTTACATATCCTTATATGTATACTATCATACTTGTATACAAGTATGTGGAATTTCTAGCAAGGAAGTGAAATGATGAGTGAATCCCAAGAGACTCTATACCCTGTAAAATGGAATACGAGCGCTTCTACAGGCGTCCGTTTAGCATGTGAACTTCGCATGCGGATTATTTCGGGCATAATTGAAAAGGGGACCGTTTTATCAGAAAACAAGTTGGCATTAGAATTTGAAGTAAGTCGATCTCCAATCCGCGAAGCCCTAAAGATATTGGCTTCTGAAAACATTATACGATTGGAAAGAATGGGTGCGGTTGTAGTTGGTTTGTCAGAGCGAGACATTAAGGAATTTTATGATGTTCGTTTGCTCATAGAAACGTTCGTTTATGAACGGATAGCACAAATAGACACAAGTGAATTGGTAAGTGACTTAAGTAAAATACTCGAAATGATGGAAGTTGCCATTAAATACAAAGATGCGGATGAGTTCTCCTATCAAGATGTACTCTTCCATGAAACGATTATTCGTTCAATCAACCATTCCTATATCCAGCTGATTTGGAATAATACGAAACCTGTGATGGAAAGCTTAATTCTTTTATCGATGCGGGCGCGATTAAGCGAAAAAGACGATGATTTTTCACGTATTTTAACAAATCATGCGCTTTATATAGAAGCCATACATACAAAAGACAGAGCTATCATGATTCAAGCATTGCATCAAAACTTCGATAATGTTCAAAACGAAGTAGAAGACCTTTGGATGTCGCAACAATTGCTCACCAAAGGAAGGGAGCAAAGAAAATGACGAATTATATGTTAGGTATAGATATAGGTACGACAAGTACGAAAGCGGTTTTATTCACCGAAAAAGGTGACATCATCCAAACAGAGAATATCGGTTATCCACTCCACACGCCAGATATCTCGACAGCAGAACAAGATCCGGAAGAAATCTATCAAGCCGTGTTGAAGGCAATCTCAACTATAATGAAACATTCCCACATCCCTCCGGAAAAATTATTGTTCATTTCATTCAGCAGCGCGATGCATAGCGTGATTGCGATGGATCAAAATGATCAACCACTGACGCAATGTATCACTTGGGCGGATAATCGAAGTGAAGCGTGGACACGGAAAATAAAAGAAGAACTAAATGGTCATGAAGTTTACAAACGGACGGGCACACCGATTCATCCAATGTCCCCGTTAAGTAAAATTGCTTGGATTGTACATGATCGTCCAGAAATTGCGGTTAAAGCTAAAAAGTACATTGGCATAAAGGAATACATCTTTAAAAAGTTCTTTAATCGCTATGTTGTGGATCATTCATTAGCTTCTGCTATGGGTATGATGAATCTTCTCGCACTCGATTGGGACGAAGAAGCATTGGAAATCGCGGGTGTCACGCGGGAGCAGTTATCTAAACTAGTCCCGACTACTGAGATTTTTAACAACTGTAATTATGAAATAGCAAGAAAAATGGGCATTAATCCACAAACCCCTTTCGTCATTGGCGCAAGTGATGGAGTGCTCTCCAATATAGGTGTGAATGCAATCGGTAAGGGAGAAGTCGCAGTGACAATCGGTACGAGCGGCGCGATCCGAACAGTTATTGATCGGCCTCAAACAGACGACAAAGGTCGGATATTCTGTTATGCGCTTACGGAAAAACACTGGGTAATTGGTGGGCCAGTCAACAATGGCGGAATGATTCTTCGTTGGATTAGAGATGAATTTGCAGCATCAGAAGTAGAAACCGCAAAAAGGCTTGGCATTGATCCGTACGAAGTGTTAACCAAGATTGCCGAACGAGTCAGACCAGGATCGGATGGGTTGTTATTTCATCCTTATCTAGCTGGCGAACGTGCACCCTTATGGAATCCAGATGTGCGAGGCTCATTTTTTGGACTAACGATGTCGCATAAGAAAGAGCATATGATACGTGCAGCTCTCGAAGGCGTTTTATACAATCTATACACCGTATTTTTAGCCTTACTAGAAGTTATGGACGAACCTGTAACGAAAATTCAAGCTACAGGAGGCTTCGCAAGATCAGCTACATGGCGCCAAATGATGGCAGATATATTTGACATGGAAGTGATTGTTCCAGAAAGTTATGAAAGCTCATGTCTGGGCGCTTGTATCTTAGGATTATTTGCAACAGGTAAAATCGATTCATTTGACGTTGTATCTGACATGATAGGCAGTACAAATCGTCACACACCAGTAGAATCTGCTGTAGAAGAATACGTGAAGCTTTTACCGATATTCATTAATGTCTCTAGGGTTTTAGGAAATGAATATGAAAGTATCGCGAATTATCAAAGAAACTTACCGAAACTTGATAAATAAGGAGTCGAAAATTGATGAATCATACAATTGGCGTTATGGGTCTTGGCGTGATGGGCAGCAGTATCGCGTTAAACATGGCAAGCAAAGGTGAAGATGTAGCGGTTTATAATTACACTAGGGATTTAACAGATCAACTTATACAAAAAAGTGAAAACGAACAAATTCATCCCTATTATGAGCTTCAGCATTTTGTACAATCTCTACAATCGCCACGAAAAATCTTTCTAATGGTGACAGCGGGTAAAGTGGTCGATACAGTCATTTCTTCACTGATTCCACTGTTAGATTCAGGCGATATCATCATGGACGGCGGCAATTCAAATTATATGGACACAGCACGCAGATTTGATGAATTAAAGGCCATTGGAATCGACTATTTAGGAATCGGTGTTTCCGGCGGGGAAGAAGGGGCTTTAAAAGGTCCATCACTTATGCCTGGTGGCATCGAAGAAGTATATGAAAAAGTGGCACCGATTCTAACCAAAATTGCTGCCCAAGTGGAAGGGGACCCTTGCTGCGTTTACATCGGTCCAAAAGGGGCAGGCCATTTTGTGAAAATGGTGCACAACGGGATTGAGTATGCGGATATGCAACTCATTGCTGAGGCATATACGTTTTTAAGAAGACGACTACAGCTTCCGTTAGATGAAATCGCAGACATTTTCGAAACGTGGAATCAAGGAGAATTAAAAAGTTATTTAATTGAAATCACTGCAGATATACTAAGGAAAAAAGATGCCAAAACAGGATTGCCGCTTGTCGACATGATTCTTGATAAAACAGGCCAAAATGGGACAGGAAAGTGGACGAGTATACAAGCAATCGATAATGGGATTCCCGTATCAATTATTACGGAATCGCTATTCGCGCGCTATCTATCCCATTCAAAAGAGGAACGAGTGTATGCCGAAAGTGCGTTAGCAGGCCCAGCACAAGGAAATGAAGAGTTGGATAAAGAAGTGTGGGTTGAAAATGTACGCCAAGCTTTGTATATGGGGAAAATTTGTGCGTATGCGCAAGGGTTTACGCAATACAAAAAGACTTCAGAACTGAATGATTGGAATTTGCCATTAAAAGACATCGCTCTAATTTTCCGCGGCGGCTGTATTATACGCGCTGAATTTTTAAACACAATCAGCGAAGCTTATGAGGATGCACAGGCGGGAATTGCTAATTTATTGGTTGCCCCATACTTTGTGAAAAAAACGAAAGAATATCAAACAGGTTTGAGGAAAGTTTTAGCGGAGAGCGTCATGTCAGGAATGTCGTTCCCATCACTAAGTGCTTCGCTTACGTATTATGACAGCTATCGAACGGGTCAATCAAATGCGAACTTACTTCAAGCGCAACGTGATTATTTTGGTGCACACACGTATGAGCGTATTGATGAAAAAGGGGCATTTCATACGAAGTGGAAATGATGGGTACTCTATATGTTGAATAAAAAACCCTGTAGAGTCTGCTGAGCCGCTCTAGGTGCACATTATTGAGAGTGAGTTGTAATTCAGAGTATGGATTATAGATCGCTTGGCGCTTTGGGGATGCCTCTGGCCATGAGCCTGGATTAAC